>NZ_JBHMIP010000048.1:0-19452 GCF_048060245.1 Micromonospora sp. LOL_014
CGACAGCAGCCACACAACCGCAGGCCACACCCCAAGATCAACTTAAGCTACGCAGCATTGCCCCGACCGGATCACCGACTGGGGCGCCGACTGGGGCGCCGGCCTCCGTCGGGGACGATCCGCTGCTGCCCGGGGACCGCCAGGTCGCGATCGTGCGTACCGACGCGTTCGAGCCGGCGGTGTCGCTGCTCGACGACGGCTGTTCGTCATCGAACCGGCCGGGGCAGAGACTCTTCGGATCCGCGCCGCCGAACCGAATCCGGACGACTCCGACGCATGCTGGCAGGTCAGAGCATCCGGAGCGGACCCGCTGACCGTTGTCGCGGCGGACTGCGTGCCATCTGAGCTGCGGCAGCGCTTCTCGATCGGCGTCGTGGAACGGGCCGGTGGGGAACCGTCGTACGCGATCAGCAGCGCGTCGGCGTACCTGCAGCACTCCGCCACCCGGGGGCTGATCCTCGAAGAGCTGGGCGACGCGACGCTCACGACGTACTTCCGGTTCGCCGACATTGGTCCTTCGCCGGGGCGACCCGCCCGGTTCGGCGGTGCCGACGGTACGGCTGACTGTCGTGCTTGTACGTACCACTCCCGCCGTCGGGCTTCGTGGTCGAATACCGTCGAGTTGCCAAACGATTCGTTGGCATCCGATGGTCTGACGACAAGCCTTCCGGGTCAGGTGGTCGTGGTGAACACAAATCTTGCCGGTGCGACGGCGAAGTCCTTCGAGTTCGTCCACAAGAATCTCGACGGGTTCAAGATTAAGGAAGAGTCGACTCGATGGGGATCAACGGTTACATCAACTACTGTGCTGGTCTGGCCGCCGGCGCCGGGCTCGACGGCGGCGTGACGCTGGCGCTGGGCATCCCCGCCGATCTTGCCAACACCATCGCCCAGCAGTTCCGGGCACCCTCGCGGTGATCTACCACCGGACCGGGCGGTACGTGGTCAGCTTCCCCGAGTCCATGAAGATCGCTCGACGCTGCTCGCGCTCGAGGACCAGATTTCAACGACGTTGCCGAGCGAACGGCGATCGGCGGTTGATCTCCGGTTGATCGGCGGGACGGCGGAATGTCGGCCGCCCCGCTGCGGTTGTTACCCGGTGCGTCCCGCTGGCGTACGCGTCGTTGTGATATCCGCACGCGGGGCGTTCCGCGCGGTCGGGAATGGGCGTCGCATCAGCCCTGACCGCCGTGCTGGGCACCGACTGACCGTATGTCCCGTTCGCGGGGTCCGGGCCTCTGCCAAACGATCAATGCCCGGATCTTCCGCGCCCTCCCGGAACGGAGATCCGCAGATGACCACCGTTCTTCACAGATCCGCACTGTCCGTCGCCGGTCTGCTGGTAGCCGGCGGTGTGGTGGCCGGTCCGGCTGCCGCAGACCAGGCCGCCCCGGCCTCGGACACCGCGAGGTTCACCACCACTTCCGCCAGCTCCGACCAGGGCGGGTGGTCCAGCGAGGGCCGGCTGCTGGACACTCGCTACGAGCGGCAGCTGAACTTCTACTACTGCGGGCCGGCCGCGACCCGGATCGCGCTGACCGCGCAGGGCCACGAACTGTCGCAGGACGAGGTGGCCAGCAGGCTGGGCACCACGGTCGCCGGCACTGATTCGGCCGAGGACACCACCCGGGTGCTCAACGAGCTCACTGGAGACAACAAGTACCAGACCACCGCAATCGAGGCTGCCAAGGCGAGCCAGGCGCAAATCGATCAGCTGCGCGACGACGTGCGGGCGACCGTGGACGACGGCCGGGCCGTGGTGGCCAACATCATCGGTACGGCGAGCGACGTCGACGGCCGTACCCACTCGTACCCGGGCGGGCACTACGTGACCGTGGTCGGCTACGGCGAGGGCGGCGACGCCGTCAAGATCGCCGACCCGGCCTTTCTGGGCGCCGAACACTACTGGGTGAGCACCGAGACCCTGGCGCACTGGATCGCCACGCGCGGCTACTCGCACTGACGTCCTACCTCGTCCTGACCATGTGGGCCGGGTCTGCTGCGTACGCGGCAGACCCGGCCCACGGTCGTCACCGGCTAACCTTGATCCGCTGCGGTTGGTCGACCCGACCCGCTGCGGGGCAGGCCGATGAGCCGAAGCGGATCACTGCTGCGGGGGCGGGCTGAGCCTGCGCCGGACGTGACCCATGCCCATCGCGGTCCGGTCCCCGAAACCGGCGTGGCTGGCGAACGCCGCCAGGGCGTCGACCGCCCGCCGCGCGTCGCCGGGCACCCCCGACGCCTCCGCCAACTGGAAGGTCACCGAGCCGACCGTGCCCCGGCGGAACCGGTGCTCCGGGTTACGCTGCCCCGGCTCCACCAGGTGCGTGGCCATCCGCAGTTGGGCGTCGACCACCTCCAGATGGTCGACGACCGCCGGCTCCGCCGACGTCGGCAACGCCACCTCCCCGGCGAACGCGTCCCAGCGCCGGGTCAGGTTGGTGAACACCCGCTCCGCGTCCGGCCAGGGGCGCTGGCGGCGGGCACCGTCCCCGCGTCCGGTGGCGAACCCGACCGGGGTCAGCAGGTCGTACGCCCAGGTGGTGGCGGCCGGGTCGGCGCCGGTGGCCAGCTCGGCGTACGACACGGCGCGCACGGCGACGTCGACCGTGCGGTACCGGGTCTGTGCGATCTGATGCCCGGCTGCGTGGTGCAGCGCGGCGAGCACCGGGGCGGCGTACGCGTCGATCAGCAGGCCGACCACGATCCGGGCCGGCTGCCCCGGTGTCGACGATGTCCGGCCCTGCTCGTCGAGGACCGGGCTGAGGGTGAACGGCTTGTACCGGGGGCTGTCGTGCATGATCGTTGACAGCTCGGGGTCGACGGCGCGGACCGCTTTGAGGAACGCGGCGTAGACGGCCGGGCCGGTGTGTGGTGGCGGTACCGCCGTGGCGGCGGTCGGCACCAGGGAGACGACGATCTGGGTGGGCATCGGGCCGGCGTACCCTCTCGGTCTGGTGTGGTCGGTGAGTGCACCCCACTCAATCAGACCGGCGCCAGCGGGCCGGGGGATCCGCTGCCCGACCCGGTCGGGGTCGGGCAGCGGATCGGGTCCGGATCTGGTCCGAATTCGGGTTGCTCAGGACGCGGTGCAGCTCAGGTCGGTCGGTGTGGTGCCGGGCCCGGAGCCGACGAAGCCGACCGTGGTGGCGGCGTCCGGCGCGAGGGCCCCGTTGTACGGCTCGTTGCGTACCGTGTTCACCTCGCCGGACGTGGTCAACCGGCCGTTCCACAGCGACCCGATCGACGTACCGCTCGGGTTGGTCCAGGTGAGCGTCCAGCCGGAGATCGCCGAGGTGCCGGTGTTGCGCACCTCGATGCCGCCCTGGAAGCCGCCCTGCCAGCTGCTGGTCACCGTGTAGGTGGCGGTGCAGCCGTCGTCGCCGGGGCCGCCGTCGTCGGCCGCGGTGGTGACCGTCCGCGCCGGTGAGGCCGGCGAGACGTTGCCGGCGGCGTCGCGGGCCCGCACCGTGAACGTGTAGCTGGTCTCGGCGGTCAGTCCGGAGACGGTGTACGTGGTGCCGGAGACCGTGGCAACCAGGGTGGCCGGCGCACCGCCGGTCGACCGCAGCACCTGGTACGAGGTGACGCCGACGTTGTCGGTCGACGCCGCCCAGGTCAACGTCACCGTCTCGGCGGTGACGTCGCTGGCGGTCGGCTGGCCGGGGGCGGTCGGCGCGGTCACGTCGTCGTCCCCGCCACCGTCGCTGTACCGCTGCGCGAGGCTGATCCCGGTGGTGGAACCGGCACCGCCGAGCGGCACCTGGTGGTCGAGGCTGACGAACTTGCCGTCGTGCTGCCACAGCGCCGGCTTGAGCACCTGGTTGTACTTGACCTCGTCCCAGCTGGTCCAGTCGTCGAGCAGCAGGCCACCGGTGTCACCGGAGTTGGGGTTCAGCGACCAGAACGTGTGGTGGATGCCGTAGTCGATCATCAGGTCGCGCAGGGCGTGCAGCCACTTGTCCTGCCGGGCGTCCTGGCCGTACCGGCCGCCCCATTCGCCGATCAGCAGCGGCGCGGTGTCGTCCTCGTGGATGTAGAGCCAGTTGGGCCGCCACACGTCCTCGGTCAGCGACGCCTTGTCGAATTCGCCCTGGAACCACGGCTGCTCGTAGACCAGCGGGCCGTAGTCGTGCGGGGAGTAGACCAGCTGGTCCTGGTTGGCGCCCAGGTCGACCGGGTGCTCGGCGACGCCCCGCAGGTTGCCGCCCCACCAGTTGTAGAAGTAGTTCGGGCTGCGGTCCGGGTTGGTGTTGGGGGAGTCCCAGTCGGCGTGCGGGCGCGGGTAGACCTCGATGCCTTCGCAGAGGATCAGCAGGTCGGGGTTGATCGCCAGGATCCGCCGACCGGCGGTTTCGCAGGCGTGCTTGAAGTTGTCCTGGTCAATCGAGGAGTCCCACTTGGCCCGCTGCGGATCGTTCGGGGTGCCGTGCGGCTCGTTCTCGATGTCCATCGCGACGATCGTGTCGTTGTCGCGGTAGCGCTCGGCCACCCACTCCCAGCCCTGGTAGAACAGCTCCGGCGTGATCGAACCCTTGAACCACATCGGGTACGTGTGCCCGGAGTTGTCCGCTTCGGCGCTGTGCACGTCCAGCATGACCTTCAGGCCGTACTCTTCGCACAGGTCCAGCCAGTAGTCGAAGATCTGCAGGTTGTTCAGCCCGTCCAGCTCGGGGTTGACGTACGCGTTGATGTTGGGCCGGGCCAGCGGCTGGCCGGCCTTCCACTCCAGCAGCAGCTGGGTCGAGATCGGCACCCGGACGATGTTGATGCCACGCTCGGACATCGCGCGGGTGACCGCCTCGATGTTGGCCGACCACAGGCCGTGGAAGACCCGCTCGGTGGCGTTGTAGCCGAACCAGTTGGCCCCGGTGAGCCACACCTGGTTGCCGGCCTCGTCGACGATCGTGTTCCCATCGGTGTGCAGCCAGTCGTTCGCCGGTACGGCCTGAGCGGCTGCGGCTGATTCGGTGGCTGATGTGCCGGTGAGGGCAGCCGGTGGGGCGGCGGCTGCCGTGGCGGGGATGGTCGGGACGGCGGCGGCCGCCCCGAGTAGCAGGCCGGCCGCCGCTGTGGCGGCCCACCGTATCCGTATCGACGGCATGTAGAGGTTCTCCTGTCGTGGGTTGGGCAGTCGTGGGAGCGCTTCCATCGACAGAGGTTACGACGTACCAAGGTCGAAATGGAAGGACGTGATCCCGGCGGGCGTGCCGCCGGGGCATGTCTGGCTGCGACAGATTCATTGACTTCCATTTTGTGGCTCCCATAGGGTCGCAACGACGGCCTTCGATGGCGACGCGGTGACCTGGAGCCGGCATCGTGTTTCGCTCCGGGCGAAGGTGAGCAGGGCCGCCCTGGCGGGCCCGCCCGTGGTGCGCGTGTGGCTCGAGCATCGCCAGCCAGCGTCCCCGCTCCAGTCGATCCCCTGCGGCGTGATTCGGCGCACGCCTGTCCGCACCTGTCACGACAGAAAGCGAGCTCCCGAATCATGTTCCGAAGATTGGCCCTCTGCCTGGTCATGGTGCTGGCCACGATCAGCTTCAGCGCCGCGCCGGCCCAGGCCCAGGCGGACTTCACCGTCCTGGTCTTCAGCAAGACCGCCGGGTTCCGGCACGACTCGATCCCGGCCGGCATCGCCGCCATCGAGCAGCTCGGCGCGCAGCACAACTTCACCGTCGAGACCACCGAGGACGCCGGCCAGTTCACCACCGCCAACCTGTCCCGGTTCCAGGCGGTCATCTGGCTGTCGACCACCGGGGACGTCCTCAACGCCAGCCAGCAGTCGGCGTTCGAGAGCTTCATCCGAGGCGGCGGTGGCTACGCCGGGATCCACGCCGCGGCCGACACCGAATACGACTGGCCGTGGTACGGCGACCTGGTCGGCGCGTACTTCGCCAGCCATCCGGCGAACCAGAACGCCACCGTACGGATCGAGGACAACTCGCACCCCTCGACCGCCGGGCTGCCGACCGCGTGGAACCGCTACGACGAGTGGTACAACTACCGGACCAACCCACGCTCGGACAACCACATCCTGGCCACCGTGGACGAGAGTACGTACACCGGCGGTACGATGGGCAGCGACCACCCGATCGCGTGGTGCCGAGGCTACGACGGTGGCCGCTCCTGGTACACCGGCATGGGCCACACCAACGAGAGCTTCAGCGACGCGAACTTCCGCAGCCACGTGCTGGGCGGCATCCAGTACGCCGCGCAGGGCACCGGCAACTGCTCGACCGGCCAGACACCCCCCGGTTACAGCGAGGTCACCCTGGCCAAGGGCGTCGCCGAGGTCGGCGAGCCGATGGGCATGACGGTGCTGCCGAACCGGGGCGTGCTGCACACCTCCCGCGAAGGCACCATCCGCTACACCGACGCGGCCGGCAACACCAAGGTGGCGCTGACCATCCCGGTGTACACCCACGACGAGGAAGGGCTGCAGAGCATCGAGGCGGACCCCAACTTCGCCACCAACCGATGGGTGTACGTGTACTACTCGCCGCCGCTGAACACTCCGGGCGGCGACGCGCCGTCGACCGGCTCGGCGGCGCAGTTCGCACCGTTCAACGGCTATAACCGGCTGTCCCGCTTCACGGTCAACGCCGACCACACCCTGGACCGGTCGTCGGAGGTGACGGTCCTGCAGGTCCCGACCAGCCGGGGCATGTGCTGCCACGTCGGCGGTGACATCGACTTCGACGCGGACGGCAACCTCTACCTGTCGACCGGAGACGACACGAACCCGTTCGACTCCAGCGGCTACACGCCGATCGACGAACGGTCCAACCGCAACCCGGCGTACGACGCGCAGCGTACCGCCGGCGACAGCAACGACCTGCGGGGCAAGGTGCTGCGGATTCGGCCGAGCGCCAACGGCGGGTACACCATCCCGGCCGGCAACATGTTCCCGGCCGGCACGGCGAACACCAAGCCGGAGATCTACGCGATGGGCTTCCGCAACCCGTTCCGGATGTCGGTGGACAAGGCGACCGGAGTCGTCTACCTCGGCGAGTACGGGCCGGACGCCAGCACCGCCGACCCCAACCGCGGGCCGGCAAACCACGTCGCGTTCGAACGCATCGCCCAGCCCGGCTTCTACGGCTGGCCGTACTGCTCGAACTACAACACGCCGTACATCGACTTCACGTTCCCGTCCGGCCCCTCCGGCGCACCGTTCAACTGCTCCGGCGGGCCGGTGAACAACTCCCCGAACAACTCCGGCATCACCCAGCTGCCGCCGTCGCAGCGGGCCTGGCTGCCGTACGGTGGCGAGCAGAACCCGCCGGAGCTGTGCTGCGGCAGCCTGTCACCGATGGACGCCGTGGTCTACAACTACGACGCCTCGCTCGCCTCCGACGTGAAGTTCCCGGCGTCGATGGACGGCAAGGTGTTCATCGGCGAGTTCGGCCGGCGGTGGATCAAGACGGTCACGGTCACCGGCTCCGGCGGGGTGGGCTCGATCGACCCGTTCCCGGACTACACCGGCACCCAGGTGATGGACCTGGAGTTCGGCCCGGACGGCGCCCTCTACGTGCTCGACTACGGCACCGGCTGGGGCAGCGGTGACGCCAGCTCGGCGGTGTACCGCATCGAGTACAGCTCCGGCGGCGGCCGATCGCCGATCGCCGCCGCGTCCGCCGACCCGACCGCCGGCAACGCGCCCCTGACCGTGCAGTTCAGCTCGGCCGGGACCAGCGACCCGGACGGTGACGCCATCACGTACGCGTGGGACTTCACCACGGACGGCAGCACCGATTCGACGCAGCCGAACCCGTCGTACACGTACACCAGCAACGGCGAATTCACGGCGACGCTCACGGTGCGCGACAGCACCGGCCGCAGCGCCACCGCGAGCGTGGTGATCGGGGTGGGCCGGCCGACGGTCACCCTCGACCTGCCAAGCAACGGCCGGCTGTTCGAGTTCGGTGACGCCATCCCGTTCGAGGTGACGGTCACCGACCCGGACGCGCCGACCATCGACTGCAGCCGGGTGAAGGTCAACTATTTGCTCGGGCACGACAGCCACGCCCATGGCATCTCCAGCGCCACCGGCTGCTCGGGCACCCTGCAGACCACCGAGGACGGCGAACACGACCCGAACGCGAACATCTTCGGAGTCATGATCGCCGAGTACACCCCGGTAGGCGAGACCATCCCGGTGACCTCGGCGCAGACGGTGCTGCAGCCCCGGACCCGCCAGGCCGAGCACTACGGCGACCAGCAGGGCACCACCCTGGTGGAGAAGGCCTCCGCCCACGGCGGCAGCGCGGTCGGCTACATCGAGAACGGCGACTGGATCTCGTTCACCCCGTACAACCTGGCCGGGGCCACGTCGTTCACCGCGCGGGTCGCCTCCGCCGGCTCCGGCGGCACCATCTCGCTGCGGACCGGCTCGGCGTCGGGACCCGTCATCGGTACGGCCACCGTGAGCCCGACCGGTGACTGGGAGACCTGGACCACCGTCACCGGCACGCTCACCCCACCCAGCGGTACGCAGAACCTGTTCCTCGTCTTCACCGGTGGCTCCAGCTACCTGTTCGACGTCGACGAGTTCACCTTCCGCGGTAGTGGCACGACACCGCCGCCGACGACCGCTCCGCCGACGACGGCGCCGCCCACCACGGCACCGCCGACGACCGCGCCACCGACCACGGCCCCGCCGACCACGGCACCGCCCACGACGGCGCCACCGACCACGCCGCCGCCCACCGGGCCGTCGTGCTCGGCGGCGTACTCGGTGATCGGGCAGTGGCAAGGTGGCTTCCAGGGTGAGGTGCGGGTCACCGCCGGATCAACGTCGATCAGCGGCTGGACGGTCACCTGGACGTTCAACGGCGGACAGACCGTCAGCCAGTCCTGGAGCGCCACTGTCACGTCGAGCGGTGCCAACGTGACCGCGCGCAACGTCTCCTACAACGGGTCGCTCGGCGCGGGAGCCAGCACGACGTTCGGCTTCATCGGCTCGGGCAACAGCGGAGACAACGTGTCTTCGCTGAGCTGCACCGCCAGCTGATCAACGATGAGCTGCGCGGCACCACCGGCAGGTGGTGCCGCGCAGCTCCGTCGTGACGGCAAACGGTCCCACGGCTGCCCTGCGCCGCCAATGTCGACCGTGACGCGACGTCCCCGACAATCAGCGTCGACACCGGACAGGATCCTTGAGAAGACCTCGTCCTGACGAAGCTTCGTCCCTGCTCGACACGTTCGGCGTCACCTTCGTCCTGACCTCGCATTTCATCAACCCGATCAAACACAGCCTTGGCGATTGGACGATCGTCCTCGGCGGCGGTGTGATGGCCGTCGCCCTCGGCGGACTCGCGACCGTCGTGGACACGGCCGGGGAACGGATCACCGTGCCGTGTTCACCACCGTGCACAAGTCGCCCAGTCGCTGAGCGTCGTGATCGTCACGATCATTCTCGCGGCCTTGGTGCAGGCCAGGTTAGATCAAGGCTAGATCAGGTGGTGATTGCCGTGACCGCCGTGGCCGCCCGGCATGCATACGTCGGCACGTTCGCCTTCAACCTGCTGGTGCTGGTGGTGAGCGGTGCCGTCGTCGCCCACTGCGCCCGTTGGTGACTTTGTGCTCTGCTTGACGGACGCAGTGTCACCTCGCCGGGCCGGGATCGCTGGTCGAGCTTGATGCCTCAGGTGCATCAAGATGCACCTGAGGCATCAAGCCATGGAAGCATCATGGGTTTCCTGGCTCAGGTACGGGCAGCTCGCTCACGGGCGGTCGCCGGCGTTCGCGTCGGTGGCACAGCGGCGATGAGGGTCGCGGTGACGGTGAGCAGCCCGGCCAGCCACGCCATCGGGCGCAGGCCGACCATCGTGAAGCCGAGCCACGGCGGCGCCCACGGGTCGCCGCCGGTGATCGCGGCATGGCTGGTGGCCAGCCCACCCACCGCCAGAGCGGGCAGGCTCAAGACGGCGGCAGCTCCGAGCAAGGAGACGGTGACGACCCGGACCCAGGCGCGTCCGCTGGTGTGCGCATCGAGCTGCCGGAGGGCAAGCAACGTGGTGATCAGGGCGACGAGGAATCCGGTGACCGCCAGCGGCCAGACCCACCACGGCCGCGCGCGGCCAACGTCGATCACGAAGCGCGTGGCGTCCCGCGCAGACAGACGCACGGCGACACCGTCCCGGGTTGCCGTGAAAGCGTCGTAGTCGCCGCTGGCGCGGAATCGCTCGGCATCCCAACCGGCAGCCGTGAGCCGGTCGACCGCCTCGCTGACCAGACGGCCGTCGGAGGTCGACGCCGGACCGAACGGCAATGGCACTGTGACGGTCCCGGCGACGTAGCCGTCACCTCCGACGAGCATGGTCCAGGCACCGTCGACAGCCGGCGGAAATCCGTGCCGGTCACCGTTTCGGGTCGGCTCACCCGCCTCGACGCCGGGAAACGCGATAGCGGCCACCTGTCGGGCTGCCGCCGTGTCGGTGGTCGGCCCTGCCGTCTGCCAGCCCAGCCACGAACCGAACACGGCACCGAAAAGACCGGCCGACATTGCAAGAATCAAATAAGCGATCTTCACCTTGTGTCCAGCGGGTAGAGGTGCAGGTCAATTGAATCTAATGACCGAGTTTTGATCCGGCGCGGTTTTCGTGTGCTCGGGGACTTGGCTTGAGCGAGGGGATCCTCGGCCTTCGCCTCGGGGCTTCAATCCGGCGCGGTTTTCGTGTGCTTGGGGACATGAGAACATGTGCCAGTGGGTAGACGTTAAGTCGTTTCAATCCGGCGCGGTTTTTGTGTGCTTGGGGACGTGCGCAGAGGTAGTGGTAGTGCGGGGCCAGAACCGTTTCAATCCGGCGCGGTTTTTGTGTGCTTGGGGACACCAACGCAGATGGGGACAAGGTTTCCCACTGCGAAAGTTTCAATCCGGCGCGGTTTTTGTGTGCTTGGGGACCGTGTCCGAAATGTCGGGCGGTCTGACCTGCGGAAACAGGGGCCCCTGAGGGCAACCTCCTGTTGATCATGATCTTGAGAAGTGGCTAGATGATCTCCGAAGACCATGTTTTCGCAGCTCATGTTCACTTTGGGATCTTTCCGCCAACCTACCCCGGATCCCGGGCGTGTCGGGGGTTGTCGCAACGGGCATTCCGGGCCAATCACCTCCCTGGGTGGCCCTGGTGGGCCTGCCGGGCTCCAGTCTATTCGCTCGTCCACAGTGACGGAATAGGGGAGTGGGTGGGGCGGCGGTGGGGTTCCGTCGCCCCACCCACTCCCCGGATACCGGACTATCCGGGCGGTTCCGAAAGGAGATCGTCCAGCCACTCGACACCGGCACCGGCGACGAGGACCGCGAGGATTTCCAGTCGCCGACGGGCGATGCCGGCCGGTAGCCGCAGTCGTCGCGCGCAGGACTTCTCCAGGTCGACGGCGGATCGTTCGAGCGCGACATCGCACATCTCGGCGAGCAGCTTCGGCAGCCCGCTGCGGCGTACGGCCGGGTTGGCCAACAGCCGCAGCAGCACCTGGCGGCGGCGACGCCGTTGGGGAGTGTCGCCGGGGTCGGCGTACCGCTCGGCCGGGTCGCCCGGGACGGTGCCGCGGATCGGCCGGGCACCCGGCAGGTCGTCGCACGGGTCGAGCCGGTCGGCGCGGCGGTGCAGTGCGGCGGCGACGTTCGCCTCGTAGAAGCTCGGGTTGATCCGTCGGAGCTGGTCGACGGCCGCCGTCAGACGCAGGCGTACCTGCTGGTCGGTGAGTCCGTGCTTGGCCGCCGCGTGCGGGATCCGCCACGGGTCGGCGACCTGGTCGCGTAGCCCGATCACGAAGCTGATCAGCAGGTCCAGGCCGACCGGGTCGGCAGCGAGCGGCGCTGCCCAGCGGGCAGTGGTCAGGTCCCGTTCGGGGCGGGCGTGCATGCCGCGCGCCGTCGCCGACCGGCGGCGTAGTTCGGCGATGGCCTGGCGCTGGTCCTGGTGCACGAACTGCCAGTAGATGGCGCGAAGCCACGGAGCGATGTCGGCGTTGGCCCGGTCCGGGTGGTGCGCGTAACGGAGCAGGTCCGCGCCGGCGGCGTCCGGGTCGACCGTCGACGCCTGTGGCCCGTAGAGGAAGGACACCACCTGGTTGATCTCCTCGATCCGGCTGGGGCCGCCGACGGCGGTGCCGGCGCTGCCGCCGGCGGTGCCGTGGTCGGTGGCGTTGCGCCGCAGTCGGTCGAACTGGCGGCGGATGTGCTCGTCGCGTACGTCGGCGCAGTTGGCGCACAGGTGCAGCCACCGGTTGGCGGCGCGCGGGCTGTCGACGCAGTGGCTGGTGCCGTGCACGGTGCGGGCGATGACCATCCCCAGGTGGTGGGTCATGGCGCGGACGACGGCGAGGAAGAAGAAGGCGTACGTGTCTTGCGGGTCTTCCGGTGAGCGCAGTGCGGTGTCCATCGAGGTGCCTCCCGTTGCGACGCAGGAGAACAGCGGGGTGGATGAGCAGGCGGGGCTGGGTGCCCGCCGGACGACACCGGTGTCGTGATGTGGTGGGGAGCGACCGTCCAGGGCGCCGGCCCAAGAGCCGTGGACGATGGTCGCGGCAGCCAGTGAGGCTAACTCCTGGTGCTCATGCGAACACCATACGTGTAGTTACTCGATGGTAGCAACTGGAGGCCGATCCAAGGCCGGTGACCGTCCACACACGTCCAGCTGGTGGACTGCGCTGCCACTTCGTCCATCTGTTCCAAGTAGGAGCAACCCCGGCAACCGGAGGACGACATGGGCAAGACGATCAGGATCAACGGGGTCGACGTACCGGTGATCGACGACATGCTGTCCGGCCGCGACATCAAGCGGGCGGCCGGCCTGCCGCAGGAACGGGTCCTGGTCCGCCGGGACGACGACCGCAACGTCATCGTCCCCGACGACCAGCGGATCCGCGTCGCCGATCAGCAGCAGTTCACCCACCACGCCCGGCACTCCAAGGCGATGACCTCGCTCGACCCGAGGCGGCTGCGCATCCGCCACGAAGCAGCCCAGCTCGCGTACGCGTACCCCGGGCTGACCGTCGCCGACGACGAATCCTGGCTGCACATCCCCGAGTTCCGGCTGCCGCCGCACTGGGAGCCGGACCGCACCACCGTGCTGATCGTGCCGCCGGCCACCTACCCGGAGACCGCACCGGACGGCTTCTTCCTCGGCGACCACCTGCGCCGCCGCGACGGCCGCACGCTCGTGCAACCCGCCCACTACTTCTCGGCCTACAAGAACCGATACGCCGAGCTGGGCTACCGCTGGTACTGCCTGGAAGACCCGGAGCGTAACTGGGATCCGCGCTTCGACTCGCTGGTCAGCTACGTCGAGGCGATCCGCACCTACCTCGGCACGGTCGACTGATGACCTGCGTGCTGCGGATCAGCCACGACACCTGGGACACCGTACGGCGGCATCTGCGCGACAGCGACGACGAACGCGGCGCCTACCTGCTGGCCCGCGCCGGCCGGTGGACCGACCCGTGGGGCACCGGGGCCGTCACCGACCTGCTGGTCACCCGGGCCATCCCGATCCCGGACGACGCGCTGTCGGTGCAGAACGGCGTACGGATCGAAGTCGCCGCCTGGCTGACCCGGGAGGTGCTGATCGCCTGCTTCGAGACCGGCCTGTCCCTTGTCGACGTGCACAGCCACCCGTTCGCCGACGACACGGTCAGGTTCTCCGGCCTGGACGTGGAGAACATGCGCCAGACGCACACCGAGTTCCTTGACCGGATGCCGGCCGCGCCGCCGGTCGGGGTGGCGTCGCTGGTGCTCGGGCAGGCGTCGGTGGCCGGCGCGTACACCGACCCGGACGACGGGACGCTGCGGATGCTCGACCGGTTGGTGCTGCTCGGCGACGACGACCTGACCGAGGTGAAACTGTGCCGATTCTGACCACGCCGATCCTGACCGCACCGGCCGGTGGGCCGGACCCGCAGGCCGGTGCCACTGGGCCGACCCCGGCGGACCGCTACGACCGGCAGGTGCGGGCGTTCGGCCCGCACACGCAGCGCCGGCTCGCCGAGCTGACCGTCGCCGTGGTCGGTCTCGGCGGTGTCGGCAGTCAGGTCGTCCAGTCGCTGGCCCACCTGGGCGTGGGCGGCCTGCTGCTGGTCGACCCGGACACGGTCACCGCCACCAACCTGAACCGCTTGGTCGGCGCCAAGCCGGCCGACGTGGCGCGGGCGGCGACCAAGGTCACCGTCGCGGCCCGCACGGTCCGGACCATCAACCCGCAGGTACGGGTACGCGGCATCGCCGGCAGCATCCTCGACCCGGTCGTCTGGCAGCAGGTGCGCCCGGCCGAGGTGATCGTCGGCGCGGTCGACGGGCACGCGCCACGCTGGGCGTTGAACCGGCTGGCCGTGCAGTACGCCCGCTGCTATCTCGACGTCGGGGTCGAGCTGGGGCCGGCACCCCGCCCGGAGCCGCCCGACGACCACAACCAAGAAGCCAATTCCCGGGTACGGCTGGAAGCCGGCGGGCATCTGGCGGTGGTCCGCCCCGGTGGCCCGTGCCTGCTCTGCCTGTCCGGCTACGATCCGCGTCTGGTGGACGCCGAACTCGATCCCGGGTTGGCCGCTTCGCGCCGGGCGGCCGGATACCGGGTCGACGATCCGGCCGAGCCGACGCCCAGCGTGGTCTTCCTCAACCAGATCATCGCCGGGTACGCCGTCGGCGAGCTGCTGAACTATGTCTCGCCGTGGAGGTCACCGGTGCGGTATCTGCTGGTGGACGCGGCGGCGAACGAAACGACGGTGCTGGACGCCGACCGCGACCCGGAGTGCCTGGCGTGCGGGCCGGACTCGCCACGCGGTCTCAGCGACGCCGCAGGCCCACCGTCCGTGGCCCGGACGACCGCGCCTCCAGCGGCCCACGACGCTGCCGGAGCACCGCAGAGCCCGAACACCCAGCCATCCCGATATCCGTCACCCGGCGAACCAGCCCCGCGCAACGAGTCCCGCCACCACGACACCTGATCCCAGCCCGACCTGACGCTGGCTCTCGATAGACCCGATGCGACTCCGCGTGATCCCGTCACGGGATTCTGATCCCCTGACGGGATCACGCGCTGCGTGCATCGGGGATTACTGCTGCACCGTCGTGGTACGCCACTCGCGGACACCACGGCGGGCATTTTGCTTGCCCAAATAGGGCGCAGTTTTCGTGTGGCCGGGGACCGAAGGCGCTAAGGCCTCTCAGAGCGACGAGAGAGTTTCAATCCGGCGCGGTTTTCGTGTGTCCGGGGACTGGAAGAGGCTCGTCTTCGTGACGGGCTACGGCGGCAGGTTTCAATCCGGCGCGGTTTTCGTGTGTCCGGGGACCGGTCAAGAAGGGGGTACACAGTTCGCTGTGAAAGGGTTTCAATCCGGCGCGGTTTTCGTGTGTCCGGGGACTCAACCGGATCGTGGTGTCGGGGGCCGTCATCGTCCTCGCGGTTTCAATCCGGCGCGGTTTTCGTGTGTCCGGGGACCCTGCAGGTGGATGTCATCGTCGCCGTCGGTTCCAGTTTCAATCCGGCGCGGTTTTCGTGTGTCCGGGGACCGTGTCCGAAATGTCGGGCGGTCTGAGCTGGGCAAACATGGTGCTCCGAGGGCAACCTCTTGTTGATCATGATCTTGGGGGGGCCTTAGATGATCTCCACGGGGCATGTTTTCGCAGCTCAGGTGCACTTTGGGATCTTTCCGCCAACCTACCCGGGATCCCGGGCGTGTCGGAGGTTGTCGCAAGGGGCATTTCCGGACATAAGCTCCTGTTGATCTCGGCGGTGACGTCGATGCCACCGATTCTATCGGAGTTCGTCCGTCCGATCTCGGCATGAATACCTCTCCTTCCCGGCTGTTGAGTCGGATGTCTGACCAGCCGACGTTGTGGGCCGCGTGGTCGCGGGTCGCCGCCGGCACCGCACTCGCCGGAGCGGACGGCGTGACCGTCGCCGAGTTCGCCCACCACCTCGGTCCACGACTGGAGTCGCTGTCCGCGCTGCTGCGCAGTGGCGAATACACCCCGCAACCCCTTCGACTGATGACCGTCACCCGTGGTGGCGAGCGCCGCGACCGGGGCATTCCGACCGTCGCCGACCGGGTCGCCCAGCGCGCTTTCCTGCACGTCGCCGGCGACCGGTGGGAGACCCGCCGCGCCGAGGTCAGTTTCGCGTACCAGCGGGGTCGTTCCTGGGTGGACGCGTTGACGATGGCTCTCGCGTACCGGGACAAGGGGTTGCGTTATGTGGTCCGCGCGGACATCGCCGATTTCTTCGCCAGCGTCGACCACCAGCTCCTGCACGAGATGGTCAGCGGCAGTCTCGCCGACCCGGCGGTCAGCCGGATCGTACGCGGCTGGTTCACCGCGCCGATGCTTACCGCCGCCGGTCTGCGTACCCGGGTCCGGGGTGTTCCCGAAGGCGCGCCGATCAGCCCGACCCTGGCCAATCTCTACCTGCGCGAGTTCGACGCCCGGGTCGACGGCCGGCACGGCCGGCTGGTGCGTTACGCCGACGACCTGGCGCTGTTCTGCCTCGACCTCGACGCGGCGATCAGCGGTGCCCGGCAGATCGGCGCCGAGCTGGCCGCGCTCAACCTGCGGCTGCACCCGGACAAGACGCAGATCACCACGTTCGACGCCGGGTTCAGCATGCTCGGCTGGGTGTTCGACGGCGAGCACGGTCGGCCCGAGCAGCCCAACGCGGACTGGACCCATCCGCTGCTCAACACCCCGCGACGGGGCAAGCTGCCGGCTAGCAACGGGAGCCGGCGATGATCGGCAAGGCGTTCCACGTGATCGGCCCGGACTGTGTCCTCGGCCGGCGCGACGGCCGGCTCGTCGTGCACCGCGACGGTGTGCTGCGTGCCTCCGCACCGCTGACCATGGTCGGCGAGGTCGTCACCACCGGCCGGGTGACCGTCACCCCGCACGCGATGCACAGCATGCTCGCCCACGACATTCCGCTGATCCTGCTCAGCCGCACCGGCCGACCGCTCGGCCGGCTCGAACCACCCACCGCCGGTCACATCGCCGCCCGGCTGCGCCAACTCGACCGGCACCGCGACCCGGCCGCCCGGCTCGACCTGGCCCGCGCGATCATCCCTGCCAAGATCGCCAACCAGGCGACGCTGCTGCGCCGCCGCGCCAAACGCAGCGGCGACCCGGCGACGGTGTGGGCGGCGGTCACCCGGCTCGCCGAGTTCGAGCAGGCCGCCAGCGCCGCGACCGACCTGGCGCAGCTGATCGGCATCGAAGGCGCAGCGGCCGGGGCATACTTCCGCGCTGTCCGGGTGATGACGCCGGCCGAGTACGGCTTCGCCGCCCGCGACCGCAGCCGCCGTGACGTGATCAACGCGCTGATCAACTACTGTTCGGCGCTGCTGCGGGAAACCGTGCACGGGGCGATCCTCGCCGCCGGGCTCGACCCGTACCTGTCGTTCCTGCACACTCCGAGCCGGGGACGGCCCACGCTCGCCTTCGACATGATGGAGGAGTGGCGGCCGGCGCTGCTGGAGAGCACCGTACTGGCGATGCTCGGCCTGCGTACCGTGACCGACGCCGACTTCGACGGCACCCACCTGACACCCGGCGCGACGTCCGCGCTGATCTCGCGGGTTCAGGCCCGGCTGGCCATGCCGGCCCGCGAATGGCCGGCACCCGCCGACCAGCCGACCTACCACCAACTGGTACGCCGCCAGGCGCTGCGGCTGCGCGGCTGGCTGCTCGACGAGCAGGCGCAGTACCGGCCGTTCCGCTGGAGGTGACCGGCATGCAGCCCAGCTGGTGGACCGTCACCTTCGACCTGCCCGACGACCGCGACCGCCGGCAGTTGACGACGCTGCTGCGCCGCCACGGCGTACGGGTGCTGTACAGCGTCTTCACCATCCACATCGGTGACGCGCACCTGGACCGGCTGCTCGCCGCCAGCGCCGAACGGTTCACTGGCGGCGGGCACCTGCTGGCCCTGCCGTCCTGCCCGGACTGCGAAACCGCCGGGTACGGCGTACCGCTGGAAGTCCTCCCCGAGCAGGGCTGGGCCGGCTGGTGAACCGGCCGGTGCTCGTCGTCTACGACATCGTGAACGACCGCCGCCGCGCCGAGGTACGCGCCCGGCTCGGCCCGATCGCCGACCGCTTCCAGTACAGCGGGTGGCTGGTGCCACCGGAGGTCAACCTGACCGCGGCGCGGGTCGTCGCCGACCTGGCCGCGGTCGCCGGCCCGGCGGACCGGATCCACGGCCACGCCCCGTGCCCCGACTGCGCCCGCCGGGCCAGGTGGCTGCCGGCCCGCCAGCCACACCGCCTCACCCGCCAACCCGGCTGGACCGCCCACTGAACGTGGCCGCCGATCTACAGGGGTCGCCAACGTGGCTGGCAAGGCACCGCGCGGTACGGTGCCCGTGTGGAGCGGATCACGCTGCAAGACCTCCGCGATGACGCGGGCAGGGCGCTGGAGTCGGTCGAGCGCACCGGTGAGCCGGTCGTCATCACCACGTACGAGCGGCCGGTGGCCGTACTGGTCGGGATCGACGAGTGGGAAGAACTCGAAGCGTTCCGGGACGGCAAGGACGCTGCGGTGATCGCCCGCTCCCGTGCCGAAGGGCTGTTCGTGCCGCTGTCGGCGGCGCTGGAGTCGCTCGGGGTCGATCCTCGTGAAGTCGAAGCGTTGCTGGCCGACCGCGCTGACGGTGCGGCGGCGTCAATTCCGGTTCCCGACCTCCGAGGACCCAGAGAGTAGCCTCCTGCTGAATTGCGACAGCCCAATCGGCCTTTCAGGTCCGGTGCGCGTGAGTCGTTCGGGACGGCATCCGCTGTTACCCGGTGTACGTGCCGGTTCTGCCGAGCTCGGGAAAGGCGCGCTCCCAGCTTTGCCGCAGTTGGGGTGGCAGCCAGAGGGTGGGCCAGAGTCGCCGGAGCAGGTCGGCGTTGAGCCAGGTGTTCAGGTCGTCGACTGTGCCGGCTTCGATGAGCACCACCTTGTACATGCTGGCGAGGCGAGCGGGCCGGCCCAGGTCGTACTCGGCGTTGCCGGACCAGTCCAGATGGTGGGGGAGGGTGAGCACGCCCTCGGTCGGGCCGGTCAGCGCGGTGAGCGTGTCGGCCACGATGTACGGCTTGCGGTCCCCGTACGGAAGGTAGTTGGCTGGTGGCTGCTGACCAGTCGATGGCCGTACGGGTATGGGTCTGCTTCAGGCGTTGAACCCGTCGGTTTTGACCGCGTAGATGAAGGCGATCCAGCCGGTGGTGGTGAAGGTGAGGACCGGGCCGGTGTGGTCTTTGCTGTCGCGGACTGCGGTGGTTCGGGGCATGCTGGCGACCTCAACGCAGGCACCGCCGTTGTTGTCGCTGCGGCTGGACTTGCGCCAGGTGGGGTGGGGCGTGTTCATGGTCAGCCTCTGGTGTCGTCTGCGATCTGTTGGATGAGGGTGCGGGACTCGACTGGGCCGAGTGCGGCGGCGGTGAGTCGTTCCCAGAGCCGAGTGTATGCCCGGACCGCCTCGG
>NZ_JBHMIP010000049.1:0-16688 GCF_048060245.1 Micromonospora sp. LOL_014
CGGAAACGATCTCCTGTGTCATCGGGCTGCACTTCTACAGGATCGCCTGTGAATAGACCTCTTGGTTTTGGTTCTGGCGGTGGTGTTCGGTGGTCCCGTTGGGATACTGGTGCCGATATTGCTGGTGGTGTTTGTGATATTTGCAATAGGAGTCTTTGTTGTGCAAATGCTAATAATTGCCATGAATCGTAGCGTCAAAGAATTAACGAACTTTTCGGGTGTGAACGTATTTGAACGTGGGCCAAAACTGTTCGGCATGGTCGCGGTTGACCTTTTTGCCCTGAAGAGGTGGCGGCCCGGGCCCTGAGCTGTCGGGCTTGACCGCAGTGGGCTGCGGTCTGTCGCCGGGGCATGCGGATCGCAATCGAGTGCCGAGGCTGCTCGTCGGGAGGTGTTGACCCCTGGGGCGCAGCTTCCCGGATCTCCCGTCCAGTATGCCCGGGCAGGGGTTGCCGGACCCCTGGGTCCGGAGGTGCGGGCGTGTCCTTCGGTGAGGGTGGTGTAGCTAAAACCTGGATCATCAAGCGCTGGAAATGGTGGTGAAACTCGATGTCAGATCTCCATGGTAACGAATATCGTAGCACGACTATGTATAGGATGATGATTTGGGGGATCAGGGGCTTCTTGGTGTGCTTCCTGGCTGGTCTATTCCTGATTGCAATATTGGAGCTGGTGGTCGCGTCTGAGGTCATTGGCATCATGGTGGCGGGTTGTGTCTTTGGGGGTGTAATTGCGTTCGCAACGGCGTTTATTCCGCTGACAAGATTCTCTGCATTGATACGGGAAAACGGTGGAATGCAGATCGATGGGCAGCTGCCATTTTTGCGCCATCTGATATCCGACCTGTGGCGGATGGGGTGGCGCCGCTGAAGCATCGTGGGAAAGGTGGTTAGGTTGGTGACCGATCTGGCGCAGGTGTTGGCCGACTCCCGTGGGGAGCAGTCACCCGACTTGGCTCAGACCCGCACTCCGTACCCGCATCGGGAGGTGTCGTGACCCGCCGGCGTGACTATTACCGCGACCCGGCCGCGCCGAGGGCGAACAGGATCGTCCCGGGCGGTTCGGCGATCGTCACCGACGATCGCGGTCGGGGGCTGATGCACCGACGCGCCGACTCCGGCAACTGGTCGCTACCCGGCGGGACGATTCTGGTCAGCGACGAGTCCACCGAGGTGCGGTTTGGACCCCGCCGGCGTGCTGGCGGGGTGCGGTCAGGCGGTGAGGGTGCCGGTCTTGGTGGCGGCGACAAAGGCTGACCAGTTGGCGGGGGAGATGGTCAGAACTGGGCCGGTGGGGTCCTTGGAGTCGCGTACGCCGATCACGCCGGCCAGCCCGTCGGCGACCTCGACGCAGGCACCCTGGCTGTTGGATCGGCTGCTCTTGCGCCAGGTGACGCCGGTCAGGTCGGTCATGGCTCGTACTCCTTCGCCGTGTCCAGCAGCAGCGCCCGCGACTCGGCCTCGCTCAGCGCGGCCGACCGGATATCGTGGTAGACCCAAGCGTACCGGTCGCTCTCGGCCTGCCTGTCGAGGAAGAGCGCGCCGGTGATCGACTCCTGGTAGACGGTGGTGGGTTCGTACTGCTCGGGAAAGTCCAGGATGGTGAACGAGCCGCCGGTCAGCACCCCGGCGTGCAGATCGGACGAGAACGGCAGGACCCGGACGGAGACGTTCGGCAGCCGGCCGGCGTCGGCGAGCCGGCGCACCTGCGCCGCCATGATCTGGCGCGACCCGACCACGCGGCGCAGCACCGCCTCGTCGACGACGATGTCGAACTCCGGAGCCTGTGGCTCCAGCCGGGTCAGCAGCCGGGCCCGGCCCAGCCGCACCGTGACCCGGTCGGCGATCTGGTGACGGGGCACGCCGTCGACGTCCTTCGTGAAGATCGCGGTGGCGTACTCCCGGGTCTGCAAGAAGCCCGGCACCAGCTGACTCTGGTACTCGCGGATCCGGCTGGCGGCCTCCTCCAGGCCCACGTACAGCTCGAACCAGGACGGCAGGCTGGCGTAGTCGTGCCACCAGCCCTTCTCCCGGGTCTTGGTCGCCAACGCGGCAAGGATCTCGGTGGTCTCCTCCTCGACGCCGTACAACTCGCAGAGCAGCACGACGTCGCCGGAGCGGACCGGGACCTCGCCGCGCTCCATCCGCCACAGCTTCGTCGCCGACCACTCCAGCTCGCTGGCGACCGACGTCTGCGGCAGCTGGGTCAGCCGCTCGCGCAGCTGACGCAGCTCCCGGCCCAGTCGTCGGCGCGGTACGGACGAGTTCAACACGGACGGGGACATGGCTACCACCTCCTGGGATGCTCGACCCGATCCATCCTGCCGTCACTAGTGGACTTATGAACTCCGTCGATCGGTGGACGGGTGGCTCGGCTCAACGTCGACGGGATTTCGTCAGAGTTGTACGCGTGGCCGGTCGTACCCGACTGATGACTCTGTGTCGCTCGATGTCCGGTGAGGGAGGTTTGTGGTAGCGGATTGTGATGCCCCCTTTACAGATACGGACATGGATCTCTAGGGTCGGACGTACATGACGCATAGCCACGGGGGTCCCTAGTGGATGCTGCCCAGACGCCGCCGACCCGTCCGAGCCGTCCACGACATCGCTGGCCACAGAGCCTGGCCACCACCACCGCAGCAGCCACAGCCGCCGCACTGACGCTGAGCCGAATCGAAGCCGACTCAGGGCCCCGTCCCGGCCTGGTTGACACCGAACCGCATCCACTGACGTAGCCCGCTTCGGCGCATCAGCGGTAGCGATGCTGCCTCGATCAGAACTTGCCCCAAGACCGCGATCAAGTCACGGGAGTCTTAGTGGATGTCAGCGTGACACCGCCTGTCCTGACCCGTTCGAGTACCCCGCACCGACGTTGGGTGCGGACCCTGGCGGCTATCGTGCTGATGCTGGCTGGTGTGGTTGTGCTCTCGTCTACGCCTGCGGAAGCCGAACCGCCTCAGCCCCAGTGCGTGGACCAGGTCGCCACGTCGGCTGAGGCCGAGCGGATCGCGCGTGCTTGTGCCGCCCGTGTCGAGGCCCTCGATGAGCGTGACGAGTATTCCCAGGTCTACGTGGAACCTGACGGCACCCGCACGCTGGAGTCGGCCGTCGTGCCTCAGCGGATCCGGACCGGGACCGACTCGTGGGTGCCGGTATCGACCGATTTGGCGGCGCAGCCGGATGGCCGGCTCGCCCCGGCGGCGACGACTGCCGACGTGACATTAAGCGGTGGCGGAACGGCCCCGCTGGTAACCCTGGAGGTCGACGGAGAAGACTTCACCCTGTCGTGGCCTGATCCGCTTCCTACGCCGACCGTGCAAGCTGACACGGCTGTGTACGCCTCGGTTCTACCGGACGTCGACCTGCATGTGATGGCCACGGCGACAGGCTTCAAGCACGTCCTGGAGGTCAAGACCGCTCAAGCGGCAGCCCACCCGGACTTGGCCCGAGTGCGTTACATCCTCGGTGGTGACATTGCGCCGGAGCCGCTGCCCGATGGCGGGCTCCGACTTGCCAACTCCCAAGGGCGGACGGTCGGGGTCACCCCGACCGCGTCGATGTGGGACTCGTCGGTCGACCCGGCAAACGGCGGCGAGGTAACCGACGGCGGACGCGGCGCCGTTACCGCCGCTGCAGAACCTCCGGAGCCGTCGACCGCTGCCGGCCCCGGTCCAGCCGCCGCCAAGGCGGCGATCGACGTGGACGTTGTCGCTGGCGACCTGGAAGTCCTGCCGGACCCGGCGGTGCTGAACGGCCCGGAGACGACCTACCCGGTGTTCATCGATCCGGCATTCGACAACAAGAGCACCTCATGGGCGTACGCGAACAACAGCAACAACAACTGGGATGTGGAAAACCAGGCGTGGGTTGGGCGGAATCCGTACGACGACGTCCTTTACCGGTCCTACTTCCGCTTCAACATCTGGCCAGTTCGTAGCAAGCAGATCCTCTCCGCCGAGGTGCGTATGCGCCTCGACCACTCCTGGTCCTGCTCGCCAACCTGGGTGCATCTCTTCCGGACAGCAGGGATCAACAACACACCGCGGATGTCCTGGGGCGCACGTCCACTTCCAACGTCGGCCTACCTCGGGGCGCAGGACGCGAACGCGAACGAGGCCGGCGGGTGCGGCGTGATCCAGGACGACGTCAACGTCGAGTTCGGCGGTTCCGCCGTGACCAACGACGTGCAGTACTCGGTCAACCAGCAGTGGAGCGGCTACACCGTCGGACTGTGTGCCTGTAACCCCTCTGGGCAGTATGAGTGGAACCAGGACAGGTGGAAGAGGTTCTACGTCGACCAGAGCTGGTTGATCGTCAACTACAACTCCCGACCGGGTACCCCGACCGAACTGACCACGTCGGCGGTCGCCTGCAACGGTATCGTCGGCACGACGTCGCCGACGCTGCGTGCCCGGTATCGCGACTCGGACGGATCGGACACCCTGGTCGGCACGTTCGAGTGGAGACAAGTGGGTGGCGGAGCCACCCTGGTCACCGGCCCGTCGCGTCCAGCCAACAATTTCGGCGAGGTCACCCTCAATCTCGGGGCGGGGGCCGAAGGCAAGACGTACGCCTGGCGAGTGCGTGCCAACGACAGTCATGCCGATTCCGACTGGTCCACGAGCTGCCAGTTCACCGTCAACGCCAGCGCGCCGCCAGCCCCGGGGATCAGCTCCACCACCTACCCGTCTGGGCCGACAGCGCACGGCGGTCCCGGAGAATCCGGCACATTCACCTTCACCGCCGGCGCCACAGACGTGACCACCTATGTCTATGGCTGGAGTAACCCACCTGGGACAACTGTCTCAGTTTCCCCGGGTGCCTCCCACACACTCACGCTCACGCCACCCCGGTACGGCTACAACGCCCTACACGTCTACAGCAAGGACAGCGCCGGCACGCCGAGCCCGACCAGCGTTTACTCCTTCCTAGTCGGGGCACCATCGACGCCTATCGGGCACTGGCCGATGGATACCATCAACAACCGGGGTCTCAGCAACATCACGGGAAGTTCCGGCGATCTTGTCGCTGCGGGTGACGTTACATGGCCGAGCGACACCCGACTGATCGGCGAGAGTGTTCCGTTCTTCGACAGCGTGACCGAGTCGCCCACCAACATATATGGCACCGCGACGGCGAACGTGCCGGAGTTGGATACCGCTGAGTCGTTCAGTGTCACGGCATGGGTACGAGCATCGGCACTCACCACCGGAAACCGCACGGCGGTCAGTCAGGACGACAGTGACTTCAGCGGCTTCTATCTCGGCATCCGTTATCTCGGTAGTCCGCCGGTGCCATACTGGTCGTTCATGATGGGCGATTCGTCCGCCACCGGCTCCAACCATCGAGCGGACTCGGTAGTGCCGATAACCGCTGCGGACGTCGGGAAATGGACGCATCTTGCCGCCGTCCACGACGCTGAGCTCGGCATCATGCGTCTCTATGTAAACGGTGAACTGGCGGCGGAGACCAGCCGAGCCGCGACACCGTGGACGGCTGTAGGTTCACTCGTGGTAGGTCGGGCGCTGTGGTACGGAGCGCCGACCGACACCTGGCGTGGCGAGGTCACAGATCTGCGGATCTGGGACCGAGTAGTGGTTCCGGACGATCTATACGGCACGAACGAGGATCCGACTGCGGGCGTCCCGTTCAGCAACGGCGTACTGTCCCCGCCCAGGGTCGGGTTCTGGGATTTTTCCGGCACTGCGGACTGCTGGTGTGACCAGGCGCTTGACCTGGAATACTGGGGCCGCAACATCTATTTGCGCGGATGGGACGCTGCTCCACCATCATCGGCGTTCACTACTGACGGTCAGGATCAGGACGACGCCGCCTGGTTCGACGGCGATTCCGGGTATGCGACCACGGCCGACCCCTACACCCTGATCGAGCAACCGGTCGTCCGGACCGATCAGTCGTTCACTGTTTCGGCATGGGTGCAACTCGACGGCGATCCGTCCGATCCGCTGCCGACAGAGAACGCGGCAGCGGTTGCCCAGGGCGGGGCACAGGTAGAAGCGTTCGTGCTCGGCTATGACACGGGTGACCAGCAATGGGGCTTCTGGATGCGGGGCAGCGACGCCGCCGACAGCCCGGCCTTGGCGTTGGCGACCTCGCCGGTGACGCCAGTGCCGGGTGAGTGGGTCCATCTGGTGGGCGTCTACGACGCAGGCACCAGTGCCATCAGCCTCTATGTCAATGGGCAGACCACCGGACCAGTTCAGCTCAGCGCGCCGATGACGTGGTCTGCCACCGGTGCCCTCACGCTTGCCAGGGAACGCTGGAACGGGGCCCTGAGCAACTTCTTCCCCGGAAGCATCGACCAGGTGTCGGTCTACGCAGGCAGCGTGAGTGCCCGCGAGGTCGGCAATCTGTACGGCGCCACCTCATGATCCGACTCCCCTCCTTCCGACATCGGCTTGTATCGGAGGTCGTAGTGTCAACCACCCTGCCTCGCCCAGCGACACGCCGGCATCGGGCGCGCCAGACGGGCATGGCGCTTCTCGCAGTGGCTGTAGCTGTTTCACTGGTCGCCGTCGCACCCCCGGCGCGCGACGCGGCTGCAGCTGCGTCGGTAAATCTGCAACCGGATCAGCTGTCGGTGGTGGACACATTCGCCGTTCCGGCCCGCCAGGACGGCGAGGACCGATCCAGCAACGAACGCTACGAGCCAACGCCAGTAGTTTGGCCAAAGCCAGGCGTACGCGAGGTCGACCTGGCCGGTGCGATGATGACCCGGGAACAGGCTCGGCGGCTGGGCCAGCCGGTGAGGCCGACCCAGGTGCGGGTGCCCGAAGCCCCAGTCTGGCTTACTCCTGTCCCGGCGTCAGGCAGCCAGACTGCCGAGCCGGGGCCGATTCGAGTCGATCTGCTCGACCGGGCAACAACCCGGCGAGACTGGCATCGGGCCGGCGTCCTGATGCGACTCAGCCAGATCGACGGGACGGCTGGGTCGAGTCGAGTGGTCGTCTCGGTGGACTACTCCGGATTCGCCAGCGCTTTCGGCGCGGACTGGTCGACCCGGCTACGGTTGGTCGAGCTACCAGCCTGCGCGCTGACCGATCCGGCTGCGGCCAATTGCGGTGCACGCCCGCTGGCCTCCCGCAACCACGTCGGTGATCAGCGGGTGACCGCGGAGATCACCATCGGCGAGGGCGGTTCCGGCCGAGCCGGCCGTCCGGGGTCCTCCACCGTCGTCGCGCTGCTGGCTGACTCGTCGTCCGCCGCCGGTGACTATGGCGCTACTCAGCTGCAGGCATCGTCGACCTGGGCGTCTGGCGGAGGATCGGGCGACTTCTCCTGGTCGTATCCGATGCGTGTGCCGCCGTCGCTTGGCGGTCCGGCACCCAGCACGGCCCTTGCGTACTCCTCTTCCGCTGTTGACGGGCGTAGCGAAGCGACCAACAACCAGCCGTCCTGGATCGGTGAGGGCTTCGAGTATTCACCAGGGTTCATCGAGCGGCGCTATCGTCCGTGCGCGCAGGACATGGACGGCGGGGCCAACAACACGGTGGCCACGGGGGACCTGTGCTGGGCTCGAGACAACGCGGTACTGTCGCTCAACGGCAGCTCGGTCGAGTTGATCCGCGACGGTAGTAGCGGTGTCTGGAAGCCGAAGCAGGACGACGGCTCCAAGGTCGAGCGACTCACCAACACCACCAACGACGACAACAACAACGAGTACTGGAAGGTCACCGCTGCGGACGGCGTGCAGTACTTTTTCGGCCTTAACCAGCTTTCCGGCTGGACGACCGGCAAGCCAACGACCCGCTCGGTCTGGACGGTGCCGGTCGCCGGCAATCACTCCGGTGACCCGTGCCACGCGTCGTCGTTCGGCGGGTCCTTCTGCAACCAGGCATGGCGGTGGAACCTCGACTACGTGGTCGACCCGCACGGCAACACGATGTCCCTGTGGTATGACCCGCAGACGAACAAGTATGGTCGGAACTTCACCGCCGCCAGTGCCGTGACCTACACCCGCGCCGGAGTGCTCGCTCGGATCGATTACGGCACCCACAATCGAGGCGGCACGGACACGGTGTACAGCAGCACGGCTTCGCCCATGCGGGTGGTCTTCGACAGCGACGACCGGTGCGTGACCTCGTCGTGCGCCACGCACGACGAGAACAACTGGCCGGACACGCCGTGGGACCAGCAGTGCACCGGATCCACCTGCGCCGGGTTGTACACCCCGACCTTCTGGTCAACGAGCCGGCTCGCGTCCGTGACGACCCAGGTGTGGGACTCTGGCAGCAGCAGCTATCGCGCAGTCGACTCGTGGACGTTGACCCACGACTTCCCGCCGACCGGAGATGGCACCCGGCGCGGGCTGTGGCTCGACTCGATCGTGCATACCGGTCACGCCGCCAGCCCGTCGATAAGTCTGCCCGAGGTCAGCTTCGATTGGCTGCAACTGCCCAACCGGGTCGACTCCTCCGGTGATGGGAAGCCAGCGATGAACTGGCAGCGAATCAGTGACATCTGGACCGAAGCCGGTGGTCGGATCTCGATCGCCTATACCTCACCGCAGTGCCAGCCGGGTGGCCCGATGCCCTCGGCCGCGCACACCAACACGCTGCGCTGCTACCCAGTCATCAGCGACGCGGCAGGTGGGGGCACCGAGACCGACTATTTCCACAAATATCTGGTCACGATGGTGACCGAATCCGATCAGACCGGCGGCGGCGTGGACGTGGTCACCGCCTACGAGTACCTCGGCAACCCGGCTTGGCGCTACACCAAGGATGACGGGCTCAGCAAGGACGGTTACCGCACCTGGTCGGATTATCGCGGCTACTCGACTGTCCGTGCGCGAACCGGTGCTCCGGGGCAGCAGACCTTGACCGAGACGACATTCCTGCGCGGTATGCACGGTGACCGGTCGTCGCCGTCGGGCGGTACGCGTAGCGTGCAGGTGCCGGCTTCGATCGGCGGTTCGGTCAACGACGAGGACGCCTGGGCTGGGCTGGTGCGCGAACAGGTGATCTACAACGGGGTGACGACCGCCCCGCTCTCGAAGACGGTGAACGTGCCCTGGCAGTCCAGCGCGACCGCCACCCGTACGATCGGTGACTCGACCGTCGATGCCCGCTACACGGGCGTCGCTACCGCCTACGCATCGGTCATGCTTGATCAGGGTCGTGGCTGGCGGACCACCAAGGTGGAGAACACCTTTGACGGCTATGGGATGGTTACCCAGGTGAACGACCTGGGTGAGGTCACGGCGAACGGCGCGACCGACGTGCCAGGCGACGAACGCTGCCAGAAGGTCACCTACAACCGGAACACTGCAGCCAACATCCTTGACCTGGTCGGGCGTGATCAGAGCTTTGCGGTGGCGTGCGGTCAGCCGGTGACGGCCACCGCGCACGTCATCGGCGATACCCGGACCAGCTACGACGGCCAGACGTACGGGGGCACGCCGACCAAGGGCGACGTCACCCGTACCGAGGTGCTCAAGGACTGGGCACCGACCGGTGGCGGCACGACGACATGGCTGACGTCCGGCCGCGCGGAGCATGACGCATATGGCCGAGTGATCGAGAGCTGGGATGTGCGCGACAACAAGACGACAACGGGGTACACGCCGTCCACCGGCGGTCCCCTGACCCAGGTCACTACCACCGGTCCGCTCGGCTGGATCTCGACCGAGGAGATCGATCCGGCGTGGGGTGCCAGGGTGGCTGCAGTGGATGTGAACAACCGCCGTACCGAGCTGGCCTACGACGCGTTGGGGCGGCTGACCAAGGTCTGGCTGCCGAACCAGGACCGGGACGACGGGGACGACCCGCACATCGAGTACTCCTACCTGTTGCGGCGGACCGGCGGGGTCAACGCGGTCACCACGCACAAGCTGAACGCAGCGGGCAACTACGTCACGAGCTACGAGCTCTTCGACGGACTGCTCCGGCCCCGACAGACGCAGACGCCGGCGAAGTCCGGTGCCGGTACGGTGTTCACCGAGACGGTCTACGACGCGGCGGGCAGATCACGGATCAACAACGCCTTCTACTACGACGATTCGGTCAACCCCGGCACTACTCTGCGGTCGGTGTACGACTGGGAGGCGAAGAGCCAGACTGTGACCGAGTACGACCGGGCCGGGCGGACCACCGCCGTCATCCTCAAGTCCAGCGGTGTCGAGAAGTGGCGCACCACCACCTCGTACGGCGGCGACCGCGTCTACACTGACCCGCCGGCCGGTGGCACACCGACCACCATGATCTCTGATGCCCGTGGAAGCACGGTTGAGAATCGTCAGCACAAAGGAGCCACAACCGCAGCTGCCTTCGCTGCTACCAGCTACGAGTACGATGCGAAGGGTCAGTTGGTGGAGGTGACTGATCCAGCGGGGAACAGCTGGACCTACGGTTACGATGTTCGAGGTCGTCAAGAAATCGCTGTCGACCCGGACGCTGGCACCACTACGCATGTCTACAACGACTACAGTGATGTGACCGGCACGACGAACGGTAGCGGTGAGGTGCTGGCATACAGCTACGATGTGCTCGGCCGAAAGACCGGCGTGTACGACGACGTCGTTTCGACCGCCACCCGTAGGGCCACCTGGACCTATGACACGGTGGGTGGGGGCAAGGGCCGGTTGCATACCGCGAACCGGTGGGTCGACGGGTCGGCCTACATTATGCGGGTTCGTGGCTACAACGAGCTGTACCAGCCGCATGGTGAGGACTACATCGTGCCGGCCGCGGAGACGGGGCTCGCTGGGATCTACACGTTCCTGCACTCCTACAAGGTCGACGGCAGTCCGGCGTCGGACACCTACCCTGGCGGAAGTGGGACTGGGCTGGGTAACGAGAATCTGGGGTACGTGTACGATGCGGTGACCGGCCTCGTCGAGCGGCTCACGACCGCCGGCAACGACATGTATGTACAGGAGACGACGTATACGGCGCTGGGTGAGCCGACTCTGATCCGGTACCGGCAGAACAGCACCGGGTGGGTGGATCGGGGGTACGACTACGATGATGCGACTCGGCGGTTGACGCAGTCGGTTACTGTCCGGGAGACGTCGCCGCAGTATGTGTCTGATGTGCGGTATAGCTATGATCCGGCTGGTAACGTTACGAGGGTTGCTGACGTGCCGGACGGTGGGACCTCGGACGTTCAGTGTTTTGAGTACGACGAGTTGCGTCGTCTGGTGGAGGCGTGGACACCAGCCGCCGACGACTGCGCTACCGCTGCGAGTACGGGGACGTTGGGTGGGCCGGCACCATATTGGCTGTCGTGGACTTTTGACGACATCGGCAATCGGCTAACGGAAGTGTCGCACGCCGGTGGTGGTGACACGACTCGGACGTATTCGTACCCCGCCCCTGGTGGCGTGCGTCCGCACGCATTGCAGTCGGTCACCTCGTCGGGTCCGGGTGGGAGTAGCGTCAGTTCGTACGGCTACGATGATGTCGGCAACACGGTGTCTCGGCCTAGTCCTACCTCTGGGATTCAGAGTCTTGACTGGGACACCGAAGGCCGCTTGGCGGAGTTGGTTGACGGCAGCGAACAGCATGAGTTCGTGTACGGCGCCGACGGTGATCGGATCATCCGGCGTGACGGGTCGGGGAAGACTTTGTATCTGCCCGGAATGGAGATCCGGTACACGACTTCAACGGGGACGAAGTCGGCAACCCGATACTACAGCTACATCGATGGCGTTTTCGCAATGCGTGACGCCTTCGGTCTCAAGTGGCTGGTCACCGATCACCAGTCGACGCAGTCGATTTCCATCTCCCCGACCGGTGGTCAGGCCGTCACGCATCGCCGCCAGACGCCGTACGGTGTGCCTCGTGGAAGTGTGTCGGGTTGGCCGAACCTGAAGGGCTTCGTCGGCGGGGACGTCGATCCGACCGGCTTGACGCATATCGGTGCGCGAGAGTATGAGCCGGAAAACGGACGCTTCATCTCTGTCGATCCAATCATGGACTTGACTGACCCGCAGCAGATGCACGGGTATTCGTACTCTAACGGTAATCCCATCACATGGTCGGATCCAAGCGGTCTACGTGTCTGTGGTGATCTTGGCTGCAATCAGCTAGCGACGCCAAATGCGGGCGGTGGCTACACCATTGGTGGCGATCCAAGAGATGAAACCTGCTACAGCTGCGGTGCGCCAAACCCTCAGACTACACCGATGCCGCCGGTTAGTGTTGGTCAGGCGAACTCCTCATCTCGCGACAGTTCGACTCCGACTCCGGCCCCTTCACCGTGGGGAGACGGTCTCCCGCCTTCTGGACAGCCTCCTCTGTATGGCAACGCCAGCGGACCATGTCCGAGTGTCTTGTGGTGTGTCGATGGAGTTCTGTTCCTGTGCGGCCTTGCTCCGGTTGTTGGAGAGCCCTGTGATATTGGCGGTGCGATTGTTTCTGCTGTTCAAGGCGATTGGCTCGGTGCTGGTCTCTCCCTGCTCTCGGCAGTTCCTTTCCTAGGCTACGCCGGTGCAGCGGGCAAGGGTGCTAGATTGACTGATCGTGCGAACGATCTGAGGAAGGCTAGGCGCTGCAGTAGCTTCGTGGTCGGCACCGCAGTATTGATGGCAGACGGTTCAACAAAGCGTATTGAGGATGTTGAAGTCGGCGACTATGTCTTGGCAACAGATCCGGAAACGGGGGAGACCGCCGCAAAGCCGGTCGAGGCGGTCATTGCCAGTGGCGGGGAGAAGGAACTTGTTGAGCTGACCGTCGTCGCTGAGCCGGATGACCCGGCAGTCATCACTGCGACTGACAACCACCCATTCTGGTCGCCGGAACTTTCGGAGTGGGTCAATGCGGTTGACCTGGAAGCCGGACAACTACTACAGACCGCGTCCGGCACGTGGATACAAATCACTGCGGTCAAGCGGTGGAACGAGACAAGGCGGGTCCACAACCTCAGTGTCGCCGACATCCATACGTACTATGTGGTAGCCGGCAACACACCGGTGCTGGTGCACAACACAGGACCGTTCTGTGGGGTGCCATTCGGGAAGAAGACCCCTGGCGATGCTGATTTCCATGGCTCCGACTATTCCTTAGACGAGATGACCGAGTTCGTTTATGGCCATACGGGCGGCGGAAATCCGGCGATGGGTCGACCGGGGCGCAGTCAAATTGAGGATGCGTTGAGGAACGCTGGCCCGGTCCGACTTGAGGGGCAGAACGCTGCCAAGTTTGAGCACAACGGCGTTAGGGTCATCATCAACTACGACATGCCGTGGAAGAGTACGGCATACTTCCCGGGCAGGTGAGCTGATGGGCGAAGATACAGCCAAGTGGCTTCGGGAGCGACTTAGTGAGGCGGATATTGCACAGCTCAATGAAACTGTTGTGTCTGCCTCGCCCGGTAGGGATATTGGTCTAGTTGACCTGGTAGGAGCATGGCGGGAGCACCTGTCGAAGCTTGAAGCCGATTTGCTTGCGCCCTCGGACGATCGCTCGATCTGGGGAGCCCACGACTACGTCGCCGCGCTCGTCATTCGAGACCTGATAGCGCAAGGAGTGGCTCTTCTTAGTCTTGATCTGAGGCCACGCATTGAGCCGGCTGTCGCCGAGCTGGATCAACGGTTCATAAAATTTACTGAGCCTGACCTGGAGGGCTATGCAGAACGGATTGATGGGAGAGTGAAGCCAGATCGCGAAGGGTGGTGGTATCGGATTCCTAAGAGTGGACCGGTGCGTGAGGAAATGTTGCTCTACTACGGCCGTTCGGCGGGTGATTAGAGCCGCTCAGGACCGTCATATTGCGAGACCGGAAGCGGGCTTGGCGATCATCTGACGCAGGGCCAGTAGTTACATCCAGTAATCGCTGGCTGTCCGAATGCGCGTCTGTCGCCCCACGTTGCCGTCGCGGTTGCCGTCAAGGAACGGGTTACATCTAGACAAATCGATGGACGGTCCGGTGTGTCGGAACGCGAGACCAGACTCGCGGTGGCGTGCCGCGTAGCGGTGCGGCGTCGATCCCCGGAACCACTCGCTCAGGGTGGTCGGTGAAGGGATCGTCACGGCCTCGGCCCGTGAATCGTCCGGGGGCAGGATGAGTGACCGCTGTCGTTGGGCGTGCGCGCGGGGCCGGAACGGCTGTAGCGCGTGCGCGCGGCCCGGCGTGAGCCGGGCCGGCCTTGATTATGTAGAGCAGATTTGGACCAGCCTCGGCTCCAGCCCCTCGTCCTGGCGTACGTTGTGCGTACACTCGGGTGATGAGTGCGAAGGCGGAACGGCTGCACCTGCGGGTGGATGCCGAGCAGAAGGCGTTGCTGGAGGCGGCCAGTCAGGCCGCTGGTGCGAGTGTGTCGACGTTTGTGCTGAAGGCGGCTACCGACGCGGCTGCTGACGTGCTGGCTGATCGGCGAGCGTTCCTACTGGGCGAGGACGCGTGGCGGGTGTTCGACGAGGCGCTGCAGCGCCCGGCCCAGGATGTTGCCGGCCTGCGGGAACTGGTGACCGGGCCTACGGTTCTGGACAGCCTGGCGAGCGAGGCGCAGGGGTGAGTTCCCGGTTCTCGCCCGTCGAGCCGTTATCGGCCACACACGTGGTGACGGGCTTCGACTGTGGCTCGCCAGCACAGTCGGTCTGGCTGGCCGAGCACGCCCTGCAGGCGCACCGGGCCGGCCTGTCCCGCGTGTACGTCGTCGCTGACGCCGATCACCCGGATCGCCGCGTGACCGGCTACTACGCCCTCGCTGCCGGCAGTGTCGCCCCGGCTGACGCCTCCCCGCGGCTGCGGCAGGGTGCCGGCCGCTACCACCAGCCCGTGGTGATCCTGACCCGCCTCGGCGTCGACCGCAGCGCCCAAGGTGCCGGACTCGGACGTGCCCTGGTAGTCGACGCGCTGCGGCGCATCGCCACGGCGGCCGAGGTCATCGGTGTCCGCGCCGTGCTCATCCACTGCCAAACCGACGCCGCCCGCGACTTCTACCTCCGCCTGGCCAAGTTTGAGTCGGGCCCCACCGACACAATGCACCTGCTGCTATTGATGAAGGACCTCCGCCGGGCCCTCGCCGGGTAGCGCGGGTGCCGTTCGGGCGTGGTGGTCTGTGCACGTTGCCGTCACGGTTACCGTCAACACCGCCCGACGGCGCGAACGGCTATCTGGCCCTGCCACGAAATACCAGGCGAGAGGCCCAATGCCACGTAGCCTAAGTTGATCTTGGGTTTGACCTGCGGTTTGGTGTGGACGCCTCGGCGGTGCGGCGTGGCGGGACGACCACGGCTCGGCTGACTGTTTTGATCACGGGTCATGTCGGTGGATGTGGCGGATCGTCCGGTGGTGCGGCCGGATCAGGTGTCGCTCGGGGTGTTGATCTCGCAGGTGTCGCGGGAGGAGGTCGACGCCGCGATCGAGGTGTGCGGGGTGCGGGAGCAGCGGTCGGACGGGAAACTGCCGGCGCACGTGAGCACCTACCTGACGTTGGGGCTGGCGTTGTTCCCCGACGATGACTACACCGAGGTCGCGGCCAGGGTCACCGGGTCGTTGGACCGGTTCGGGTGCTGGGACGCGGGGTGGAGCGTGCCGACCTCGAGCGCGATCACCCAGGCGCGGAAACGGTTGGGCCGCCGGGTGTTCGCCGAGCTGTTCGAGCGCACGTGCGGGCCGGTCGCGGGCGGGTCGGGCCCGACAGCGCCGGCGGGCGCGTTGGGCACCGCGCGGGGGTCGTTCCTGCGCCGGTGGCGGCTGCTGGCGGTCGACGGGTTCACCGTCGATGTGCCCGACGGTGGGGCCAACGCGGCCGAGTTCGGCTACGCCGGGTCGGGGGGAAACCGGTCGGCGTTTCCGAAGGCCCGGGTCGTGGCCCTCGCGGAGTGCGGCACCCATGCGTTCGTCGCCGCGGAGATCGGCGCCTACACGGAAGGTGAGAAGACCCTCGCGCGGCGGCTGTACCCCCGGCTGCGGTCCGACGAGCTGCTCACCGCCGACCGGGGGTTCTACTCCTGGCAGGCGTGGGACACCGCCGCCGCGACCGGCGCGGCGCTGCTGTGGCGGGCCCCGACCCAGATCGACCTGCCCGTGGTGAAGGTCCTGTCCGACGGCACCTATCTCACCGTCCTGGTCAAACCGACCGTCCGTGGCGGTCGACGGGAACGGCTCCTCGCGGCCGCCCGCGCCGGAGCCGACCTGACCGACATCGACGCTGTTCCGGACGCGTTCGACGACCGGGGCCTGCCGGTCGTTCACCTCGCCCGGGTGGTCGAGTACGACATCCCCGACCGCGTCGGCGACGGCACCGGCGAGTTGATCGCCCTGATCACCACCATCGTCGACCCCGCCGACGCCCACGCCGACGAACTTGCCGGCGGCTACCACGAGCGGTGGGAGGAAGAAACCGCCAACGACCAGCTCAAGACCCACCTCCGTGGTCCCGGACGGGTGCTGCGGTCCCGTCTGCCGGACCTGGCCCACCAGGAGATCTGGGCCTACCTGATCGTCCACCACGCGATCAGCGCCCTGACCGCGAAAGCGTCCGCCGCCGCCGACCTCGATCCGGACAGGATCTCCTTCACCAAGGCCCTGCGCCTGATCCGCCGCACCGCCACCGGCACGGCGGACATTCCCCCCTCAGGACTGGGCTGACCAGCTACCGACCCACCTCGCCCAGATCGCCACCCTCCTGATCCCCACCCGACGCGAACGCACCTGCCCCCCAGGGCTATTGCAAAGTCGGGTGACCCCTGGTCACGGCAGGGTTTCCCGTGGTTACGG
>NZ_JBHMIP010000050.1:0-16526 GCF_048060245.1 Micromonospora sp. LOL_014
CGAATCCCATCGAAAACCCCAGCTCAAGAGCCCCTCAACCGACTACGCAACAGCCCTGGGTGTAGGCGCGTCCTCACCAACGGCACTGTCGTCCGATTACTGCCATACTCCGCCCACTTCGAGGTGAGGATTACGCACGTTAAAACGCATGAATAACGTGCGTAATCCTCACCTCGAGGCAGCCACCTTCCGGGCTCGCTAGAGCCGGAGAGCGGTCTACACCGAAGTACAGCTCCCGAGGAAGCTACGACTCGTACGGAGACGTCATCAACGACGGCTTCGACGTGCCTAAATGAAGGGCAGCTCCCGAGAGAGCTGCGTCTGGGTCGGAATTCTACCCCTCCTGACCTGCTGCGGAGCACGGGTTCGCGAGAGGTCCGCCAACAGAGGGCGCTGCGACAACGCAAACGCCGCCATTGTCCACTACAGAACGATTTCTGAGCAGGGAAAACGGCTCCGCGAAGGGTCCGCGCTCACGGCCGTCATGACGGAGCCTTCGCGGCGGGGAGCTGAACCGCCGGGCCGGCCGGCAATCAGGCGGCCCTGGTCCCCCACCGTCAGGCGAGCAGTGCGGACCCTCCTGGTCGCCTCAACCGGCGTAGGCCCCACCTCGACGGCCCGGGCCGGACCGTCGAGCCAGCGCACGCACTCTTGACAGAAGGGCAGTCTAGAACCAGGCCGGCCTGGGTTACATCCCGGACGCAGACCTGGAGCGCCGACCATGCTGAGGCGGGGTCGGCGCTCGTTGGCTGTCTCGCCGGGGTAGGCGTCAGGCGATCAGTGGTGCTGCTTGGCCAGTTCGACGAAGGAGTGCCACGCGGACGGCGCGAAGGTCAGGGTGCCGCCGTCGCGGTTCTTGGTGTCCCGGACCAGGACCCGGCCGGGCAGGTTGTCGGCCACTTCGACGCAGTCACCGCTGTTGCCGTTGCTGCGGGTGCTCTTGCGCCAGACCGCTCGGTCGCGGTCGAACGGGCCCGTCGGACTCATCGCATCTCCTCCAAAGCGGCCTCGATCAGCTTGATCGACTCGTCAGGGGTTGCCGCCAGTGCGAGCAACTGCTCGTGGGCCAGCGTATATCTCCGGACCTCGGCGGGGTCGTCGACGTAGAGGCTGCGGGTTCTGATGTCCACGCAGACGACGTCGGGGTCTTCGGCTTCGGCGAAGCGCAGGATGATGAAGCCGCCGTCCATCGACATGTAGGCACCTGCGCGGAACGGGATGACCTGGATGGTGATGTTCGGCTGCTTGCTGGACGACGCCAGGTGGGCGAGCTGCTCGCGCATCACGTCTCTGCCGCCGACGCCGCGTCGGATGGCCGCCTCGTCGAGGATCGCCCATAGTCGCGGCGCGTCCTTGTTCTTGACGATGGTCTGGCGCAGTAGCCGGGCTTCGACGCGGCGGTTGATCTGCTCGTCGGTTTCGCCGGGTTGCGCCGCGCGGAAGATCGCCCGAGCGTACGCCTCAGTCTGGAGAAGGCCCGGGATCAGCAGGCTCTGGTAGGTGTGGATGCTCTCCGCATCGCCCTCGAAGCCGAGGTAGACCGAGAATTGGCGGGGCAGTAGGTCGTCGAACTTGTGCCACCAGTCACGTTGGCGTGATGCTGCAGCCATTGCGACCAGGGCATCGGCGTGGTCGGGGTCGTCGACACCGTAGAGCTTCACCAGGTCGGCCACGTCCCGGGGTGAGACCGGGACCAGGCCGCGTTCCATGCGGCTGGCTTTGCTGACCGACCAGGTAAACCGGCGTGCCACCTCGTCGAGCGTCAGCCCTTTGGCCGTACGGAGTTCACGCAGCTCGATCCCCAGGCGTCGCCTGCGGATCGAGCCTGAGCCGTTCGCCATGCCGGCCAGTGTGTCAGGTCTGCGGTTCTCCATGGCGGTTCAGGGTAGTCCACACTTGCACGACTCATGCTATTGCACCACGCGATTGCACGGCTTAGTCTGCTCATCACAGAAGGCAACCGACGTACCAGGAGGCGTCATGTGGAACCTCTGGCGCTCACCGCCACCGAGTTCGTGACATTCTTCGCGTCCCGGCACGGCGAGTGCGAGGAGCTACGGGTGAAGCCGCTGATGTACAGCTACCTGCGGGTGGACCGCGACGCCCTCGACGGCGACATCCGGCAGGTGGAACTCGCCCTCAAGTTCTGGGCCGAGCAGGAGGGCTACTGCTTAGCGGGGCTCTTCCATGAGTACGACACCGCGCTGAACCGCCCGGCCCTCACCGCACTGATCGAAGAGACCTGCCGCTCCAACGCCCGGCGCGTGATCACGCCCAGCCTCGCGCACCTCTCCACGCACCCGGTCGTCCAGCACCACCTTCTCGACGTGCTGGAAGACACCGGCGTCCAGGTCCACACCCTGCAGGAGGAACTAGACCCATGAAACCGCCGCTGTACGGCTACATCCGCCTACTGCCGCCGCACGCCAACACCAGCAACGCCATCGTGGACCAAGCCGAGCGACGCATGCAGCAGTTCGCCGACAGCCACGGCTACGAGCTGATCGCCGTCTTCATCGAACGCGCGACCAGCCGAGCCGCGTTCGACCGCCTGATGCATGGCCTCCTCGTCGAGGACGTCCACCACATCATCGTCCCCGCCCACGAAACCCTCTCCGCACACCACAGCCACCTCTTCGACGACCTGATCGAGGAACTACACGCGGCAGACGCGCTCATCTTCGATCTCGAAGCCATCGACACCTGCGACAGGAGGATGCGGCCATGCTAGGAATCGCGGCGGCTATCGGCGCAGCGCTGCTCGGCTTCTGCGCCGGGCTCTGGTCGTTCAAGATCAAATCCAGGTGGTGCCCAGACTGCGGGCGCACGACCTACCCGATAGCGGATCGGCCTGGTGAATAGCCGGCTACTCGCCACGCCGGAGCCGAAACCCGGCGACGTCCTGGTCATCGGCCGGCAAGCCAGCGTCCAGTTCGCCGACGACCGCGCCATCCGACTCCGGGTCATCGCCGTCGACCGGAAGTGGACCTACGACGGGTGGATCTGGCTCACCGGGTACGTCATCGACCGCCACGGCAACGCCGCCGACCGGCGGGAGATCTTCGTCCAGCGCCACGGACTTCACCGACTGCCACGGCGCATAGAAACCCGACCATCGACCAATTGATCAAGGGAGAGAAATGATCACCGAGATGATCCGTGACTGGTGGCTGCGCTGGCTCGACTGGCGCTCCGGCCGGTCGACAGCCTCCCAGCGGCTGCACCACCTGCGCCGCGAGTTACGCCAACAACGGCAGACGGCATCGGCCCGTCACCGCCGACTCGACGGCAACCGGGGACACCACTGGACCACACAGGCGACCGAACTGGTCCCGACCCTGCGCCCACTGATGACCTACGGCCAACAAATCGGCTACCGCCCACCGCCCACCGCCACATGGTGATGCCGCCAATGGCGATCGGGCGATCAGCGCACGCCAGCGGTACGTCTGCCGGCGGCGGTTACCTGCCGGCAGACGTACCGCTGGCGCGACCGCCGCGACCACCGCCCTGCGCCGGCACCTGCGGCGGGCTCGCCGGCCCCGGCGTCTGGCCGGCCGACCCGCGTTGTCGGCCGGCTGGGCGCCAGGTCCGGCCGTTGGCGTAGACGATCCGGAAGCCCAGGTACGCCGCCAGCGGCGCCCAGTGCGACGAGCCCATCCGCAGCTCAGCGGCGTTGTTGTAGACCCCGTTGGCGAGCACGTCGAGCAGCACCGTCTCGAACGCCGCCGACTCCACCCAGTCGACCTCCCGGGTGTAGCCGCAGATCAGCGAGGCCCCGGTGGTGGCGAGGAACTCGCGCATCCGGGCGTCGGAGGCGCGCAGCACCGAACAGCTGCCGAAGTACAGTCGCTTGCCGGCGCACCGGCCGGCCATCTGCTCGGCCACGTCGTCCAGGTCGACGTGGTGCCGTTCGGTCAGGCACAGTTTGGTCGGCTCGCCGTGCATGGCGAAGAAGCCGACCCGGTAGTCGGCGTACTGGCGCAGCAGCCAGCGGTCCAGGAAGTAGGCCAGCTCGTCGGGGGTCGCGGCGTCGCGGTGGATGAACCGGATCCGGCTGAGCCGTTCCAGCAGCTCCAGGGTCGGCAGCACCGAGCCGCGCTCGTTCAGGTCGCGATGCCACTGCCCCTCGATGCAGAAGACACCACCGCGCGCCACGTCGCCTCCCACCGTCGCGGACCACCCGCCGGACCGCCCAAGGTCGCAGCCGGCCAGACCGGCCAGGTCCACAGCCGGCCAGACCGCCCCGGTTCGCAGCTGGTCGGGGCCCGCCACCCACCTGCCGGTCCGGTCAGTGACCATACCGCCGGTCAGGCCGGTGGTGTCACCTCGGACCGGGGCACCGCGAGACGGACCACCCCGGCGTCGACCGCCGCCAACTGTTCGACGCTGGCGTAGCCGACATCGCCCGGCAGCGCCGCCGGCTCCGTCGTGCTGATCTTGATGAAGCCGGTACGCAGCAGCCGGGCCGCCACGTCGGGCGCGGTGGCCGGCTCGTCGCCCACCTGCGGGTGGGGCACCTCGTCGCCGATCGCGTCCTGCGGATCGACGGCGCCTTCGACCGTCACCGCGTTCGGATCCGCTGGACGGACCAGGGCGACGGTGCCGATCTCGTCACCCCGTGCGTCGATCACCGGCATGCCGGTGGTGATCCGGTCTGTCACAGATGCGTCAGCCGCGTTCATGGAAGTCCGGTTCCCCGTGTCGGCGTGCGACAAACCGTCCGTCGGAGACCTCGCGCCAGGCGCCGGGGCCGTCGATCAGGCGACGGACCGCGTCGTACGCGGACTCCTCGGTGTCGTACTCGGTGAACCGTGACCTGCCCTCGGCGCCGCCGACGCGGGCCTCGACGAACCACCTGTCGGCGTCGGCGCGGAGGAACACGTCCCGCCGGGCCAGCCGCCCCCAACTGCCGTTCCACCAGTGTTTACGCTGCTCCACCCGACGGACCCTATCGAACATTTGTTCGAGTGGGTACGGCGGTGGTGGGTGGCCACCGGATCGGGCGACCGACCCGGGTACGGCGGTCAGTCCGTCTCCGGCCGCTGGTAGCAGGTGCCGCAGGTGGGGTCGTCACAGCGGGGCCGGACAAGGGTCGCCACCGCCCGCCCACCAGCGGGTTGGGCGGTCGGTCGACCAAGGTCGGCGACGGGTCGGGTAGGGGTTGCGCAGTCCTGGGACGTGATCCCGGCTAGCTGCTCCATGCGTCAAGTGTCACGCAGATCACGTCCCGCCGCCGCCATTTTTCAACTGCTGGGAGTGATAGGGCAACTACGGAGAGTTCTCCCAGCTGGCGCCTCGTCCACCTGGCACCATCGAGGGAACCCACATGGTTGTCTCGGAGCCGCTTTGACGACAATGACGGTTCCCTCGATCCGGTCCGCGCCGGAAACCACCCCGGACGGCACCTACCGGTCGGTGCGGCGGCTCACCAGGGCGTCCCGGATCTCGGTGAGCAACTTGATCTCCTCGCTCGGCGCGGCCGGCGGCGGCTCCTCGCCCCGACGCCGACGCTCCGCGAGCCGGTTCATCGGCATGACGACCAGGAAGTACAGCGCGGCGGCGGTGAGCACGAAGGTGATCACCGCGTTGACGAAGGCCGGCCAGTCGAAGACCACGCCACGGTACTCAAACCCGACACCGCCGATGCCCTCCTCGCCGGTCAGCAGCACGGACAGCAGCCTGATGAACGGCTCCAGGAACGACTTGGTCAACTGGGTCACCACGGCGGTGAACGCCGCACCGATGACGATGCCGACCGCCAGGTCGACAACGTTCCCGCGCAGGATGAAATTCTTGAAGCCGTTGATCATGAGGGGCACTCCCGGCAGCTGAGCGGAATATCGGTCGACAACCTACCGCGACGATCTGCCCGCCCCGCCGGCGCACGCCCCGTCGCCCGACCCCGGCCACGGGGTGGAATGCCTGGTGACCGGCTGTCGTTGTGCGTGGTCCGCCCCCGCACCGCACGACCACCTGGAACGGCGATCCCCCCGGCACGGAGAGGTGGACCCCCCATGAACACGATCATCACCGGTACGCTCCGCGACAAGCTGCGTGACACCGCCCTCGGCATCGCCGGGCTGGCCCTGGCCGGCGGCGCGATCGCCGCGCCCGCTCTGGCCGCCCAGCACACCCCCGGCGTCCAGGCCGCCACCCCGGACACCGCCGTCACCACCAGTGACACCGGCGCCACCGGCGCCACCAGCGACACCAGCGACACCAGCGACAGCGTCGACACCGGCAAGCTGACCCCGCACGGGGTGCAGGGCGAACAGTCCCGCATCACCCTGTCCGGCGAGCAGACCGACAACGTCAAGGGCATCATCGCCGCCACCAAGAAGGCCGGCATGGACGAGCGGGCCGCCGTGGTCGCCATCGCCACCGCCCTGCAGGAGTCCAAGCTGGAGAACCTCGGCCACCTCGGTGACCGCAACGACCACGACTCGCAGGGCCTGTTCCAGCAGCGCCCGTCGTCGGGCTGGGGCACCGTCGAGCAGATCACCGACGTGGAGTACTCCACCACCGCGTTCCTCGACGGGCTCAAGGCCGTCGACGGCTGGCAGGACATGCCGCTGACCGAGGCCGCCCAGACCGTCCAGGTGTCGGCGTACCCGTTTCACTATGCGCAGTGGGAGACCCAGGCCGCCGAGCTGGTCGCCCAGCACTGGAACAGCTGACTCACCGCACCGTCCGCAGCAGGACCGCAGCAGCGCGCCGCAACGCAGCACCACCGCGCAGCGCCGCTGGTCAGCACGAGGGGCCGGGCCCCGCCCCCCGGGGCCCGGCCCTCGTTGCGTGAGCGTCACGGGCCGGTCTTGCGTAAGCGGTCGCGGGTCAGTCGGTGCCGAGGTAGACGGCCGCCTCTCGGGCCGCCCGATCCGGGTCCCCGTCGCGGATCGCCGCGACCAGTCGGGCGTGGTCGACGTGCCGGTCCGGGTGCAGGTCCGGTCCGACCGCCTCAGCGACGGTGGCCCGCATCGCCGCGCCGATCGAGTCGTACAACTCGCTCAGCATCACGTTGTGTGCGGCGGCCATGATCGCCCGGTGCAACGTCAGGTCAGCGTCGACGAACCGGGCCAGGTCGCCCCCGCGCCAGGCCGCCTCGCGGTCGGCCAGCGCCGCGTCCAGTGAAGCCACATCCGCCGGGGTACGTCGCTGCGCCGCCAGCCGGGCCGCCTCGACCTCGAACGCCCGGCGGACCTCCACGGTCTCCCGCCACTCGGCGGTAGCGCAGCGACGGGCCACCGCGCCGGCCAACTCGTCGGTGGAGATCACGTAGGTGCCGGAGCCCTGCCGACACTCCAGCACACCGGCGTGCACCAACGCGCGTACCGCCTCCCGGACCGTGTTGCGCCCAACGCCGAGCGCCTCGGCCAGCCGTGGCTCGGTCGGGATCCGGGTGCCGAGCGGCCAGTCGCCGGCGGCGATCTGTTCGCGCAGCGAGTCGATCGCCTGGCGGACCAGAGTCTGCCGGGACCTGCGGGAAGTGCCGGACTGGCCGGCAGGTGCCGGCGGGGAAGCTGCCGAGGGTGTCATCGGTTACATCACCCGACCATAAATCATCCCATGATTTTAGGATGGGTGACATGACTCCGCCAACCGCCCTCACCGGCCGCCCGGATACCCGGACCGCACCGGGGTCGACCGTGCCGAGGCCGGCCTCATCCGGGCCGGCCGCACCAGGGCGGACCCGGCCGGTGCAGGCCACTGCACCGGCCGGGACGGCGACCGGCGGGGCCGGCCGGCGCGGCACGGTCGTGGTGCTGATCGCGATGATCCTCGTCGCGCTCAACCTGCGGCTCGCGATCACCAGCCTCGGCCCGCTGCTGGACGAGGTCCGTACCGGCCTGGCACTGTCCGGCCTACTTGCCGGCGTGGTGACCATGCTGCCGGCGTTGGCCTTCGCCTCGGTCGGCGCGTTCACCCCCTGGCTGGTCCGCCGCTTCTCGCCACCACGGCTGCTGGTGGCTTCGATGGCGGCGCTCGCCGCCGGTCAACTGCTCCGGGTCACCACCAGCTCCGCCTGGCTGTTCGTGGCGACCAGCGCCCTGGCCCTGGCCGGGATCGCGGTGGCGAACGTGCTGCTGCCGATGCTGGTCCGGCAGTACTTCCCGCATCGGGCCGGCCTGGTCACCGGTGCGTACATGATGTCGTTGACGATCGGCGCGTCGGTGTCGGCCGGCACCGCGGTCCCGATCGCCCACGCGGCCGGCAGTTGGCGGGCCGGACTCGGCTTCTGGGCGCTGATCGCCGTCGCCGCCGCGGCGTTCTGGGTGCCGGTCGCTTGGCGGGACCAACGACGCCCGGCGGCCACGGTCGTCGGTGCGACAAAGCGGGGCGCCGGTCTGCGGCCGCTGGCGCGGCCGGGCGCGACGGCGGTGATCCGACCGGGTCGGACCCGGCTCGGTTGGCTGATGGCCGGCTTCTTCGGCGCGCAGTCGTTCGGCGCGTACGCCCAGATGGGTTGGCTGGCGCAGGTGTTCCGCGACGCCGGTTTCCGACCGGAGACCGCCGGTCTGCTGCTGGCCGGGGTCACTGCGGTCGCTGTCCCGATCGCGCTGCTGATGCCGACGCTGGCCACCCGGATGTCGAGTCTGCGGCCGCTGGTGCTCGGTACCGCCGTGGCGTCCGCGCTCAGCTACGTGGGGCTGCTCTGGCTGCCGTACGAGGGTGCCCTGGCGTGGATGGTGCTGCTCGCGCTCGGCCAGGGCACCTTCCCGCTGGCGCTGGCAATGATCGGGCTCCGGGCCCGGACCGGGGCCGGCGTCGTGTCGTTGTCGGCGTTCACCCAGAGCGCCGGTTACCTGATCGCCGCGCTCGGCCCGCTCTCGGTGGGTCTGCTGTACGAGCAGACCGGCGGCTGGTTGGTGCCGATCGGTCTGCTCGGTGTGGCGCTACTGGTGCAGACCGGTACGGGCTGGGCGATCGCCCGGCCCCGCTGGATCGAGGACGAGGCGGGCACCGCCCCGGTCAGTCGGCCGGAGCCGGCTGGGGGGCCGAGACCGCTTCGTCGACGGTCGGGAAGGTCTGTAGGACCTCGACCAGGCCGCTGACCTCCAGGATGCGCAGCACCCCGCGCTGCGGTGCGGCGAGCCGGACGACGCCGCCCGCCTCGTCGCACCCGTTCTTCGCCCGGACGAAGACCGACAGACCGGTGGAGTCGCAGAACGACACGTCGGCCAGATCGAAGACCAGCCGACTGCGACCTTTGTCCAGTAGATCCGTTATCTGGTCCTGGAGTTGGGGTGCGGTGGCCATGTCCAACTCACCACCGACCGACACGACGACGATGTCGCCACGCTGCTCCGTCTGCACCGTCAGGGACATTCGAGACCTCCAGCCATTCCGCTCGAACGGTACTCCACTTGCTGTCGTCCGCGCAGGACCGGGAGTTCGTTGCCCGGTCACCATAATCCCCCAGGCCGGTCGGCGACCCGCCGCAGCCGGCGTCATCGCGGCGACGGCGGGTTGCACCCGGCTGGCCGGGTCAGCCGGCCAGCCCCACCCGGTCCAGAATCCAGGCCGTGACGAAGGCCTCCTCGTGCCAGGCGTCGTAGCGCCCGCTCGGGCCACCGTGACCGGCACCCATCTCCGTCTTCAGCAGGTATGACCCGCCGGGGGCGACCGCGCGCAGCCTCGCCACCCACTTCGCCGGTTCGTGGTAGAAGACCCGGGTGTCATTGAGGCTGGTCACGGCCAGGATCGGCGGGTAATCGACGGCGGCGACGTTCTCGTACGGGGTGTACGAGCGCATGTACGCGTACACGTCGGGGTCCTCCAGGGGGTTGCCCCATTCCTCCCATTCGGTGACCGTCAACGGCAGCGTCGGGTCGAGGATCGTGTTCAGCGCGTCCACGAACGGCACCTGCGCCACGATGCCGCCGAACGCGTCCGGGGCGAGGTTGACCACCGCGCCCATCAGCAGCCCACCGGCCGAGCCGCCCCGGGCGATCAGCCGGTCCGAGGTGGTCCAGCCCGCCTTCACCAGGTGTCGGGCGCAGGCCACGAAGTCGGTGAACGAGTTCTTCTTGGCCATCATCTTGCCGTCGTCGTACCAACGCCGGCCCAGCTCACCGCCGCCTCGCACGTGCGCGACAGCGAACACCACGCCACGGTCCAGCAGCGACAGCCGGGGCACCGAGAACCACGGGTCCATGCTGATCTCGTACGACCCGTACCCGTAGATCACGCACGGCGCGGAACCGTCCCGGGGGGTCCCGGCGCGGCACACCACCGAGATCGGCACCCGGGTGCCGTCATCGGCGACCGCCCATTCCCGGTGCTGCTCGTAGCCGGCCGGGTCGTAGCCGCCGAGCACCGGCTTGCGCTTGCGCAGCGCCAGGTCACGGGTGACCAGGTCGTAGTCGTAGATGGAGTCGGGGGTGATCAGCGAGGTGTACCGGATCCGCAGGCTGGTGGTGGTGTACTCGGGGTTGGCGTCCAGCCCGACGCTGTAGATCGGTTCGGGGAACTCGATGTCGAAGGTGTCGGTGCTGCCGACCGGGAGCACCCGCAGCCCGGTCAGTCCGTCAGTACGCAGCGACACCACCAGGTGGCTGGCGAACGCGTCCACCGATTCGAGCCGGGTGCCGGGGGTGTGCCCGATCAGCGGAACCCAGTCGCCGGGGGCGTCCACAGAGGTGTACGCGAGGGCGAAGTCCTCGGCGCCGTCGTTGTGCAGGATCAGGAACCGGTGCCCGTGGTGCTCGACCGAGTAGTCCACCCCCTGCCGACGCGGGGCGATGACCACCGGCTCGGCGGTCGGGTCGGTGGCCGGTAGTGCCCGTACCTCACTGGTGGTCTTGCTGTGCGCGTCGATCAGGATGAACCGCTCGGAGCGGGTCAGCTCGACGCCGACCCAGAACCGTTCGTCGTCCTCCTGGTGGACGACGACGTCGCGGTCCGCGCCGGTGCCGATCTGGTGGCGCCAGACTCGGTACGGGCGCCACGCGTCGTCCACGGTCAGGTAGAACAGCGCGCTGCCGTCGGCCGCCCAGGCGGTGCCGTAGAAGGTCGACGGCACCTCGTCGGGCAGCACCTCGCCAGTGGACAGGTCCTTGATCCGCAGGGTGAAACGCTCGTCGCCGGAGAAGTCGGTGGAGTACGCCAGCCAGCGGCCGTCCGGGCTGACGTCGAAGGTGCCCAGCGCGAAGAAGTCGTGCCCCTCGGCGAGGGCGTTGCCGTCGAGCAGGATCTCCTCGCCGTCGATCGACACGCCGTCGACAGTGGCCGGCGGGGCCGACTCGCCGGGCCGGACCGCGAGCCGGCAGTGGATGCCGTACTGCCGGCCTTCGACGGTCCGGGTGTAGTACCAGTGGTCGCCCTTGCGGGTCGGCACCGACAGGTCGGTCTCCTGGGTGCGCCGCTTCGTCTCGCCGAACAGTGTTTCGCGCAGCGCGGCGAGGTGCGCCGTGGCACCCTCGGTGTAGGCGTTCTCCGCCTGCAGGTAGGCGATCGTGTCCGGGTCGTCCTTGGCGGCGAGCCATGCGTAGTCGTCGACGACCGTGTCGCCATGGTGGACGCGCTCGGTCGGGACACGCTTGGCGGTCGGCGGAACCGGTGTCTGGGTCGTCACCCGGCCACGGTACCGCCCGGAGCGGGCTGCCCGGTCGCGGCGGCACGCCGCACGGCCATCCGGATCGATTAGAACACGTGTACGATCAGCGCGAGGAGGGGGTGACTCGACGGTGATTCAGGACATGGCCGCTCGACTGGCTGAGATCTGTGGTGCCGCGCACCTGCGCGACGCTGGCCCCGACGATGAGGTGGCGGCCGCCGCTCCGCGTTGGGTGGCGGCACCGGGCACGGCCTCGGCGACCGCCGAGGTGCTGCGGCTGTGCGCCGATCGGGATCTGACCCTGATCCCCCGCGGCTCCGGCAGCAAACTGGACTGGTGGACTCCTCCGTCCCAGGTGGACGTCGTGCTGGACACCTCCCGGCTGACCGGCGTCTGGCACCGCCCGCCAGGATCACGCACCGTCCGGGTCGGCGCGGGCACCCCGCTGCACACCGCCCAGCAGGCCGTCGGCCGGGCCGGCTGGCGGATGCCGCTGGACCCGCCCTCCGCGTCTGCGACGGTCGGCGGGATCGTCGCCACCGACGAGACCGGACCGTTGAGCCACCGGCACGGTCCGCCGCGCCGGCACGTGACCGGGGTCGACTACGTCGATGCCGCCGGGCGGCTGGTCCGGGCGGCATCGGAGACTGACGCCGGTGACGAACTGCCCCAGCTGCTCTGCGGTTCGCAGGGGGCCCTGGCGGTACTGGTCGCCGCGACGGTCCGGCTACAGCCGGTGCCGGCCGACCGACGCTGGGTGCGACGTACCGTGCACACCCCGCTGGAGGTACGCGACCTGGTCGGCGAGCTGACCGTCGACGGGCTGCACCCGGTGGCGGTCGAGCTGGACCTGCCGGCACACGCCGCGCGCACCGTCCGGACGCCCCAGGTGCCGCCCGGCGGGCAGCTCGCGGTGCTGTTCGAGGGTGAGCCGGGTCTGAATCGGCGACGCGCCGGCCGGGCGGCGGCACTGCTCGGCGGCGACGCCGTCGATACCGCCCGACCGCCGGTCTGGTGGCGGCGTTACCCGTTCACCGCCAGCGACATCGCTCTGCGGCTCGACGTACCGGCCGCGCACCTGCACGCCGCGATCTACGCGGTGCGCGACGCGGTCGGCGCGCCCATCGATGTTCGCGGTTCGGTCGGCACCGGCCTGGTGCACGCCGTACTTCCCAAGTCGACCCCGCCGGAGCGGGTCGCCGAGACCCTGGCGACGGTTCGGGCGGTGCTGCTGGCGCGCAGCGGCAGCTGCGTGGTGCTGACCGCGCCCACCGAGGTCCGACAGGCCGTCGACATCTGGGGCCACCGGCCGGGCCTGCCCCGGCTACTTGAGCTCAAGCAACGGTTCGACCCGCAGCACCGGCTGGCGCCCGGCCGGTTCGCCGCCGGCTCGTGACCGGGTCACCCGGTCAGTGGGTCACGCGCTGGTCTGGGTGGGCGGCGAAGGCTGGCCCGGCCGGCCGGGCCAGCCTTCGCCGCCGGCTCGTTGCGTACCACCAGGACCGCGATGTCGTCGCGAGGTGCCTCGACCGAGAAGTCCAGCGTCGTGGTACGCAGCCGGGCCGCCACCACGTCGGCGGAGAAGCCGGCCAGCGGTGCCGCCGCGCGGCGCAGCCGCTCGGCGCCGAACAGCTCCCGCCCGTTGCGCCGCTCGGTGATCCCGTCGGTGTAGAAGACCAGCGAGTCGCCGGGTGCCAGGCTGAGGTCCACCGACGGTGCGACGATCTCCTCCAGCAGCCCGAGCGCCGTGCCGCCGGCGCCGACGAACCGGGCCTGCCCGTACCCGCTGATCAGCACCGGCCGGTCGTGGCCGGCCAGGTGCAGCCGGACGTCCAGCTGTTGGTCGGCGGTCACCGTCACGGCGGCCATCGCGAGCGTGCAGTAGCGGCCACCGCCCCGTTCGACGAGCGTGTCGTTGAGCCGGGCCAGCACCTCCGGCAACGCCTTGCCGTCGCGGACCAGCACCCGGATGACGTCCCGGACCAGCCCGGTGACGGTGGCGGCCTGCACCCCTTTGCCGGACACGTCGCCGACCACCACCAGCCAGCGGCCCTCCGACAGCGGCACCACGTCGTAGAAGTCCCCGCCGACCTCGACCGCGTCGCCGCTGGGCACATACTCGGCGGCCAGCCCGATCCCGCCGATGGTGGGCAGTCCCGGCGGCAGCAGTGACTGTTGCAGGGTGTGCGCGACCCGTCGGCGTTCCTGATGGATTCGGGCGTTGTCGATGGCCAGCGCGGCCCGCCGGGCCACGTCCTCCAGGACCGACACCTCGTCCGGGTCGTGCCGGTGCCGCTGGTGCCGGCCGACCGCGAGGGTGCCGAGACGCTGGCCCCGGGCCACCAGCGGTACGGCGAAGCCCTCCATCGGCGCGCCGAGCGGCACCTGTGATCCGCTGCGCGAGGCCTCCCGCAGCCGGGCCAGCACCGAGTCGGGGCCGGACTCGCGCAGCGCGGCGTGCAGCGTGGGCAGGACCGTCTCGTCGGCGTGGCTCGCGGCGGCCAACTGCAGCTGGCCCCACTCGTCCGCGGTGTGCACCGCGCACCACCGGCCGAGCCGGGGCACCACCAGCTGCGGGATCAACGCCATTGTCAGGTCGACGTCGAGTGACTGGGCGAGCAGTTCACTCGCCTCGGCCAGAAAGGTCAGCCAGGTCTGCCGGCGCAGGTCGGCGCGGCGCAGCCGGTCGTTCTCCAGGTGCAGCGAGAGCCGTTCGGCGACGAGCGCGGCCAGCGGCCGGGCGTAGTCCGACGGTGCGGCGTCGAGTTCGAGTTCCCCAAAGTACGGCCGGTGCACGGTCAGCGGTACGCGCAGCAGTTCACCGGAGCGCGGCTGCCGGCCGTACCGCGCCAGGATCTGGACCCCGTTGCCGTCGCCACGGTCCAGCCGGACAGTGCCACCGGCCGCGCCGACCAGGTCCGCGACCCGGGCGAGCAGGCTGCCGGCCAGGTCCGCGAGCGGATCGTCGGCATGCGGTTCCGGCCCGGCCTGCATCAGCGCGGCGAGTGTCCCCGCGCTGGGCGCGGCCGGCGGCCGGGTGTGGTGATCATCGTCGGCGGCGGGTGCCGGCCGGGTGTCGGCCGGCCACGGCGGGAACCAGTCGTCCGGTGCCGGTGGGGTGCCGTGCCGGTCGAGCCGGAACCAGACCCCCTTGCCGGTCCGCAGGTGGGTGGTGCCCCACCGACTGGCGAAGTGGTCGACGAGGAGCAGTCCCCGGCCCCGCTCGGACACCTCGGAGATGTTCTGCCGCTCGTTGCGGGGCAGCGCGGCGACGTTCTCGATCGGGCCGGCGGCGAAGTCGGTGACCGTGACGGTCAGCCCGACCGGGTCGGCCACCACCTCGATGATCAGCTCGGTGCCGGCGTGTACGACCGCGTTGGTGGACAGCTCGGTGGTGAGCAGCAGCGCCTCGTTGATCAGTTCATCCAGGGCAGCTTCGGACAGTACCGATCTGACTACCGCACGTGCGGTGGCCGGGGTCCGTCGGTCGGCCGGCAGACGAACCCGCCGGACATGCTCACTCCCGGTGCCGGTGGCGGAACGCTCGGCCCTAGCTGTCACCTGCCGGTTCCTCCGATCCCCTGACCGATTGGTGCGGGCATGCGCCTCGCATCTGCCACGGTAGTCGAGCAATGATGAGGTCAGCCCACTCCAAGAGCTGAGCGAGGAGTTATGACCAGCGCGAAACAGCTGTCCTCCGACCAACGGCCGGCGATCGACGAGACCGCGCTGCTGACCGAGCTCGCCGAGGCACTGCGCCGGGTGGGGCAGGGGGATCTGAAGGTACGGCTGCCCCGCCGGGTCGGGGTGGCCGGCGAGGTCGCCGACGCCTTCAACGAGGTGGTCTCGCTGCAGGAACGTCAGCACCTGGACCTGCGCCGGATCAGCCGGATCGTCGGCCGGGACGGCCGGCTCAGCGAACGCCTCGACGAGGAGGGCTTCGGCGGTGCCTGGGCGGACAACCACCAGGCGATCAACGCGCTGATCGACGACCTGGGTCGACCGACCACCGAGATCGCCCGGGTGATCCGGGCGGTCGCCGAGGGTGACCTGTCCCAGCACATGGAGCTGGAGATCGACGGACAGCCGCTGCGCGGCGAGTTCCTGCGGATCGGCCGGACGGTGAACACGATGGTCGGCCAGCTGTCGTCGTTCGCCGACGAGGTCACCCGGGTCGCCCGGGAGGTGGGCACCGAGGGCAAGCTGGGTGGCCAGGCGCGGGTCAAGGGGGTCTCCGGCACCTGGAAGGACCTGACCGACAACGTCAACTCGATGGCCTCCAACCTGACCCACCAGGTCCGGTCGATCTCCCAGGTGGCCACCGCGATGTCGCGGGGCGACCTGTCGCAGAAGATCACCGTGTCGGCAAAGGGTGAGGTCGCCGAGCTCGCCGACACGATCAACATGCTGACCGACACGCTGCGGTTGTTCGCCGAGCAGGTCACCCGGGTCGCCCGCGAGGTCGGTACGGAGGGCAAGCTGGGCGGGCAGGCCCAGGTGCCGAACGTGGCTGGCACCTGGAAGGACCTGACCGACAGCGTCAACTCGATGGCGTCGAACCTGACCGCCCAGGTACGGAACATCGCCCAGGTCTCCACGGCGGTCGCCAAGGGCGACCTGTCCCAGAAAATCACCGTCGCCGCGCAGGGCGAGATCCTGGAGCTGAAATCGACGGTCAACACGATGGTGGACCAGCTGTCGTGGTTCGCCGACGAGGTCACCCGGGTCGCCCGCGAGGTCGGTATCGAAGGCAAGTTGGGTGGTCAGGCCCAGGTCCGCGGGCTCTCCGGGACGTGGCGTGACCTCACCCAGAACGTGAACCAGCTGGCCGGCAACCTGACCAGTCAGGTTCGTAACATCTCCCAGGTCTCGACGGCGGTCGCCAAGGGCGACCTGTCGCAGAAGATCACCGTCGACGCACGCGGCGAGATCCTCGAACTCAAGTCGACCGTCAACACCATGGTCG
>NZ_JBHMIP010000051.1:0-16047 GCF_048060245.1 Micromonospora sp. LOL_014
TCTACCAGATCATCACATCAAATGATCTTGAACTGGCCGCTTGACATCGATAGGAGCATCCGAAGCTCCGAACCCGGTATTCAACAGGCCAGGTACACCGTCGGGACGGCGAGGCCGCCATCCGGATCTGCCGCCCGAGCGTGCTTCGCGTCGGGTGACGGGCGCAGGATACCTCGGACGTTCGGCCATGCTCGACGAGCGGTGCGACCCGACCAGAGCGGCGGCGGCCCAGGCTGATGGTCGACACGGAGCCACAATGGCGGAATGGACACGGACGCCCGCTACGACGGACACGCCGACTGGTACGACAGCACGTTCCGCGCCTACCGTGACGAGCACGGTTCAGCCGGGCTGCTGGCCCGCCTTCTCGGTCCGGCCAACCCGACCGGCGCCATCTGCGTTGACGTCGGCTGCGGCACCGGGTTGCACTTCGCCACGGTCGAAGCACACGGTCACACGATCATCGGCATCGACCTCTCCGCCGACCAACTCCGCATCGCCGCGACCCGCACCCCCAGTCTCATCCGAGCCGACGCACGACGGCTACCACTGGCGGACGCCTCGGTCCCCACCGTGGTCATGACCTACACCCACACCGACATCGACAACTTCCCCACCGCCATCAGCGAAGCGGCACGCATCCTGCGGCCCGGCGGCCGGCTGATCTACCTCGGTGTGCATCCGGCCTACACCGGAGCGTTCTGCGACCGGCGCACCGAGGCCACCGACCGGGAGGTACGCATCAGCGCCGGCTACGGCGACGAGCGGATCCACCGTGACCCCACCGGCACGTACCCGATGCGCAGCCGGGTCGGCGTCCGCTACCCGACCCTGACAACATTCCTCGGAGCGTTCCTCGCACCACCCACCCTCCGCCTGACGGCCGTCGAAGAGTTGGACACCAACCTACGACCCTGGCAGCCCGCATCAAGCGATGGACGCGTCGTCCCCTGGAACATCGCGGTCACCGCCCAGGCAACCGCCCCACCCCGCTGAACGGGCCACAGCCCACCACGTCCTTCACCACAAGATCACGCCGGGCTTCCTCCCACTCGCCGATCGCGTGTACGCAACTGGGCTGTCATAAGACGTCGCCCATCCATACCCCGTGGGCTGCTTACCTGCTGCCCGCCAGCGCCATCCGGATCTGCCGCGTTGCAGGCCGGCGGCGGATGAGGTCGTCGCACTCGGGTTCCAGGCGGTCATCGAGTCTGGAACATTCCCGACATGACCATGTGCCGGCATCAGGGGCGTGCACCGTTCAGGTAGACGGCTCGGGCACGTCATGGCCCGTGAGCCAGAGTCGCCACGGCTCACCCAGATCGCGGGATTCTACGTCGAAGATCGGGTGCCAACGCCCGTCAGGCGAATACCAGCCGGTTGGGTTCGCAGCTCACGTCGTAGCCGGCGGCGGCGAGCAGTCTGGCTGTTGCTGAAAGCTGCGACGGCAGGTTCACCTGCCAGTTCGTCGAGAGCCGTGTCGCCGGCCGCTACCCGCAGGCCCAGAACTGCGGGAACGGGTCGGCTGATCAGCCGGTCCGTCGACGGCACCGGGGCTGGAGAACAACACCGAAGGCGCCGCAGGACGGCAAGACTCCGGTGGCGGCCATTGCGACGCCGCGATCTGGGCCCCGGTGACCGGCAGGGTGGGCGAGATCTGGTCGAGCAAGCGCTGCGCCAGGGCGGCGTCGATCTCGAGGTCTGCGCTGATGCGAACATCAGCCGCAGTCGCCAGGTCCACGACGTCGTCGATGGTGAACGCATCAGCTCCGAGAGTACTCAGCCGTCGCGCGAACTCCTGGACATTGATCATTTGCAGCCTCATCGTCGGATTGTTGATTATCCACCGTAACCCTCGCCTAGGTCGGCGGATCCTGCGCCCGCCGTGCGAGCCACCGCGGCCGACAGCCGGCACCGGCAACCGCGACCGCTGCGCGGCAGTCCGCAACTCTTCGGTGAGCTAATCGCGCGCGGCGCCGGCAGGGCTGTCACGCTCTGTGCTACCCATGCTGCTCCGCGACGCCCGGAAATGCCGCGATCCGAGCGTCACGACGATCGGTGTGCTGTCGTGCCGATGAGCGGATGTTGAACCGCATCAAGTCGTGGCCTGAGAGGTGAGCCAACCGTGCAACCTCGTGGCTAATTGTACGGGCTGGTCAAGCTGGACCAGGTGACCCGCCCCATCGATCAGCTCGAGTTGAGCGCCCGGGATGAGTTCTGTCAGTAGGTGAGCACGGTCGACAGGGATCCACGTGTCGTTCTTGCCCCACACCACCAGAACGGGCAAGTCCAGACGCGGGTAGAGACCCTGAATCTCGTCCGTATAGGTCTGGTCCGCCTGAGCGATCTGTCGGTAGAACGCGGCTTACCCGTCGGTACCCAGCCAGGGAGAAACGAGGTCCTGCATCTGGCTAGGCGTCAGGTCCATGTGACTGGCTCCTGCGATGTAGGCCCGGATCGCTCCTTCGTGGACGGCCTTTGGCAGCGCGCTGAAAGCTTCGGTGTTGTCGCGTACGAGCCGGAAGAAGTCCGACCCCCAGGGAGCCAGTGCCACCACGTCGACGAGCGCCAACGACGCGAACGAACAGCCGTGCAAGAGAAGGGCCCTCAACGCGACGGCACCGCCGTAGTCGTGAGCTACGACATGTGGGGACGGCAGCTCCCAATGCGAGACGAGGTCAGCCAGTAACATACTCGGGCCGCGGGTCGCGCTGAGCCAGCGATCGCCTTACTGGAACGGATTCCGGGGATCGCCGCGCTGGCAGCCACTGGCTGACCGGCTCGGGACGTACGCCGGCTCCCGCGCCGAGCACCACGTCCTGCTCGACCAGGATTCGACGGCGTACTCGCCGGGTGACACGGTCTGGGCGGACGCTTGGTGGGCGACTTCGCCGGCGGGGAAGCCCTCTGGCGGTTCGGCGGCCACCAGTCAACCGCTGCCCCAGCCGTCGTTCCGGTCGGAAGTGCGGCGGCCGGGATGTCCGGCCCGATCCGATCATGCCCCACCAATCGCCGCCGAGCCCGGCGTGCGTCGGGCTGTCACGCCCCGGCACGTTGTCGAGTGGAGGGTCCGGGCACGTCATCCCCGATGAATTACGTGCCTGGACCCTCCACTCGACGCGTACCGACAGGCGCGGGAAGAGGCGATGCACACGCTGCCCCGTACCGCCCGAACAACTCGGCCCCCTTCACCGACCCTGGGCTGCCGGCGTCGAGGCTCAGTAGACAAGTTGGACGGCGACCAGCTGGACATCGTCCCCACCTGTCAGGGTTTGCGGCGGGCGACCAGCATGCCCAGCGGCGGGCGGCCCGGTGCCGGCGGGGTCTGCTCGACGGTCACCAGGACCTGGAAACCGGCTCCGGTCAGCAACCGCGCCACCTCGGCCGGCCGCTGCCGGTGGAAGCGCAGGTCGATCCGCTTGCCCTCGAACTCGTCCCGGTGCCGGATGTCGTCGCCGACCTGGAAAACCAACATCAGGTAGCCGCCCGGCACCAGCACCCGGTGGAACTCGGCGAACGCCTCCGGCCGCCGCTGCCACGGCAGATGGATGATCGAAAAGTAGGCGAGCAGCCCACCGAGCCCGCCGTCGGGCAGGTCCAGGTCGAGCATCGAACCGACCTCGAACCGCAGCCCCGGGTACGCCCGGCGGGCGTGGTCGATCATGCCTGGGGACAGGTCGACACCGAACGCGTCCAGCCCGTGCCCGGCCAACAGCACGGTGACCCGACCCGGCCCGCAGCCGACATCGGCGACCGCCGTGTTACCTGTCGAACGCACCAGCTCGGCGAACATGCCCAGCATGGCCCGGTCCAGCGGTGACTCGTCCAGCTCCGAGTTCACCGCCTCGGCGTACTCGCCGACGATCGCATCGTAGGAGTCACGGGTGGTGGTCAGGAAGTCGGCGTCGGACACCCGCAGCACGTTACCCGTTCTCATCCTTCTCCCATGATGGCGTGATCTGTTCAGCGGACATGGGCAACACATCGGCGCGCATCCTGGTCGTCGACGACCAGCCGAACATCGTCGACATGCTGGTCACCGTGCGCACCTTCCACGGTTTCGCCGTCGACTCCGCGACCACGGTGGCGCAGGCGGAGCAGCTCGCCGAGTCGGGTCGACCGGACCTCGTCGTACTCGACGTGATGCTGCCCGACGGCGACGGCTTCGACCTGTGCCGGCGGCTACGGCAACGCGGCCGCCGGTTCGGCATCGTCTTCCTGACCGCCCGCGACGCCCGCCGCGACCTTGTCTCCGGGCTAACCCTCGGCGGTGACGACTACCTGACCAAGCCGTTCGCGGTGGAGGAACTGCTGGCCCGGGTACGGGCGGTGCTGCGCCGGGTCGGCTCCGGTCCCGCAGTCAGATCCTGGAGGCGGTGTGGCGCTACGACTCCGGCGGGCAGTCCCCGCTGACCAGCATCACCACACCGGAAGGGGGGACCGGGTGGTGACCGTCGACGCCGGCCCCGGCGTGGTGCTGCTGGGGCTGCCGCTGGCTCCGGTCCGGGAAACCGTGGCGCGGCTGCTCGGCATCGAGGTGCTGGTGGCGGTGGCGGTGGCGGTAGCCGTACTGCTGGCGTTTCTGGCCCGGATGCTGATCGTGGCCCGGATGCGGCCGTTGGACGACATCGCGCGGACCGCCGACGCGATCGCCGGTGGGCAGTTGGACCGCCGGGTACCGATAACCGACGACCCCCGACGGGTACGGCGTACCGAAGCGGGCCGGCTGACCCTGGCGGTCAACGGCATGCTGGACCGGATCCTCGCCGCGTTGGCCGTGCGGGAGCGTTCCGAGCAGCGGATGCGGTCGTTCGTCACGGACGCGTCGCACGAGCTGCGGCGGGTGCTGGCGAACCTGCTGGTTAACGTACGGGCGTACACGCCGGTCGAGGCGAACGCCGAGGTGTCGGTGCACGCCGACGCCGGGCGGGCGCGGCGGGCGGCACCGTCGAGGGCAGCGGGCTCGGGCTGGCGATCGTCGCCGGCACGGTACGGGCTCTCGGCGGCGAGGTCGGCACCGACACCACTCCCGGCGGCGGGACCACCATCTGGTTCACCGTCCCGGCCGCGCCGGCCGGTGCCGCTGGCGTCACTCGTAGTGGTAGCGGCATGAAATGACAGTGATTGCCCCCTGCTCGACCGCGTACACCAGACGGTGCTCATCGTCGATGCGCCGCGACCGCAGGCCGGCAAGGTTGTTCCGAAGAATCTCGGGCTTGCCGATGCCTGGCCCGTCAGGGTCCCGCTTGATATCGGAAATCAGGGCGTTGATTCGCCTCAGCGTCTTGCGGTCCTGGGTCTGCCAGTACAGGTAGTCGGCCCAGGCGTTGTCGGTCCAGGTGAGCTTCACTCGTCGAGACCCAGGTCACGCTCGACGGCGGTCCCGGCCCGCCACTGATCGATGCTCTCCATCAGGTGATTCGCGTTGGCAGGCGTCCGGAGCAGGTAGTTCGTCTCCATGATCGAATCCCAGTCCTCCTTGCTCACCAGCACTGCATTGCCCCGCTTGGAGACGATCTCAATCGGGGTGTGGTCCTCGTTGACCCGCTCGATGAGCGGGAACAGAGTCTTGCGGGCCTCGCTCGCACTGATCGCCGCCGCCATGACGCCTCCTCAACCTTGTACCGGATACGGTACCACTTGTCGAGACCCCGCTGCCCGGGTGATCCCTCGCACCCCCGTAGCCGAGTTGCTGGCCGAACGCGGTGACCTGCCGGCGGCGCTGGAGTGGTACGACCGGACCGTCGCCCGCCTGACGCCGGAGGATCTCGAGGCGCTGCGCGGGCCGAACGGCTGGATGCGGATGTCGTCGGTGCTGGTCCGGGCCCGGCGCGAGGTCCGGCGCAGGCTCGGGTTGCCGGCCGACGCCACCGACAAGATCGCCCCGGCGGCACCGTTACAACGGACGGTCGAGCCGACCGGACTGCCGACGACGCTGGACGAGGCGCGTGAGCACTTCGAGTCGGGTCGGATACCCGATCAGTTGCGGCTGCTGGTCTTTCAGCATGCGGAGCGGGCCAAGGCCCGCCGCCGGTGGCCCGACGGGTACGTCGACCCTGACGAGGAGTACTTCCCGGCGGCGGAGCGTCGCTGGCGCGGCCTGGCTTAGCGCGACGGGCTGCTACCGGCCGGCGAAGCGGGTCGACCACTCGACGCAGCAGCCGGGCTGTCGTTCAGCACCGGCGGTAACCCACCGTACTATGCCGGGTGGACCAGATCACGGGGGGTACGGTGGCTGGGCGGCTGGCAAACCGACTGGGAACGGCCCGCGAGGAGGCGTTCGTCGGCCGTACTGCCGAACTGGACGCCTTTAGGGCCGCACTGGCCGGCACGCCGGACGGATGTCCGGTGTGGTTCGTACACGGCCCCGGCGGCATCGGCAAGTCCATGTTGCTGCGTCGGTTCGCGACCCTCGCCCGCGACGCCGGCCGGATCGTCGTCCAGGTCGACGGCGCCGGCATCGACCCGTCCCCGGCCGGATTCACCGCAGCCGCCTACGTCGCGCTCAGCGGCGCGCCGGCCGTCCTGCTCGTCGACACGTTCGAACGCTGCCAGGGTCTGGAAGGCTGGCTGCGGGACCGGTTCCTGCCGCGCATCCCGGACGGCGTCGTCGTGGTGGTCGCCGGCCGGCAGGCACCGGACTGCGAGTGGCAGGCCGACCTCGGTTGGTCCGGCGTACTGCGGGTGGAGAGCCTCGGCGGTCTGCCGCCGGACGCGGCCACCGAACTGCTGGACCGGCGCGGCGTACCGCGTGAACTCTGGGAGGCGGTGCTGCGCTTCGCTGGCGGCCATCCGCTCGCGCTCAACCTCTCCGCCGCGGTCGCGGTCGGCGACCGGCGGGCCGCCGCCACCTGGACACCGACCCCGGACGTCGTCGCGACCCTGCTGCACCACCTGGTCGGCGAGGTGCCGTCGGCGCAGCACCGGCTCGCGCTGGAGACCTGCTCACACGCGCTGACCACCACCGAGGACCTGCTGCGTTCGGTCGTCGGCGAGGCGGCGGCGGAGCTGTTCGCCTGGCTGCGCCGGCTGCCATTCGTCCAAAGTAGCCGCGATGGGGTCGTCCCGCACGACGTGGTACGTAGTGTGCTGGACGCGGATCTGCGCTGGCGGGACCCGCACGGCTACCAGGTGATGCACGCCCGGGTGGCGGCCCACCTGCTGCACCGGGCACGGGCCGCCAGCGGCGACGCCGTCCTACCGGCGGTCCGCTCGCTGTACCACATTCTGCAGGACACCGCCGTGATGGCGCCGTTCGCGCTGCGCCACGGCGGCGGCGCGGTCTACCCGGACCTGGCGACGCCCGACGACCACGCCACCCTGCGGCGGATCGTGCGGGAGTCCGGCGACGGCACCGACGATCTGGTCGGCTTCTGGCTGGACCGCCAACCGGAGGCGTTCGACGTGTACCGGCGCTCGCACGACGGGGCCGTCGCCGGGTTCCAGGTGACGCTGCGGCTGACCGGCCCGGATCCGGACGAGGTCGCCGCCGACCCGGTGGTCGCGGCGGTGTGGCGGTGTGCCGCGACCGCGCCGCCGCGGGCCGGCGAACACATCCTGGTCACCCGGTTCAGCTACCCGCTGCCGGCGCGGCGGCGCTCCGCGGTCCGGGACCTGATGCACGTGCGGACCCTGCAGTGGTGGATTCGGTCGCAGCGACTCGCCTGGTCGTTCCTCACGCTGGCCGACGAGGCGGTCGGGGTGGCCGAGTTCATCGACCACCAGCCGGTCCGGCCCCGGCCGGTGGCGAACGGCCGGGCGTACGACCTGTACGCGCATGACTGGCGGGCGGTCCCGGTGCACGGGTGGGCGGCCCGGGTGACCGCGTGGCCGCTGAACGCCGCGCCGGCCCGGTCGTCGACCGGCGCGAGCACCGCCGTCGCGACCCCGGTCCACGCGGTGCTGTCCCGGCCCGACTTCGACGCGGCGGTCCGGTCGGCGCTGCGGCGGCTGCACGACGAGTCGGCGCTGCGGGCCAACCCGTTGACCCGCAGCCGGCTGGTGGTCGCCCCCGGAGGTGGCTCCGCCGCTGATCGGACCAGCACCCGGGACCCGGTGGACACGCTGCGGACGCTGCTGGCCGACGCCGCGGAGTCGCTGCGGCACGACCCCCGCGACGCCAAGCTGTACCGGGTGCTGTCCGCCACCTACCTCACCGGGCCGACCACCCAGGAGGCGGCGGCGGACCGGCTCGGCCTGCCGGCCAGCACGTACAAGCGGCATCTGCGGGCCGCCGTCGACCGGGTCTGTGAACTGTTGTGGCGCCGGGAGTCGTGACCCGACCGTCGCTCAGCTTGAGTCAGCCGTGCAGTTCGCGGTGCCACAGGGCGTCGCTGATCCGGTCCAACGCCCGGGTCAGATGCCGCCGGTAGGTGCTGAACGGCAGGCCGAGCCGGTCCGCCGCCGCCTCCTGCGTCGGGGTGCCGTGCACGAACGTGGTGACCAGTACCCGGTGTGACCGGGTGTCGGCGCGCAGGCCGTCGAGCGCGGCACCGAGTACGCCGCGCAGCGCGTCGACCGGGTCGCCGTCCGGGCGGTCGGCGACCAGCCGGGTACGGACCAGCGGGTTGGCGGCGAGCGCGTCGGGGCGGCGCCAGGCCCGCATCGCGGACCGGACCGCCGCGTCGAACTCGGGGCGGGACAGCACCAGCAGGTCGGCGCCGGGCCGGGCGGTACGCGGCTGCAGCCCGTACAACAGTTGCTGCTGGTTGTGGTTGAGCCAGTGCATCAGCGGCGCGACCCGCCAGTCGTGGAAGAACAGGTGGTACGGGCGTCCGCCGACCTGCGGCACCGTATCGACCGGATGGTCGTCGAAGTACGCCAGGTGTGGCCCCCAGAACTCGGCGTCGCGCAGCACCAGGTAGTGCAGGGCCAGACCCTTGTCATGCAGGTAGTGGGCCAGCATCCGCATCTGGATCATGTCGGTCACCGGCGACGGCCGCTGGTAGGACGGGGGATGCACCATGAACCGGGCCAGACCGATGTGTTCGCCGCCGCGCAGCGGGGCGCTGGCCCGGCAGTGCCGCCAGGCGGTGTCGACGACCGGATCGGCTTCCAGCTCGGCCGGCTGTGGGTCGTCCAGGTCCAGCCAGATCATGAAGCCCACCACCTCGTCGGTGGCGGAGCTGCGGTAGACGTGGCAGCCCTCGGGCTGACGGTCCAGCCAGAAGCCGACCAGCGCAGCGGACCCCGGGCCTTCGGCCTCGCCGGCGAGGTCCAGCACCGTCGGCCGGTCCGCCGGCTGGTACGGAGCCTCGTAGGCCTCGCCCTCGCCGGCGAAGGTGAAGTAGCGGCGGATCTCCTGCGCGTGCCGTTGCAGGTACATCATCGCGCCGACCGCCGGCAGCACCGTCGGCCCGGTGGCGGCCAACGCCTGCTCGAGCAGGTAGGCGTGCAACCGCCGGTGCATCGTCTCGTAGCCCTGCGGGTCACGCCAGCGCAGGTCGTCGTTGAGCGCGTCACGGACCACGTCGTGCGGACGCAGGCCGCGGGCGTCGGACTCGATGAACGGCAACTCACGCAGCCAGGCGAAGATCGGCCCGGGGTCGCGGTCCAGGGCCGCCCGCAGCAGTCCTTCGGTGGTCGTCTGGGCATGCGCGCAGATCTCCAGCGCCTGCCGGTGCAGCGGTGACGGCGTCTCCCCGATCAACTGGGTGAGCAGGGTCTCCACCACGTTCAGGCTGGGCCGCCAGGCGGCGGTGGCGGCAGCGTCGTGGGTGACCGCGACCTCGGCTGCGAGCCGCAGCGCCAGCGGGTGGCCGCCGGCGAACGACAACACCGAGGGATGCAGATCCGGCGGTACGCCCCGGCGGTTGAGCAGCGCGACGGCATGCTCCCGGGACAGGTTGCCCATCGGGATCACTTTCAGCAGATCACGCCAGGCCGGATCGGCCCGCCACTGCGGCCCGGGGCCGCCCCGGCCGGCCAACACCACCAGGACGGACTCCGGCAGTCGCGGCAGGAACCGGTCCCGCAGCCAGTCCTCCAGCCCCTGGCATTGCTCGAAGGAGTCGACCAGCAGCACCGCCGTGTCGTCGGCCAGCGCGTCGCCGGCGGCGAGCTCGAACCGGCCCGGTGACGGACTGACCGCCCGGCCGTCCACATGCACCACCCGTCGCCCGGCTGCGGCCGCCTCGTCACTGAAGTACCGCAGCAGGGTGGACTTGCCGATGCCGCCCGGCCCGTGCAGGTAGAGCACTCCGAGCGGTTCGGGGGCGCGCTCCAACGCCTGCCGCAGCAGAGCGAGCTCGGCGGCCCGGCCAACGAAGTGGTGCTCCCGGGTCTGCCGCAGCCGTCGGTCCAGACTGGTGGTCGCTTGCCCACATCCGGCCATCACAAATCGATATCTTAGTGAAGCCGGTACGCCAGCGGCCGCCCCGGCCCGACAGCCGGGATGGCACCACCGGCCGCCCCGGGGCGGGATCGGCAGGTCAGCGTGACTGCAGGGTGTCCAGTGCGACGGCCATGGCGATCACCAGGCGGCGGTCCAGTTGCGGGTGGTGGATGTCGACCTGGTAGTTGTCCCGCAGGCTCCACTTGCGTACCACGGAGAAGGCCGGTTGGCCGTCGATGGTGAAGTCGAAGTGGTACGGCAGCCAGGGGGGCAGGTCGCCGATCCGGCGCAGCACGGCGACCACCATGTTGCGCTCCGCGCCGGTCGCCACGCCGAGGCCGGGTTGCTCCAGGTGCCAGGTGGAGCGCAGCAGCGACCGGGTGAAGTCCTTGCGGAACAGTCCGATCGGGTGGCCGGCGGCGTCCGTCACGTCGTAGGTCGCCCCGAGGTCGACCACCTGCCGGGCGTTGAACCCGAGTACGCACTGCTGGCGCTGGTCGTCGGCGTAGAAGGTGACCCGTTCACGGAAGGCCAGCCGCTTCTGCTGGGCGAAGGCGAGCAGCGGCCCGGATGAGCCGTCCGGGCCGACGGCGCGGACCTCGTACTGATTGACGATTGGCCGGATGCGTTGCCGTACGTGCATCTGTCGCAGCGTCTGCAGTTGCTGCTGGTCCATTGGTCGGTGGCTCTCTTCCGTCGGGGATGGGCGGCCGTTCGCCGCCGGCACGGTGGGCGGCCGTGCGCCACCGGATCGAAAGTTTGCCATGGATATCCGGCACGACACTCACCGGCATCACCGACCACATATCCTTCAGTAGCCTCCACGCTACGCTCCGTCAGCCCCCTGCGGCAGGCCGACAACAAAGGATCGGACGAATGTGGCCTATTCGACAAAAGGCTTCCGCTGCCACGCAACCACCGGCCGACTCTCCCGCCGACCGCGAGGCGCTGCCCGAACTCGCCGACGCGGACTGGATGCACCACGCCCGCGCGTTCGCCGAGACCAGCTTCTGGACGGTCGCCCGCCGGCTGCCCGGGATCCTCGCCGAGGCGGTCCAGTTGGCCTGGTCGGTGAGCCCACGCGACACGGTCGCCGCGATCGGGCTGAACATCGTGGCCGGGGTGATGACCACGTTCGGGCTGCTGGCCACCAGCAGCGTACTGCGGGAACTTTTCGCCTCCGGTCCGACACCGGACCGGATCCGCGCGGCCGCTCCAGCACTCGCCGTCGCCGCGCTCGCCGTGGTGGCCCGGGGCGGGCTGACCATCGCCGCCGGCTGGGCCCAGGCCCGGCTGAAGCCACAGGTCACCTACCGGGCCGAGCTGCGGCTGTTCGAGGCCACCACGTCGGTGGAGCTGGCCGCCTTCGACGACGCCGGCTTTGCCGAGGAGATGGACCGGGCCCGCGACCGGGGGACCGTCGAAGCGGCGTCCATTGTCGATGACGCGGTGAACCTCACCACCGGGGTCGTCGGGGTGGCCGCCACCGCCGCAGCGGTCACCGTCATCGAACCGCTGCTGCTGCCGTGTCTGCTGCTGGCGGCGGTACCGGCCGCCGTCACCGCCATCCGGATCGCCCGCCGCGAATACCTCGCGTTGCTGGCCCGGATCACCCGCCGGCGACGGATGTGGATGTTGGCCCACCTGATGGCGAACCGGCACACCGCTGCGGAGATCCGCACCTACCAGATGCGGGACTTCCTGCTCGGCGAGTACCACCGCACGATGACCACCGAGACCCGGGCCCAGCTGCGACTGGTCCGGGCACAGACCGGCACCCGGGTCGTCGGCGGCGCGTTCAGCGGCACCGCCACCTTCGTCGTCTACGCCGTACTCGGCGGTCTGCTTCTGGTCGGCATGATCCCGTTGGCCGCCGCCGCCACCGCGATGATCGCGCTCCAGGCCGCCCGGGCCAACCTCAACACCGCCATCCACGCCACCAACGCGCTGTACGAGGACGCGCTGTACTACCGCGACTACCGCGACTTCCTGGCCCGCGCCGACCGACAGGTGCCGCCGGCCGGCGGCCGGCGGATCGGCGGGTACGACGAGATCGAGCTGGACGGCGTCAGCCTGAGCTACCCGGACACCGACCGGCCGGCGGTCGACGGGGTCAGCTTGACCCTGTGTCGGGGTGAGGTGATCGCGCTGGTCGGCGAGAACGGCTCTGGAAAGTCGACCCTGGCCAAGCTGATCGCCGGGCTGTACCGGCCGAGCAGCGGCACCATCCGCTGGGACGGCGTCGACATCGACGAGATCGACCCGCAGCGGCTCGCCGGCCAGGTCGCGGTGGTGAGCCAGGACTGGTGGCGGTTCCCGTTCACCGCCGGGCAGAACATCACCATCGGCCGACCGGACCGCGACCGGTCAGGGTACGGTCAGCCGGACCGCCACCAGGCGGAGCGCGACCGGGTACGGCCGTCCATGGTGGATGCGGCGACCGCCGCCACCGCCCACGACATGATCGAAAGCCTGCCCCGCGGCTATCAGACGCTGCTCGACCGCAACTTCCGGGAGGGCCACGACCTCTCCGGTGGCCAGTGGCAGCGGCTGGTCGCCGCCCGTGGCATCTACCGCGACGCGCCGCTGCTGATCTGCGACGAACCGTCCGCGGCGCTGGACGCCCGCGCCGAACACGCCCTGTTCCAGCAGCTCAAACGCCGACCCGACCGGACTGTCGTGCTGATCACCCACCGGCTGGCGAACGTCCGCCAGGCCGACCGGATCTACGTGCTGCGGTCGGGCCGGCTGATCGAGGCCGGTACGCACGACGAGCTACTCGCCGCCGACGGGCTGTACCGGGAACTGTTCGAACTGCAGGCGAGCGGGTACGCCGACACGCCCGTCGGATAATCGACCGGTGACCGCCACCACCGGACCCACCGCCGCCCCGGCCACGCCCTCGGCTGCGCCGCCAGCCATGCCCTCTGCCGCCGCCTCGGCCGCGCCGCCGACCCGGGCTCCGGCAGCGGTACTGGAGGCGGTCCTGGAACGGATCACCTACGCCAACGAGGAGACCGGCTACACCATCGCCCGGGTCGCCACCGAGCGGTCCGGCACCGACCTGCTGACCGTGGTCGGCTCGCTGCTCGGCGTACAGCCCGGGGAAAGTATCCGGCTGGTCGGCCGGTGGGGATCGCACCCGAAGTACGGCCGACAGTTCGAGGTCCACTCGTACACCACCGTGCTGCCGGCCACCGTGCAGGGCATCGAACGCTACCTCGGCTCCGGCCTGATCAAGGGGATCGGGCCGAAGATGGCCGGCCGGATCGTCGCCCACTTCGGCGCCGACACGCTACGCATCATCGAGGAAGAGGCTGGCCGGCTGGTCGAGGTCCCCGGTCTCGGGCCGAAACGGACGTCGCTGATCGCCAAGGCGTGGATCGAACAGCAGGCGATCAAGGAAGTGATGATCTTCCTGCAGGGGGTCGGGGTCACCACCTCGCTCGCCGTACGGATCTACAAGAAGTACGGCGACGGGTCGATCTCGATCGTCCGCAACGAGCCGTACCGGCTGGCCGCCGACGTCTGGGGCATCGGATTCAAGACCGCCGACACCATCGCCCAGGCGGTCGGCATCCCGCACGACAGCCCGGAACGGATCAAGGCCGGCATCCAGTACACCCTCTCCGAGGCCGCCGACAACGGCCACTGCTACCTGCCGGAGCCCAACCTGTGCACCGACGCCGCCGGCATCCTCGGCGTCGCCGTCGAACTGGTCCGCGACGCGCTCACCGCGCTGGTCGCCGAGGAAGGCGTGGTACGCGAGGCGGTGCCGAACCCGACCAGCGGGGGCGGCACCATCCCGGCCGTCTACCTGGTGCCGTTCCACCGGGCCGAATGCTCACTGGCCGGCAGCCTGCTGCGGCTGCTGCACCACCGCGCCGACCGGTTGTCGGCGTTCGCCGACGTCGACTGGGGCCGGGCGCTGGCCTGGCTGCGCGCCGGCACCGGCGCCGACCTCGCCCCCGAGCAGGAGCAGGCGGTACGCCTGGCGCTGACCTCGAAGGTGGCGGTGCTCACCGGCGGGCCGGGCTGCGGCAAGTCGTTCACCGTCAAGTCGATCATCACGCTGGCCGCCGCCAAGGGCGCCAAGATCGTGCTCGCCGCGCCGACCGGCCGGGCGGCGAAGCGGATGACCGAGCTCACCGGCCACCCGGCCGCCACCGTGCACCGGCTGCTGCAGCTGCGGCCGGGTGGGGATCCGACGTACGACCGGGACAACCCGATCGACGCCGACCTGATCGTCGTCGACGAGGCCTCGATGCTCGACCTGATCCTGGCCAACAAGCTGGTCAAGGCGGTGGCACCCGGCGCCCACCTGCTGCTGGTCGGCGACGTCGACCAGTTGCCGTCGGTCGGAGCCGGCGAAGTGCTGCGCGACGTGCTCGCCGCCCCGGCCGTACCGCAGGTGCGGTTGACCCGGATCTTCCGGCAGGCCCAGGAGTCCGGGGTGGTGGTCAATGCGCACCGGATCAACGCCGGCGAGCAGCCCCGTACCGACGGCATGGCCGACTTCTTCCTGTTCGCGGCCGACGACCCGGAGGCGGTCGCCGGCCTGGTGGTGGACATCGTCGCCCGGCGGATCCCGCGCAAGTTCCGGATGCCGGCCCGCGACATCCAGGTACTCAGCCCGATGCACCGGGGTCCGGCCGGCGCCGGCAACCTGAACACCGCCCTGCAGGAGGCGCTCGCACCGCCGCGTGACGACCGGCCGGAGCGGCGGCACGGCGCGCGGGTGTTCCGGATCAACGACAAGGTCATCCAGATCCGCAACAACTACGACAAGGGCACCGCCGGGGTCTTCAACGGCACCATCGGGGTGGTCACCGCGGTCAGCACCGAGGAGCGCAAGCTGACCGTCCGCACCGACGAGGACGAGGACATCGAGTACGAGTTCGACGAGCTGGACGAGCTGCAGCACGCGTACGCGATCACCGTGCACCGCTCACAGGGCAGCGAGTATCCGGCGGTGGTCATCCCGGTGACGATGAGTTCGTACACGCTGCTGCAGCGCAACCTGCTCTACACGGCGGTGACCCGGGCGAAGAAGCTCGTGGTCCTGGTCGGCTCCCGCAAGGCGATCGCGATCGCGGTCCGGACCGCCGGGGCAGGCCGCCGGCACACCGCACTCACCCACCGCCTGGCACCCGACGACTGACCCTTGATGATCAATATCGTGTACGGGTTGGGTCAATGCGCACCTGCCGGCCCAGGATGAGGATCTTGGTGTCGAGCAGGCCGTGTATCTCAGCCCGCTACGAACGCGCCGCCTCATCGTCATACTGGTCAAACTTCGACCGTCGCCAGAGCCAATTTCACATGTCGTCGACACGGTTGCTGGCTCGGATTCGTCCGCTGCATGATCCGGCCATGTTCCACTTCACTTGTCCCGGCTGCACGACGCGATGTTCGGTCGCTGACGCTGAGCACATCGGTGGGCTCTGCAGCATGTGCACGGCCGGTCAGGTCTAGCAGTCGTTGTCGGTTGGTGACCGGCAGACCGTGGACGCGGCCCTGAGTCGCGGCCCGATCGCGGCACTCCTAGCCATGCGGGAGCTGACTCCGGCGATCCGGCTACCCATGCAGCTGACCTGCTTGCCTTCCGTCAACGAGAGGGCGATCAAGCCAAGGCCTCGCCGCCGGTGTAGGCGCAGGGCTATTGCAAAGTCGGGTGACCCCTGGTCACGGCAGGGTTTCCCGTGGTTACGGCG
>NZ_JBHMIP010000052.1:0-15816 GCF_048060245.1 Micromonospora sp. LOL_014
GGGCCGGACCCCGTACCCCGGGGTCCGGCCCTTCGACGTATGCCCAGGCCAGGTCAGCCGGCCGCAGCCGCCGTCCGGTATCGGGCGGCTAGGTCGGCGGCGCCGACGGTGGTGAGCCGGCCGAACAGGCGCAGCCGGGCCATCCCGCCGTCGGGATGGATGTCCAGCCGGACGTGGCTGACCGGGCGGGGCCGGTCCAGCCGGAAACGGTGCCGGGTGTCCGGCTGCAACGGGGTCAACGGCAGCAGCTCCGGCCAGTCGGTGGAGTCAACGCCGGAGCCGCCGTCGAGGGCCGGATCGGTGCCGGTGAGGTCGGTGCCGAGCAGCCGGGCCGCCGCCGGGGCGTTGCCCTTGAAGTGGCTGGTGTCCAGCTCGACGAACTCGACGACGCCGACGGCACAGAGCCGGACCTGGACCCAGTCGTTGCCGTCGTCGCGGCGGCGGGCGGTCTCCCAGCCCTCGCCCATCGTGCGGGCCGGCCCGGGTAGCAGCAGCTGCTGCGGGGATCCGTAGAACCGGTCGCTGCACGCCTCGACCCGGCCACCGTGCTCGACCGCGGCAAGGTCGAGCACCTCGGTCAGCAGATCCGGGTCGGGCACCGGCTCGCCGTACACCCGCAGCCGGGCGACCCCGCCGTCGGGAAAGATCGTCAACCGTACGTGGGTCTGCCGTGCCGGCACGTCGACCGGGACGACCAGCTGGCTGTCCCCGGCCAGCGCGGTGCGGGGCACCAGCGGGGTCCACCGCGCCGCGGCGAGTTCCTGCGGCCTGGGATAGCCGTCGAGTGAGCAACCGTCCACCGCCGCGTACGGCGGGTAGTTGCCGGTGAAGTGCGCGGTGTCGATCAGCACGGCCCGGACCACCCCCGGGGCACCGAGCCGGACGACGGCGTGGTCCGCGCCGGGTTGGCGACGGCGGCGGGTTTCCCAACCGTCGTACACCTGGCCCTTCGCCCCGAAGGTGCCGGCGGCGAAGACCGGCGGGCGCGGGTCGACCAGGTTGTCGGCGGCGGCGAAGAACTCGTCGTTGGCGGCGACCACTCCCCCGCCGAGGGCGCGGGACGCCAGGTCGGGCAGTCGGGTCGGGTCAGGCCCGTCCGGCGGACCGGGCGGTGGCGTGGATACGTGACTACCGGTCAACGGTCCCCTCTCGCGACAACAGGCGGCCGCGCGGCGCATCCGGGGTGACCGGTGCGCCGCGCAGCCAGGTGGCCCGGACGATGCCGGTCAGGCGTCGTCCGGCGTACGGGGTGATCGGATGACGTTGCCGCAGCCGGCCGGGATCGACGTCGTAGCTCGGCGCCGGGTCGAAGGCGACCAGATCGGCGTCGGCGCCGACGACGAGCCGGCCCTTGGTGGGCAGCCCCACCAGGTCGGCCGGCCCCTGGCACATCCACCGGACCACGTCACCGAGACCGAACCCGCGCCGACGGGCTTCGGTCCAGATTGCCGGCAGCCCCATCTGCACCGAGGCGATACCGCCCCAGGCGGCGGCAAAATCCCCGGTGTCGGGTGCCTTCAGCGCGGGCGGGCAGGGTGAATGGTCGGAGACCACGCACGAGATGGTGCCGTCGGCCAGGGCTGCCCACAGCGCGTCCTGGTTGTCGCGTTGCCGGATCGGCGGACAGCACTTGAACTCGGTGGCCCCGTCCGGGATCTCCTCGGCGGCCAGGGTCAGGTAGTGCGGGCAGGTCTCGGCGCTGACCGGCACCCCGGCCCGCCGGGCAGCGGCCAGCACCGGCACCGCGCCGGCAGCGGACAGGTGCAGGATGTGCAGCCGGGCACCGACCCGGCGGGCGACGTCGATGGCGGCGGTGACCGCCTCGATCTCGGCCGCCGGCGGCCGGCTGGCGAGGAAGTCCCGGTAGCGGGTCGAGGAGGCGGCGGCCATGAGCTGGTCGGGTTGCTCGGCGTGCACCACGAACAGGGCGGGTACGGCCGCCAACGCGGCGGCGAGCTGACCGGTGTCCAGTGGGGGGAACTCCGGCACCCCGGAGTCGGCGAGGAACGCCTTGAACCCGAAGACCCCGGCGGCGTACAGGTCGGGCATCACCTGCTGGTTGCCGGGGACCGCGCCGCCCCAGAAGCCGACGTCGACATGGCACTGCCCGGCGGCGGCCCGCCGTTTGACGGCCAGCGCGGCCGGGTCGACGGTCGGCGGAAGGCTGTTCAACGGCATGTCGACGATGGTGGTGACGCCACCGGAGGCGGCGGCCAGGGTGGCGGTGGAGAATCCTTCCCACTCGGTACGACCGGGTTCGTTGACGTGCACGTGGGTGTCGACGAGTCCGGGCAGCAGCGCGACGTTGCCGAGGTCGCTGTCGACCGTCGCCGGCACGTGTTCCCGATAGTCGGCGACGGCGACGATCCGACCGTCGCCGACGGCGATTGCGGCCGGACGCTCACCGTCGGGCAGCACCGTGCGGCGAGACCGCAGTACCAGATCAACGGGCATGGTCGGTGGGCTCCTCACCGGACGCGGTCGGCAGGTGGGCGGTCGGCCCGGCATCGCGGTCGGCGGTCGGGGCGACCTCGGTGGCGCCCGGACCGGCCAGGGTGGTCAGTACCGTGCGGTCGAAGCCGGCGTCGGCCGGGTCGACAGCGCCGCAGTCCAGCCCGCGCAGCAGGAACCGGGCCAGCGCCCGGGCGGTCGCCGGCTCGTCGAGAATTCCGCCGGACCGGCGGGCGAGGTAGGCGTCGAGCCGCCGGACGGTTTGCTCCCGGCCGGCACGGTAGAAGGCGTAGGTCGCCGCGAACCGGGTCGGCAACTGGTGCGGGTGCAGGTCCCAGCCCTGGTAGAAGCCGCGTTCCAGGGATCTGCGGACCAGATCGGCGTGGCGCTGCCAGGCGGAGCGCACGGTCGCGGTGTCGCCGACCGGCAGGATGTTGGTGGAGCCGTCGCTGAGCGGTACACCGGTGCCGGCGGCGGCCACCTGCATGACGGCTTTCGCGTGGTCGGAACTTGGATGGTCCATACTCAGGTAATCGGCGGCGATGCCGCAGGCGGTTCCGTAGTCGTAGGTGCCGAAGTGGAGTCCGGCACACCGTCCGGCTGACTCACCGATCAGCCGGGCGACGGTCGCGGTGCCGTCGGGAGCGAGAATCGCCGCCGGAGTCTCAATCTGGATCTCGAACCGCAGCGCCCCGTCCACCAGCCCGTACGCCTGCTCCAGCCGGCCGCAGACGTCGACCATCGCGGCGACCTGGGCCGGGTGGCTCACCTTCGGCAGGGTGACCACGAAGCCGTCGGGCGGCCCAGCGCAGGCGTCCAGAAAAAGGTCGAGGCTGCGGACCGCCCGCCGCCGGGTGGCCGCCTCCAGACACTTGATCCGCACCCCGACACGGGGCGGGCCCACGCCGGCGGCCCGTGCCTCGGTCAACGCACGTGCCGCGGCCCGCAGGTCGGCGTCCTCGGTGGCGTCGTCGCGTACGCCGTACCCGTCCTCGACGTCGATGCGCAGGTCCTCGACCGGCTCGCGGGCCAGTTTGGCGCGTACCCGTCGGTCCAGCTCGACCGGGTACGGTGCCGGCGGATGGGCGTCCAGCGCGGCCAACGCCGCCGCGCCCCAGGTCGGCAACAGGTCGGCGGTGACCCGGTCGGCGGGCACGTACACGGTGTGCACCGGCTGGTGCCCCGACGCCTCGCCCGGATAGCGGACCCGCAGCGCGGCGTCGACGTCGGCGAGCCGGTCGTCCAACGCGGCGTACACCGCCGGATCGAGCCGGGCCATCAGTCGATCAACCGGTACGCCGGCAGGGTCAGGAAGTCGACGTAGTCGGGACCAAGGGCGACCTCCTCGAACAACGCCCGGGCCTGCGGGAACCGACTCGCCGCCCAGTCCGGTTCGGTCAGCGCGGCGCGGATCGCGGCGAGTTCGGCGTCGCCGATGGCCCGGACCAGATCGGCGGTCACCAGGGTGCCGTCGGGCAGCCGTACCCCGTTGCGGATCCACTGCCAGATCTGCGACCGGGAGAGCTCGGCGGTGGCCGCGTCCTCCATCAGGTTGTCGATCGCCACCGCGCCGTTGCCGCGCAGCCAGGCCTCCAGGTAGCGCACCGCGACGGCGACGTTCGCACGCAGCCCGGCCTCGGTCACGGCACCGCCGGTGGCGGCGACGTCCAGCAGTTGCGCGGCGGTGACCGACACGTCCGGGCGTTGCCGGTCGAGCTGGTTGGGCCGGTCGCCGAGGACCTCGTCGAACACCTCGCGGCAGGCCGGCACCAGGTCGGGGTGGGCGACCCAGGACCCGTCGAAGCCGTCGGCGGCCTCCCGACGTTTGTCGGCCCGGACCTGGTCGACGGCGCGGGCGGTGACGTCGGCGTCCCGCCGGTTGGGGATGAAGGCCGACATGCCGCCGATCGCCATCGCACCCCGCCGGTGGCAGGTGGCGACCAGCAGTTCGGTGTAGGCGCGCATGAACGGCGCGGTCATCGTGACCGCCGCCCGGTCCGGCAGCACGAACCGCTCGCCGGCGTCGCGGAAGTTCTTGATGATGCTGAAGAGGTAGTCCCACCGACCGGCGTTGAGCCCGGCGGCGTACGGGCCGAGTGCCCACAGGATCTCGTCCATCTCGAACGCCGCGGTGATCGTCTCGATCAGCACGGTGGCCCGGATGCTCCCGGCCGGCAGGCCGAGCGTCTGCTCGACATGGACGAACACGTCATGCCACAGCGCGGCCTCCTCGTGGCTCTCCGTCTTGGCCAGGTAGAGGTAGGGGCCGCTGCCCTGGCGCAGCAGCTCTGCGGCGTTGTGGAACAGGTACAGGCCGGCGTCGACCAGCGCGCCGACGGCCGGCGCACCGTCGAAGACGAGGTGCCGCTCGTCGAGGTGCCAGCCACGGGGCCGGACCACGATCGTCGGGTACGGCCCGGGGCCGAGCCGGTAGGTCTTCGTCTCGGTCCGCAGCTCGATGGTGCGCCGGACGGCGTCGGCGAGGTTGCGTTGCCCGTCGATCACGTTCGCCCAGTGCGGGGTGTTCGCGTCCTCCAAGTCGGCCAGCCAGACCCGGGCACCGGAGTTCAACGCGTTGACGGTCATCTTCCGGTCGGTGGGACCGGTGATCTCCACCCGCCGGTCGGCCAGGTCGGGCGGGGGCGGCGGCACCGTCCAGCTGCCGGCCCGTACCGGCGCGGTGTCGGCCCGGAAGTCCAACCGGCCGGTGCGGGCGCTGTCGGCCCGGCGGCGACCACGGGAGGCGAGCAGCTCGGTCCGCCGGCCGGCGAACCGGCGGTGCAGTCCGGTGAGGAAGGCCACCGCGTCACCGGTCAGCACGTCGCCGGTAGGTGGCAGCGGGTCGACCTGGCTGCGGGGCATCAGAGGTCACTCCTGTTCGATGGGACCGGGGACATCAGGGTCCGGTGCGTACGGGCGGCCTCGCGGGCCAGGTCGGCGGCGTCGGCGGTACGCAGCTCGCCGCGTTCGACGACCCGCCGGCCACCGACCAGCAGCAGCTCCACCGGGGCGGGTGGGCCGAGCACCAGCGCGGCGACCGGGTCGTCGATGCCGGCATGGCCCAGCCCGTCGACCCGCCACAGCGCGATGTCGGCGAGCTTGCCCACCTCCAGCGAGCCGGTCTCGGCCGCCCGGCCCAGGCAACGTGCGCCGCCGATGGTCCCCAGCGCGAGGGCGTCGCGGGCGGTCAGCGCAGCGGGTCCGCCACGCAGCCGGGCGGCGTACAGCGACTGGCGCAGCTCCGCACCGAGGTGGCCGACCTCCTGACTGGCGGCGCCGTCGACGCCCAGGCCGACCGGTACGCCGGCGGCGAGCAGATCGGTCACCCGGGCGGTGCCGGCCCCGAGCCGGGCGTTGGAGCTGGGACAGTGCGCGACGCCGGTGCCGGTGGCGCCGAGCCGGGCCACCGCCGCGTCGTCGAGGTGGACGCCGTGCGCCAGCCACACGTCGTCACCGAGCCAGCCGAGCTGTTCGGCGTACTGCACCGGGGTGCAGCCGTGCGTGGTCCGGCAGTACTCCTCCTCCTCGACGGTCTCGGCGAGGTGGGTGTGCAGCCGGACCCCCCGGCGGCGGGCCAGTTCGGCCGACTCGCGCATCAGCCGGGGGGTGACCGAGAACGGCGAGCAGGGGGCCACGGCGACCCGCAGCATCGAGTCCGGTGCCGGGTCGTGCCAGCGGTCGATCGCCGCCTCAGTAGCGGCCAGCGCGGCGTCGGTGTCCTCCACGGTGGAGTCCGGGGGCAGCCCACCGGCCGAGCGGCCGAGGTCCATCGAACCCCGGCAGGGATGGAACCGCAGCCCGATCCGGCGCGCGGCGGCGATCTCGGCGGCGAACAGGTCACCGCCGTCACGGGGAAAGACGTAGTGGTGGTCGGTGCTGGTGGTGCAGCCGGACAGCGCCAGCCAGCCGAGGTTGGCCGCGGCGGCGGCGTGCACCGTGTCGGCGTCCAGCCGGGACCAGACCGGGTAGAGGGTGGTCAGCCAGCCGAACAGGTTCTGCTGCTGGGCCAGGCCCCGGGTGGCCCACTGGTAGAGGTGGTGGTGGGTGTTGACCAGACCGGGGGTGGCCAGGCAGCCGGTGGCGTCGATCCGGCGTACCCGGCGCGGATCCCCGCCGGTGAGCGTGTCGAGCAGGCCGGTGGGCACGTCGCCGGGGCCGACGGCGGCGATCCGACCGTCGTCGCCGACGACGAGATGCCCGTCGCGGTGCTCGGTGCCGGCGACGTCGACCGTGGCGACGGCGGCGCCGGTGACGACGATCACCACTGCCCCAGCTCCGGCGGCGCGTCGTCGCGGGTGACGGTGCCCTCGATCAGCCCGTACGGCCGGTCGGCGGCGACGAACACGCTGTTCGGGTTGTCCAGGCCGAACGGGCTCAGGTCGACCAGCAGGTGGTGCTTGTTCGGCAGGGCCAGCCGCACCTCCACCACGTCGGGCCGGTCGGTCAGCACCCGCTCACCCATCGCGTACAGCGTCTGCTGCAGGGACCGGCTGTAGGTGCCGACGAACGCGTCGACCAGCGCCTGGCGTACCGCTGCGTGGGCGGCGTCGAAGCCGCCGGGCGGCGCGGTGCCGGCGTAGCGCCACCGGGCGTCCACGGCAGTGGCGAGAATCCGGTCGGCGGTCTCCGGCAGGGTGGTGTACGGGTCAACGACGTAGCCCCGGAATTCCGAGTCGGTGGAGTTGAGCAGGACCAGGTCGGACAGGCCGGCGATCACCTCCGCCCGGTCGCCGTCGTAGCGGACCGTGGCGGTCCGGGTGGACCCGCCGTCGCGTTCGAACGAGTGCGGCCCGAGCCGTCGCCAGTCGTACTGTTCGATGTCGACGCGGGCCCGGGTGATGTCGGGCTGGCTGTCCACGAAGTGCCGGGCCAGCAGCAGGCCGAAGTCCTCGGCGCTGGCGATACCGTGGCGACGGGCGAACGCGTACACCGTGTTCTTCTGCGTGTCGGTCGGCAGCACCTGGCTGTTGTCGCCGGTGAGGTGGGTGGCGGCGAGGTCACCGGCGAGCGCGACGGAGACGTTGAGGTCGCGCAGGGTGTGCCGGTCGCCGTCGCGGTCCACCCGGACCACCCGGGTCTGTGCCTTGCCGTACCGGTTCGGCCCCAGAACGATTCCCATCCGGTCAGCTCCCTCGGTAGGTGGTGTAGCCGTACGGGCTCAGCAGCAGCGGTACGTGGTGGTGGCGGGCGGCGTCGCGAACGGTGAACACCACCGGGATCTCGGTGTAGAAGGCGTCCGCCCCGAGTCGGTCGGCCACGTCGAACACCAGCCGGTACGTCCCGGCTGCCCAGCCGGCGCCCGGCACCCAGTCCCGCAGCCGGCCGTCGGCGTCGGTGTGTCCGGTGGCGACGGTGCGCCAGCCGCCCTCCGGGTCGGCGGCGTCGAGTCGCACGGTGATACCGGTCGCCGGGGTGCCGGTGGTGGTGTCCAGCACGTGGCTGGACAGCGGCGCCGGCGCGGCCATGTCGTCGACCAGCCGGCCCAGGCGCAGCGCGGCGATGTCGCCGAGCTCGGTGCGGACCACGCCCTGCTCGGTGTCCGGGTCGTGGTGCAGCCGCTGCCGGGCGGCGGCCACCAGTTCGGCGGCGCCACGGCCGTTCGCGAAGATCAGGAAGCGGTACCCGAACCGCTGCTCGTAGGCGTCGTTGACCTCAGCCAGTTCGGTCGCGACGCCGGGGCCGGAAGCGACGGTGCCGGGGCCGGGGCCGGGGCCGGAAGCGACCGTGCCGGAATCGACCGTGCCGGAAGCGGCCGTCGCCGCCGCCTGCTCGCGACGGGACCACTCCGCGTCCCGGCCGGTGCCGGTGGGCGGCCGACCGATCCGCGGGTGGGCGGCGACCGCGTCGGCCACCTCCGGCCAGGGCAGCGCACCGACCTGCGCCCTCGCGGCGGCGGTCAGCGCCGCCTGGTCGGCGTACGGCCGGCCGGCCGTCACGGCGGCGGCCCAGCCGGGCGCGGCGCAGCAGCTGAGCAGCAGTTCCCGCACGTCATCGGCGGGCAGCGTGTTGAACACGTCGAGTCCGCGGTCCAATCCGGTCCCCTTTCGCTGGGCAGCAGCAGTCAAGCAGTTGCGGCGAGCCGGCCGATAGCGGCGCAGGAACCAAAGACGAAACATCGTCACCGTACGGTTTTTGGAGGTTCATCCAATCACCGTGACCGGAGGCGACCCCTGTGCTGCTGGCCGACGTGCTCGACAAGGCCCATCTGAAGCTGGTGCCGCTGACCGGCGACGACGGTCGGGACCGCACCGTCGGCCGGGTCAACGTCATCGACCTGCCCGACCCGGGCCGCTACGTGGCCACCGCAGACCTGGTGCTCACCGGCCTTATGTGGCACCGGGGGCCGGCCGATTCCGAGGTCTTCGTCGCGGCGCTGGCCGCCGCCGGGGTGACCGCGCTGGGCGCGGGTGAGGCGCTGCACGGCAGCGTGCCCCGCGATCTGGTCGCCGCCTGCCGCCGGCACCGGCTACCGCTGTTCGAGGTGCCCGCCGACGTGTCGTTCCGCGACATCATCGACGACGTTCACCCGACCCTGTGGGCGCAGCGGGCCAGCTCGCTGGCGGCGGTGCTGGGCCGGCAGCGCGGACTGGTCGCCGCGATGGCCGCCGGCGCCCGGCTGACCGATCTGCTGCCGACCGTCGCAGCGGCGATCGACACCGACTGCTGGACGTTGACCACCAGCGGCCGGGTGGTGGCCGGAACGGCCGAGCTGGCCGATCCGGTCGCCGACGCGCTGAGCCGCGCCTTCCTGACCGCGCGGCGGCTGCCCGCGACGGTGACGGTCGATGGTGCGCGGTTCTCCGTGTTCGGGGTGCCCGGCCGGGCCGAGCACCGGCTGGCTGCCTGGTTGGTGGCCTGCCGTGGCGCGCTCGACACGCTGCCCGGCACGGTCGACGAACTGACCAGCGTGGTGGCGCTGGAACGGGCGCACCTGGACGAGGCCGCCCGGGTGGAGGCACGGTTAGCCGGTCAGCTGCGCACGGCACTACGGGCGCCGGGGGACCTCGCCGGGCTGCGGGCCGCGCTGCTGGCCGCCCGGCTCGACCCGGACGCCACGTTCGTCGCGGTCGCCGCCACGCTGGACGGGATGCGCGCACCGGCGACGCTGACCGTCGCCGTGGTCGACGAGTTCCTCAGCCGGCTGGCACCCGACCGGGCAGTCGCCGTCCTCGAACCCGACCTGCCCTCGGGGGCGCTCGCCGTGCTGGCGCTGGCTCCGCAGGGCGCCGGCACCATAGGTTCGGCGCTGGTCGCCGCCGCCGACCGGATGGCGCCAGGGCTGCGCGGCGGCCGGCTCATCATGGGTGTCTCCGCCGCCGGCGTGGGTGCCGCCGGGCTGGGCGGGGCGGTCGAGGAGGCGCTGCACGCGCATCGATCCGCCACCGGCACCGCGACCGGCCCGGTCAGTGTGGTGGCCGCCGGTGACCTCGCGTCGCATTCGCTGCTGCTGGCCGGGGTGCCGGCCGGCACCCGGCAGGGGTTCCGCGGCCGGCTGCTAGGGCCGGTCGAGGAGTACGACCGGGCGCACCATGCCGACCTGCTGCGTACGCTGTCGGCTTTTCTCGACTGCGACGGATCGTGGAGCCGCTGCGCGCAACGGCTACATGTGCACGTCAACACGTTGCGGTACCGGATCGGTCGGATAGAGCAGTTGACCGGCCGGGACCTCGGCCGGTTCGAGGACCGGGTGGACTTCTTCCTGGCGTTGCGGCTCACCGCCAGCTGACCCGTGCGCCGCAGGCCCGTACTCCGTCGGATGGATCGAGCCCCGGCCGCCGGTCAGCCGTCCGCCGTCGCGGCCGCTGCGGGCCGCGACGATCTCGGCGGCGATGCTGACCGCGGTCTCCTCCGGGGTCACCGCCCCCAGGTCCAGCCCGATCGGCGCGGACAGCCGGGTCAGCGCAGCCGGCGGCACCCCGACGGCACGCAGCCGGGCCGCCCGGTCGGCGGCGCTGCGCCGGGACCCCATCGCCCCGAGGTAGGCCAGCGGCAGGTCGAGCGCGGTCCGCAGCAGCGGTACGTCGAACTTCGGATCGTGGGTGAGTACGCAGAGCACCGTACGCGGGTCGACCCGACCGGCGGCGGCCTCGACGCTCAGATAACGGTGCGGCCAGTCGACGACCACGTCGTCGGCGTCCGGGAACCGCTGCCGGGTGGTGAAGACCGCCCGGGCGTCGCAGACCGTCACCCGGTAGCCGAGGAACCGGCCCTGCCGGGCCAGCGCGGCGGTGAACTCGGTCGCCCCGCAGATGATCATCCGGGGCGGTGGCAGGATGGCGAGGACCAGCAGGGTGGTGCCGGCGGCAGGCTGGGCGAGCGTGGTGCGCCCGGTGTCCAGCGCCGGGCGGGCGACCCGGACCGCCGCCGCGTCCAGCGTCGGCCCGCCGAGCGAACCCCACTGACCTTCGGCGTCGACGAGCAGCCAACAGCCCTGGCTGACTGGCGGCCCGGTGAGGCAGATGACGACCGCGACCGGGCGGGCGGCCCGGGTCGCCGCATGCAGCCGCTCCAGCTGCGGCACGCTGTCGCGGTCCACCCGCTGCACGTACACCTCGATGGTGCCGCCGCAGGTGAGACCGGGGTCGAAGAGCTCGTCGCCGGTGTCGCCGAAGCGCGCCAGCCGCCCCTCGCCGGTCTCCAGCACGGTACGGCACAGCTGGTAGATGGCGGCCTCGACGCAGCCGGCCGAGACGCTTCCGGTGACCGTACCGTCCGGGGCCACGAGCATGCTGGTGCCCGGTGGCCGGGGTGCGCTACCGGCGGTGGCGGTCACCGTCGCGACGGCCACCTGCTCACCGGCGTACCACCAGCGCATCGCCTCGTCGAGGACCGGCCCGATCATCCGGTCGCCACCGTCCGGGCCGATGCACCGCCGGACCCGCCGCCCTCGATGAGCCGGTCGAGGTCGGCGAACCGGTCGGGCTCCGGGAACCGGGCCGGGCCGGCGAACCGGTCGGGGTCCGGGAACCGGGCCAGGTCACCGGGCCGGTCCAGGTCGGTCGGGTCGGCCACGTCGCCGCACGGCACCAGACGCAGCTGGTCGGGGTGGGCCCGCAGATAGTCGCGGGCGCCGGTGTCACCGGTCGCCGACGCCGCCACCGCCGTCCAGTGTGCCCGACCAAGCACCACGGGATGCCCCGGCCGCCCGTCGACGTAGCTGGCCGCAGCCAGCGTCCGCCGATCGGCGCCGGCCGCCACCCGGCGGACCGCCGCTGGACCGATCCCCGGCATGTCGACCAGCAGGACGGCCGCAGCGTCCGCCGGGCTGGTGCCCACCGCCGCCAGGCCGACCCGCAACGACGAGCCCATCCCGGTGGCCCAGTCCGGGTTGACCGCCGGCACGGCACCGGCCAGGTCGGCACTGGTGCACACCGCGTCGGCCGCCGCGCCGAGCACCACGATCACCGGCCGGCAGCCGGCCGAGCGCAGCGTCTCGACGGCCCGGGACACCAACAGGGTCCCGTTGAGACGGACCAGCGCCTTGGGCCGACCGTAGCGGTGGCCGGCGCCGGCGGCGAGGACGATTCCGGCAAGCACCCGTCAACGATGGGCAGCGGCTGATCACCCGGTCAAGGCACCCGGGTACGCCTTGTAGCTTCGTCCAACCACCCGGCTGATCGGCGGGTCGGGATTGTGTTTCGCCGTCATTGTCCGGGCCGACGGCGGCGACGGACGATGCGGACCGTGGATCTGCATACCGTCTCCGACGTGATCGACGCCGACGCCGACGCCTGGCGCCCCGGTGACCGCTGGCTCGCCGGCGGCAGCTACCTGTTCTCGCAACCTCAGCCCGGGGTGCGCCGGCTGCGTGACCTGACCCGGCTGCGCTGGCCGTCGATCCGGATCGATTACGACGGGCTGGAGATCGCCGCTACCTGCACCGTCGCCGAGCTCGCCCGGTTCGCCCCGCCGCCCGGCTGGAACCGGGTGACGGCGCTGGTCGCCGGCTGCTGCGACGCGTTCCTCGCCTCCCGCAAGATTTGGAACGTGGCAACCGTCGGCGGCAACATCTGTGCGGCGCTGCCGGCCGGTCCGATGACGTCGCTGGCGGTGGCGACCCGGGCCGAGTACCTGCTCACCGACCTGACCGGCGGGCAGCGCCGGGTGCCCGCCGACGGATTCATCCGCGACGTCGGTGCAACAGTGCTCGACACCGGCGAGTACCTGCGCAGCGTCCGGCTGCCGGCAGCCGCCGCTCGAGCCCGGTACGCGATGCGCCGGGCGTCGCTTTTCCGGCACGGCCGGTCGGCGGCGCTGGTCATCGGCTCGGTCGACCAGGACACCGGCGGGTGGACGATGTCGGTGACCGCAGCCACCCGCCGCCCGGTGGTGCTGTCGCTGCCGGCCGCACCGACCGGGTCCGAACTGCTGGACCGGGTCGACGCCGGATGCGCCGCCGCCGGCTGGGTCGACGACGTGCACGGCCTGCCGCGCTGGCGGCGGCACCGCACGCTGCGGATGGCCGACCAGGTCCGGGCCGAACTGGCCGCGGCCGGCACCGACGGCGAGGACGGCCGGTGAACGTCGTGGTGGACGGCACCGCCGCCGTCGGGGAACCGGCCGCCGGCCAGTGCCTGCGCACGTTCCTACGCGACCAGGGCTGGTACGGCGTGAAGAAGGGCTGCGACGCCGGGGACTGCGGGGCGTGCACCGTACACGTCGACGGAGTCCCGGTACACAGCTGTGTCTACCCGGCGGTACGGGCCGAGGGCCGGTCGGTGACCACGGTCGAAGGACTGGCCGACGGCGACACGCTGCACCCGGTGCAGCAGCGGTTTCTCGACGCGCAGGGATTCCAGTGCGGGTTCTGCACCGCCGGGCTGGTGATGACGGTGGCCGCGCTCGACGAGACCCAGCGCGCCGACCTGCCGCGCGCGCTGAAGGGCAACCTGTGCCGGTGCACCGGCTACCGGGCGGTCCGCGACGCGCTCGACGGGGTACGGCACGTGACCGGCACCGCCGACGGCACCCCCGGCGGCGGCCCTGGCTGCCCGGCGGTCGGCGGCAACGTGGCCGCCCCGGCCGCCCGGCAGATCGTCACCGGCACCGCCCGGTTCACCTTCGACGTCGATGTTCCCGGGCTGGCCCACCTGAAGTTGGTCCGCTCGACGGTGCCGCACGCCCGGATCGTCGACGTCGACACCGACGACGCGGTGCGGGTACCCGGGGTCCTGGCGGTACTCACCCACCACGACTGCCCCGACCTGCGGTACTCCACCGCCCAGCACGAGAACCCGCGCGAGGACCCGGCTGACACCCGGCTCCTTGACGACGTGGTCCGCTTCGTCGGGCAGCGGGTGGCGGCGGTGGTCGCCGAGACCGAGGCGGCCGCCGAGACGGCCGCCAACCTGGTCCGGGTCAGCTATCAGCCGCTGCCGGCGGTGTTCGACCCGGCGGCGGCGATGCTCCCGGGCGCGCCCGTCCTGCACGACCTGGAACCGGCGGTCAGCGGCATCGCCCGGCCAGTGGACAACGTGGCCGGTGAGGTGCACGGTGAGATCGGCGACGTCGACCGGGCGCTGGCCGACGCCGACGAGGTCTTCACCGCGACGTTTCGTACCCAACGGGTGCAGCACGCCCACCTGGAGACGCACGGAGCGATCGCCTGGCCGGAGCCGGACGGCGGACTGACCGTGCGGTCCAGCACCCAGACGCCGTACCTGACCCGACGGGCGCTGGCCCGGCTGTTCGGCCTGCCAACCGAGAAGGTCCGGGTGGTCGCCGGCCGGGTCGGCGGCGGGTTCGGCGGCAAGCAGGAGATGCTCGTCGAGGACGTGGCGGCGCTGGCCGCGCTGCGCACCGGACGACCGGTGAAACTGGAGTTCACCAGGGCCGAACAGTTCACCGCGGCGACCACCCGGCATCCGTTCGACACCCGGGTGACGGTGGCGGGGTGCCGCGACGGCACGCTGACCGCGATCCGGCTGCACGTGGTCGCGGACACCGGCGCGTACGGCAACCACGGCCCGGCGGTGCTGGCGCACGGCTGCAGCGAGTCGGTGGCCCTATACCGGTGTGCGAACAAGCAGGTCGACGGTTGGTCGGTCTACACCAACACGGTGCCGGCCGGCGCGTTCCGCGGCTACGGACTGGGTCAGGTGTCGTTCGCGGTGGAGTCCGCCGTGGACGAGCTCGCCCGCCGGCTCGGGTTCGATCCGGTCGCGTTCCGCGCCCGCAACGTGATCGGCCCGCAGGATCCGCTGGTCACCCCGGTCGGGCACGACGACACCGTACGGGTGCACAGCTACGGCCTGGACCAGTGCCTGGAGCTGATTCAGCGGGCCCGGACCGAGATCCGGCAGGAGGACGTTGCAGCCGGCTGGCTGGTCGGCGACGGCATGGCGGTGGCGATGATCGCCACCGGACCACCGGGCGGTCACCACGGCCGGGCCCGCGTCACCCTCGACGCCGACGGCGGCTACCAGTTGGACATCGGGATGGCCGAGTTCGGCAACGGGTCGACCACCGTGCACCGGCAGTTGGTCGCCGACGCGCTGGCCACCACCGTGGACCGGATACGGATCCGGCAGTCGGACACCGCGCTGGTCGGTCACGACACGGGGGCGTTCGCCTCGACCGGCACCGTGGTGGCCGGCGCCGCCGCCCAGCGCGCCGCGGTCGCACTGCGGGACGTGCTGGTCGACGCCGCCGCGCGGGCGACCGGCGTCGACCCGCGGGAGTGCCGGGTGGACGCGACAACGGTGCGGTGCGCCGGCCGGCTGATCGATCTGGTCGATTTGGCCCGGGCCGCAGCGACGGCCGGCCGGCCGCTCACCGCCGAGGGGCACGCCGACGGAGCGCACCGCTCGGTGGCCTTCGACGCGCACTGGTTCCGGGTAGCGGTCGACCCGGACACCGGGGAGATCCGAATCCTGCGCAGCGTGCACAGCGCGGACGCCGGCACGGTGCTCAACCCGATGCAGTGCCGGGGGCAGGTGGAAGGTGGGGTGGCGCAGGCTCTCGGTGCCGCCCTCACTGAACATGTGGACATCGACGACCAGGGTCGGGTCACCACCGACGATTTCCGCAGCTACCACCTGCCGACCTATGCCGACGTGCCGCTCACCGAGGTGCTGTTCGCCCGAACCAGCGATCCGCTCGGGCCGGCGGGCGCGAAGTCGATGAGTGAGAGCCCGTTCAATCCGGTGGCCGCCGCGCTGGCGAACGCGCTGCGGGACGCGACCGGAGTCCGCTTCACCGATCTGCCGTTCACCTCCGACCGGGTGTGGGACCGGCTGCAGCACGGCCGGGCCGACGGCGAGTGATGACATCGGCGAGTAACGACTGAAGGAAGAATAGATTCGCATGGTGGCTGTTTCGTTGGCGGAGATCGTTCGGGCGCCGAAGGTGCTGCTGCATGACCAT
>NZ_JBHMIP010000053.1:0-15680 GCF_048060245.1 Micromonospora sp. LOL_014
CCGTCGCCGCACCCGACACCCCGACCCCGCCACACGACCACTCCCCGATCCGAGCCGCCTCATCCTCCGGCGTCGGGTCGATCTCGCTCAGCGGCCGGTCCGGGTCGTCCAGGACGCGCCGCAGCAGCGTCTCCCAGTGCCCGGCCAGGACCCGGATGGTCGCGGCGTCGAACAGGTCGGTGGCGTACTCGACCTCCAGCCGCAGCCCCTGCGCGCCGCGGAAGACCGACCAGGTCAGGTCGTACTTGGCGGTGCCGGTCGGAACCGCGCTGCGCTCGACCGTCACGCCGTCGTCCAGGGTGGCCGGCCCGTCGTCCTCGTGCAGGGCGAAGACGACCTGCACGACCGGGCTGTAGCCGAGGTCGCGCTTGGGGTGGAGGTGGTTGACCGCCATGTCGAACGGGACCCGGCCACGCGTCAGGGCGTCCAGGACACCGGCCCGGGTGCGGACGACGAGCGCCCGGAACGTAGGATCACCAGCCAGGCTGGTCCGGATCACCAGCGAGTCCGCGAAGAAGCCGACCATCTCGTCCAGCGCCGCCGGCCCGCGCCCGGCCGTCGGGGAGCCGAGCACCACGTCGTCGCCACCGGAGTGCCGAGCGACGAGCGCCTGGAACGCGGCGAGGAGCACGACGTACGGGGTGACGCCGGCGTCAGCGGCGAACCGTTCCAGCGCGGCGGGCGGGACGTCCCCGAGTTGGACGTGTTCCACAGCGCCGCGGTAGCTCAGCTCGGCCGGGCGGGGCCGGTCCGCGCCCAGGTCCAGCACGGCCGGCGCGCCGGACAGGGCGGTGGTCCACGCGTTCAGGGCCCCCGCGTCGGCCGCCGCCTGGGCCGTGTCGCGCTGCCACAGGGCGTAATCGGCGTACTGGACGGGCAGCGCAGCGGACGGCACGCCGCCGGCCCGATACGCCTCGGTCAGCTGGCGCTGGAAGACCTCGAGCGACCAGCCGTCGCAGGCGATGTGGTGGAAGGTCAACTGGAGCCAGTGCTCGTCGTCGGCGAGGCGGAACAGATGCGCCCGCAGGAGTGCGCCTCGGGCCAGGTCGAACGGGCGGGTGGCGTACTGTTCGACGGCCTGCCGGGCCCGAGCCCGGGCGTCCGCCGTCCCGGTCAGATCCGTGACCGGGCAGGGCAGCCCGCGGTCGGGCGACACCCGCTGGAGCGGCCCGTTCGGCCCCTCCTCGAAAACGGTGAACAGCACGTCGTGGCGGGCCGCGACGGCGCGGACGGCGCCGGCGAGCCGCTCGGCGTCGAGCGGGCCGCTGAAGCGAAGAGTGATCGGCATGTTGTAGACGGGGCGGCCGGCCAGCCAGCGGTCGAGGAACCAGAGCCGCTGCTGTCCGAAGGAGAGCGGACCCCGCTGCGTCTCGCGGGGGCGCAGCATCGCCGGGGCGGATTCCCACATGTCCGTGTGAAGGCTTCCCATGATTCCCTCTCCGCTGGTTCGCCAAGTTTTCCCAAGGGATCACAGCGCACATTAGGAATGGCGGTCAGCAGCAGTCAAGAGGACCGGACGCGGGAGAAAGAGAAACAATGGGGAAACGATAGCCGCGATATCCGATAGACCGGCAATAGCATTTCCGGAACCTCGCCCTCGGGATAGGGTAAGACCATTCCCACGGCGGTGTCGGCGGGTGCCCGCCGGCCTCTACGGTCGCAGTCAGCACCGGCGAAGGCAGCCGGGCCGAGAGGGACGCGGCGATGGTGGATCTGACGACGGTGGACGATTTGCTCGGCGTGCCGGCCGGGCGTCCGTCCTGGCGGGCTGCGGCCATGGCGGTCGAGCAGCGGGCGCTGGCGACCCGGCGCTGCGCGCGATCTCCCGGTGCGCCGGCGACCGCGACCCGTTCATGTCCATCGTGGCCGGTCAGCTGATGCTCTTCCTGGTCCGCGAGATCGGTCTCGGCGCCGGCACGGTCGGGGCGGCCGCGCTCACCGCTGTGGCGCGGCCCGGGCGTGGCCAACGCGGCGGGCATGGCCGAGGTCAGCCGGTCGGACCGGTGATCCCGTGCTGGTACGCGAAGACCGCCGCCTGGAGCCGGTCCCGCACGTCGAGCTTCTGCAGCAGATGCGACACGTGGTACTTGACGGTGGGCCGGCTCACCAGCAGGTGCGCGCCAATTTCCTCATTGGACAGCCCGCCGGCCAGCAGCGAGAGCACCTCCAGTTCGCGAGGCGTCAGCCGGGCGAGCGTCGGCGGGACGGTGCGCGCCACCCGGTCCACCACCGAGCCGGCCAGCCGGGCGGACAGGAACCGCCGGCCGCCCGCCACGGCCCGCGTCGCGGCGTCCAGTTCGGCCTGTTCGCAGCCCTTGTGCAGCATCCCGAGGACGCCCGCCCGCAGGCCCTCCACCACGCGCTGGTCGCGGTCGTCGAGCAGGAGCAGCACGGCCGGCACTGGGAGATCGGCCCGGGTACGCCGGGCGAGTTCGACGCCGTCCACCTCCGGCGGCGTCTCGTCCACGATCAGCACGTCCGGACGCAGCGACCGGACCAGCCCGAGCGCCCGCCGCTCGTCGGCAGCCTCCCCAGCGAGCACGGCACCGGGAGAGCCCTCGACCACGGCGCGCAGCCCCATCCGGGTCAGCGTGTGCGCGGCGCAGATCAGCACCTGGGTCATCGGCGTGCTTCCTTCCAGGGAAGACGGGAAGTTCCAGACAGGCGATCGGAGAAGCGATGAAGACGCGATGTCGAAAAAGACAATCGGGAGATGAGCCATGACCCAGTCGGATCTGAAAGCACGCGGAGCGGGGAATGCGGTCCTGGAGCGCCATGCCGGGCTTCGGATCGACGGTGCGCGAATGATCGAGGAATTGGAACTGCTCGGCGAGATCGGTGCCGATCCGGCCGGCGGGGTGACCCGGCTGGGGTTGAGCGCGCAGGAGAACGCGGCGCGCGATTTCCTCCGGGACCGGTGCGGCGCGGCCGGCCTGCACGTCGAGACGGACCCGGCCGGGAATCTGTTCGCCCGCCGGCCGGGGCCGCCCCGCGCCCCCGGGCCGGTCCTGCTGGTCGGCTCGCACATGGACACCGTCGTGCAGGGCGGCCGGCTGGACGGCGCGTACGGGGTGATCGCCGCCTTGGAGGTGCTGCGGGTCCTCCATGAGCACCGCGTCGACCTGCCGGTCGAGATGGTCGTCGTCGCCTTCGCCAACGAGGAGGGGGCGCTGATCCAGGCGCCGTTCTGGGGCTCTCGGGCGTTGTGCGGCTCGCTGGAGAACCCGCTCGACGCCACCGACCGGGCCGGGCGTCCGGTCAGCGCGTACCTGACCGAGTCGGGCGGCACGCCGGAGCGGCTGGCCGACGCGGTCTGGCCGCCGGGCAGCGTGGCCGCCTTCCTCGAACTGCACATCGAGCAGGGCCCGTCGCTGGAACGGCACGGGGTGCCGGTCGGTGTAGTGGAGGGCATCGTCGGGCGCACGATCCTGGACATCGACGTGACCGGCGAGGCGCAGCACGCCGGGACCACGCCCATGCCCGACCGCCGGGACGCCCTGGTCGCCGCGGCCGAGATCGTGCTCGCCACCCGGCGGATCGCCGCCGAGGACGGGGTGTGCACGACCGCCACCACCGGTTACCTGACCGCCACGCCCAATGTCACCAACACCGTCCCGGGCGAGGTGCGGCTCTCTGCCGAGGTACGCGACACCGACCCGGTCCGGCTGGCGCGGGGCGAGGCCGTCCTGCGGGAACAGTGCGCCCGCGTGGCGGCGGCCTCCGGATGCCGGATCGGGGTGCGGGCCGCGATGCGGTCGCGTCCGGTGTCGACCGCGCCTCCGCTGCGCGGCGTGATCCGGGAGGCGGCCGACCTGCTCGGGCTGAAGCACCGCACCATGCCGAGCGGGGCCGGGCACGACGCCCAGATCGTGGCCCAGCTCGCGCCGATCGGGATGATCTTCGTACCCAGTAGCCGGGGGGTCAGCCACGCGCCGGGCGAGGACACCTTGCCCGGCGACCTCGTCAACGGCGCGAACGTGCTTCTGCACACCGTCCTGGGCGCGCAGGCCGAGCTGGGTCGGCCGGGCGGTCACGGCTCACCGTCCGGGTAGGAGCCGGCGGGCTCCCGGCGATGGGGGCCCAGCGGCTCGGCGAAGGTCACCGTGCACATCGCCAGGCCCCACGCGTGTTCGGTGAAGCCGGCCGCGGTCGCCTGCCGCACCGCCCGCAACACCCAGAAACGCTCCTGCCGGTACCAGTCCGGGTCCGCGGTGATCAGTTCCGCCCGCGGGCCCGGCAGTTCCCACCGGCTCGCCCCGTTTCCGGCCAGCCGCAGGTCGTCGCCGCCCTGCCGCCGGTGCGCCGTCTCGGACAGGTGCAGCAGCGCGCCCAGTAGCCGCTCCAGCGCCTTCCGCAGTGCCGGGTCGTCCTCCGGCGGCTGCCGGCGGCGCGCGTAGCCGAGGATCCAGCCGGGCACCCAGTACCGCGTCCCGCCCGGGCCGGGCCGGACGACAAGCAGGTCCGCGTCGGCGAGTTCGTCGCACAGCGCCTCCGCCCGGGCGACGTCCACGTCCAGCAGTGGCGCGCCCACCCATGCCGGGAAGTCGGGCGCCTCGACCAGTGGCAGCAGCCGGAAGAGGCGGCCCGCGTCGTCGCTCAGGCCGGTGTACGCGTGGTCCACGCCGGTCTGTGCCTCCAGGTCGTCCAGCCAGCCGGAGCCGCTGCCCAGCCGGGCCACCAGGTCGGCGACCGTCCAGTGCGGTCGCGCGGCGAGCCGGGCGGCGGCCAGGCGCAGGGCGAGCGGCAGGTAGCCGCACACCTCGTTCAGGGCCACGGCGGCCTGACGGTCGGCGTCGATCCGGGCATGCCCGGCGATCCGGGCACCGAGCTCCAGGGCGCTGCTCTCGGTGAAGGGCACGAGCCGGACGCGGACGCCGGCGGGCAGGCCCGGCAGCGGCTGGCGGGACGTGATGATCACCCGGCACCGGGACGTGCCCGGCAGCAGCGGGAACACCTGGCTCTCGGTGAGCGCGTCGTCGAGAATCACCAGGGCGCGCCGGTCGGCCATGAGGTCGCGGTAGGTCTCCGCCCGTTCCTCGGTGCCGTCCGGGATGTCCCGGTCGTCCAGCCCGTACGCCCGCAGGAACCGCCCGAGCACGTCGTACGGGTTCTCCGCCACGCCCTGCCGGGAGAGCCGGGCGAAGAGCTGCCCGTCCGGGAACTGCGGGGCGAGCAGGTGGGCGGCGTGCACGGCGAGCGTGGTCTTGCCGACCCCGCCGCGGCCGCTGACCACCGCCGTGGGTACCGCGGTCCCGCCGGTCCGATCGGGTGCCGCGAGCAGCCGGGCGAGGCTTTCCCTCCGTCCGGTGAAGTCCACGACGTCGGCCGGCAGCCGGCGTGGGCCCCGGCTCTCCGCAGCCGGTGCCGGCGGGGGCGTCGGCGCTGGCGGGGGCGTCGGCGCTGGCGGGGGCGTCGGCGCGGCCGGGCCGGCCAGGGCCGGGTCGTGGGCGAGGATCCGCCGGTAGAGCGCGACCAGTTCGCCACCCGGCTCGATGCCCAACTCGCCGACGAACCGCAGCCGCGCCTTGTGGTACTCGTCCAGTGCCTCGGCCTGCCGGCCGGCCCGGTACAACGCGGTCATCAGCAACGCCAGCAGGCGCTCCCGGCGGGGGTACGCGGCGACCAGTGCCAGCAGCTCGCCGGCGAGATCGTACGCGGTACCCGGGCCGTGTGCCAGCTCCAACGCCAGGCACTCCTCGTGCACGGCCAGGCGCTGCTCGTCGTATCGGGCGGCCACCGCGCGGACGACGTCGCCGCCGATACCGGCCAGCGCGCGGCCGGTCCACAGCGCCAGTGCCGAGCGCAGCCCGGCCACCGCGCGCTGCGGGGCCGCAGCGCGCGCCGCCGCGCGGGCAGCCGCAACGCGGGACTCGAAGACGTGCAGGTCCAGCTCCCCGTCGGCGACCCGCAGCCGGTAGCCGGGAGCGCGGGTGTCGATCGGATCGCTGCCCAGGGACAGCTGACGGCGCAGGGACGAGACGCAGATGTGGATCTGGCTGCGGCTGGTGGTGGGCGGCGCCGTGCTCCACACGCCCTCGACGAGGCGGTCGATGGGCACGACCCGGTTGGCGTCCATGAGCAACAGGGCGAGAACGGTCAGCTGACGCCTGCCCCTGACATCGACGGCGGCACCCTCGTGTCGGGCTTCGAGAGGGCCGAGAATCCGGTATTCCATCGCTCGCTCCGTGGTTCGTAGCGATCGGTCACCGCCGGGACCATGCCGGGCGATGATGCCCTGGTCACGTACGGTGGAATCAGACTTGCCCGCCTCGCGGCGGGTCGCATCCGGCAAGGTCCCGCACATTTCTCGCCCGGCCTGCCGATCAGCGGTCGGCGCCGGCCCCGGTGCGCGTGCCGGTGGCCCGTGACAGCCCTGGCCGGGCCGGTCGTCGCGCCTGGCCCCCCGCGCGGACCGGACCGGTCGCAGAAATGTGGGTGTCCGACCCCCATGACGACGCGCGGGGCGGACCGGCATCGTTCTCCGCATGACCGCGACCGGCGCCTCCGCCACCTCCGGCGGAACCCTCCTCGATGCCGAGTGGTGGGCGCCAGCGCTGGCCCTGCACGAGCGGACCCGGCCCGGCGCCGCAGCCGTCCCGGCAGGGCTGGACCTCGGCGACCCGTTCACCGCCCGCGTCGCCGACCTCGGGCTGGACCCGGACGCGATGCGGACGCTGCGCGCCGAGCCGGCCGCCGCGCTCGCCGCCCGGACCACCCGGCCCGCGTGGGTGGCGACCGCCGAACGCGCCGTCGCCGACGCGGTGCCGGCCACCGGCGCCGAGATGGACGGCGAATGGCGGGACGCGTTCGGTTGGGTGCTCCGGCCGTTCGCCGACGACGCGGTCCGACGGATCGCGGCCGGCCTCGACCCCGTCGCCGCCTGGCTCGACATCCCGAGGGTCACCCGGCGAATCGGCATCGCGCTGCGCCGCGGCCTGGTCGACCTCGCCGCCCGTACGCTGGTCGCCGAGCTGCACCGGTGGGGCGCCCTGGGCCGACTGACCGGTGACGACGAGCGGGCCCGGTTCCTCGACTTCGCCCGCGGCATGGCGGCCGCGGACGGCCTGGCCGAGCTGCTCACCGGCTATCCTGTGCTGGCGCGGCTGCTGGCCCAGGCCAGCGACGCCGCCGTGGCGGCCACCCGGGAACTGCTCGACCGCCTGGCCGCCGACCGCGCCGAGGTGGTGGACGCGCTGCTCGACACCACCGACCCCGGCCCGGTCGTCGCCATCGTGGCCGGTCGCGGTGACCGGCACCACGGCGGCCGGACCGTCGCCTTCGTCGACTTCGCCGACGGCAGCCGGGTGGTCTACAAGCCGCGGGACGTGACCACCCAGGTCGTCATGGGCCGGTTCATCGACCGGTTGTCGGCCGCGCACCCCGAGCTGTCCCCGGGTACCGTGCGCACCCTCGCCCGCCCCGGCTACGGCTGGTCCGCGTACGTGGCGGCCCGGGAGCTGCCGGACCGGGCCGAGGCCGACCGGTTCTACCGCCGGCAGGGCGCGCTGCTGGCCCTGCTGCACGTGCTGCGCACCACCGACATGCACTACGAGAACCTCGTCGCGGACGCCGGCACCCCGGTGCTGATCGACACCGAGACGCTGTTCAACGCCGAACTGGTCGCCCCCGGCGCCGCCGACCCGGCGGCCGAGACGCTGGCCTCGTCGGTGTACCGCACCGCGCTGCTGCCGTTGCTCGTGGTCGGCGAGCAGGGCGTCGCTGACCTGTCCGGGCTCGGCGGCGACCGCGGCGGCCACTGCCCGACGAGCGTGGTGGACTGGCTCGACGCCGGCACCGACCGGATGCGGCTCATCCGGCGGCCGTTCGCGATGACCGGCTCGGCCAACCGGCCTCGGCTGGCCGGCGTCGACCTCGACCCGGCCGACCACGAGCAGGCCATCGTGGTCGGCTTCCGGCAGGCGTACGACTTCGTCACCGGGCATCGCGCCGAGTTCGCCGCCCTCGTCTCCGCCTGCGCCGACCTGGAGATCCGGGTCATCACCCGGCCCAGCTGGATGTACGCCACGATCCTCGACGAGACCACCCACCCGGACCTGCTACGCGACGCGCTGGACCGGGACAACGCGCTTTCCGTGCTCTACGCCAACCGCACCGGCAACCCGCTGCTCGCCCAGCTCATCGGGCACGAGATCGCCGCGATGTGGAACGGCGACGTGCCGATGTTCCTGGCCTCGGCCGGCTCCGGCGAGCTACAGACGCCGGAGGGCGCCCGCCTGCCGGTGCCGCTGCCCCGGGCCGGAGTGTCCGCCGCGCTCGACACTCTCGCCGGACTGTGCGAGGTGGACCGGCGACAGCAGGAGTGGATCATCTCGGCCACGCTGGCCACCCGCCGCGGCGCGCCCGCGCACCCGACGCCCCGGCCCGGCTCACCCGCCCCGGCGAACCCCACCATCCCGGTCGTGCACCCGGACGCCCTGCTCGCCGCCGCCCGCACGATGGCCGACGGGATCGTCGCGAGGATGTCCGGCGAGGAGCGGATCAACTGGCTCGGCCTGGAGCACGTCGACGGCCAATGGCTGGTGCTGCCGATGGGCGCGAGCCTGGGTACCGGCTACCTCGGGGTGGCCCTGTTCCTCGCGCAGCTAGCGTCGGTCACCGGCATCGACCGGTACGCCGGGCAGGCCCGCGGTGCGGTATCCGGCGCACCCGCGCTGGTCGACCTGTTCACGTCCCGCCCCGAACTGGTCGAGGCGGTCGGCTGGGGCGGCCTGACCGGGCTCGGCGGGATCGCGTACGGCCTGGCCCGGCTCGGCCTGCTGGTGGACGACCCGGCCCTGTGTGAGAGCGCCGCGCGCCTCGCCGGCCTCGCCGCGCGCTCGGCACCGGCGGCGACCGCCCCGGGCTGGGCCGACGGTCTCGCCGGCCGCCTGGCCGCGCTGTCCGCGGTACGCCGCGACCTCGGCCTCGGGTCCGCTCCCGTGACGGAACTGGACTGCGCCGACCAGCTCGCCCAGATCGCCGACCGGGAAACCGGTCCGCTGCCGCTGTCCTTCGCCGACGGGCTCAGTGGGATCGGCTGGGCGCTCGCCCGGTACGGTCCTCGGCCGGGCCACCGAGCGGCCGGTCGCCGGCTGGCCGCGCAGGTGGTGGCCCGCGCCACCGACAGCGGCGGGCTCCCGGCCGGCGGCTGGTGCAATGGCGGCCCCGGCCTGGCCCTGGCCGGCGCCTGCGTGCCGCACGAGGCATCGGCCGCGGACGTGACCGCCCTGGCGGACGGCCCTGCCCACCGCGACCAGTCGCTGTGCCACGGGGAGCTGGGGGTGCTCGAGGTGCTCTCGACGATCGCCGGTCCGTCCGGGGACCCCGGTTCGCCCGCCGCGCCGGCACTGCGTCGGCACACCGGGCGGGTGCTCGACGCGCTGCGCCGCCGTGGCCCGGTGTGCGGGGCGCCCGGCAACGTCGTCACGCCCGGGCTGCTGACGGGTCTCGCCGGGATCGGGTACGGGCTGCTCCGGCTCGCCGCGCCGCGCGAAGTGCCCTCCGTCCTGCTTCTCCAGCCCGTTTCCGACCTGCACCGAACCGTCGACAGTCCGGCAGAAGGGATCTGATCCGTGGCCGAGAATGACAATGAGAACAACCAATCCACCACCGAACACGCGGTCGGCCACATGCGCCTGCTGCCCTCGGTGACCTTCGGGGTCCGCGCGGCCGTGCTGGCCCAGATCGCCCTGCCGGTCGCCGTGGTCACGGCCGGGATCGTCGCCGGCGCGCAAGGCACCGGCGCGGAGAATCTGGTCACCATGGAGACCACCTGCTGCCCAGATACAAGGTAGCACCGGCCCGACGAGGGCAGCCCACGACGGCCGTTGTCAAGCTGTTACCTCGCCGGTTCTCCGAGTAAAATTCGGGGTCATGCGTCCGCATTCGACTGCGCTGATCGGCCGGGAACGCGAGGTGAGCGCAGTCGAGAGCGCCTTGGCCGAGGCCCGCAGCGGCCGCGGTGGCGCGGTCTTCATCACCGGCGAGCCCGGCATCGGGAAGTCCCGCCTGCTGTCAACGATCACCGAGATCGCGTACACCGCCGACATGCGGCTGATGCGGGGCCGGGCCAGTGCCATCGGCCCGGCGACCCCGCTACGGCCGCTCATGGAGGCGATCCTCTACCTGCTGCGGATGGAACAGGTAGACCCGGCCGCGCTCGGGCCGTACGGGCCGGTCCTCGGCCGGATGGTGCCCGGGTGGGGCGCCCCGCCGACCAGAGGCGGCGGCGAGTCCCTGGTCGTGCTCGCCGAGGCGACCCTCCAGCTCATCGGCCTGGCCGGCCGCGACCACGGGTGCCTGCTCACGCTGGACGACCTACACGACGCCGACGCCGAGACCCTCACCGTACTCGAGTACCTCGTGGACAACGTGGACATGCAGCCCACATTGCTCCTCGGCGGCATCCGCGAGGGCGACAGCGTGGCGTACGCGCTGGCCCGCACCGCCGCCCAGCGCGGCCGGTGCGCCCTGATCGAGCTGAGTCCGCTACGCCGCCCGACGTTGCGCCGGATGGCCGGCGCCTGCCTGGAGGTCGACGGGTCGCTGGTGCCCGAGACCGCGATGGAGTTGCTGTGGGCCGGCAGCGCCGGAAATCCGTTCATGGCCGAGGAGATGCTCAAGGTCATGGTGGACGACGAGGTGCTCGTCCCGGACGGCGACGCGTGGCGGCTCGGCGATCATGCGGACGCGGTCACCCCGGAACTCACCCGTCCGCTGTCCCGACGCGTGGCCATCCTCGGCCCGCAGACCCGCGAGGTGCTGTCGGCGGCGGCCACCTTCGGGCCGCGTTTCCCGCTCGCCGTCGTGCAACTGGCTACCGGACTGTCCGACCGGGTCATGCTGAGCCTGCTCCAGGACGATCTGGCCGGCCATCTGGTCGCCCCGGACGAGCACGCCGCCGACTGGTACGCGTTCCACCACCAGCTCAGCAGGGACGCCGTCCTGGCCCATCTGGACCGCGCGGACCAGGTGCGGCTCGCCGGCACCGTGGCCGACGCGGTGGACACCCTCTACCCCGACCACCACGGAGAGTGGTGCGAGGTCGCGGCGCGGCTGCGACTGGACGCGGGCGACCGCCTCGCCGCGGGCCGGCTCTTCGCCGAGGCCGGCCGGCGCGCACTGACCGCAGGCGCGGCCGCCTCTGCGGTATCCCTTCTGGACCGGGCATGCGACCTGCTGACCGACGCGCCGGCCCGGGCCGACGCTCTGGAGCAGCTGCTGCTCGCGCTGGCCGAGGCCGGCGAGGTGGAACGGGCGCTCGCCTCGATCGACACCCTCGACCAGGTACGCGGGCTCACCGCCCGGCGGCGCGCCCACCTGCACACCCAGGTCGCCTGGGCGGCGGCGGTGGCGGGGCGGGTCGAGGAGGCGACACAGCAGGTGGACGCGGCGAGGGAACTGCTCGGCCCGGTCCCCGCCCCGGAGGACATCGCCCCGGTCGACGTGGTGGCCGCGCACCTCGTCCTGGACACCACCGGCATCGACCAGTTCGCCCACGCGGAGCGGCTTGCCCGCCAGGCGGCCACCGTCGCCGAGTCCGTACCGCTGCCGGTCGTCGCCTGCCAGGCATGGCAGTTGCTCGGCGCAATCGTCCGGCATCGCGACCCGGACGAGGCGACCCGCTGCCTGGAACGGGCCAATGCCCTGGCGGTCCGGCACGGCCTGCCGATCTGGGAGGTCCACGCGCTGGTCCGGCTCGGCAACGACGACGCGCTGCGACACGGCGACACCACCCGGCTGGAACAGGCTCGCGACAAGGCCGGCCAGGCCGGCGCCGTGACCGCCCGCTACCAGGCCGAGGCGAGCATCGCGCTGCACACCATCCTGCGCGGCGACCACACCGCCGCGCGCACGCTCATCGACCAGGTGCTGGGCTCCACTGTGCGGCTGAAGCTGCTGGAGACCACGCGCTATCTGCTGCTGTTGCGGGCGGTCTGCGCCGGGCACCAAGGCGACCGTGGCGAGATGACCTCGGCGCTGGCCGAGTTCCAGCGATGGGGCGGCAACCTCGCCCTGCACGCGCCGCGGGCGCACGGGCTCGCCGGGGCGTTCTGCGCGCTACTTGGCGAGGACCGACGGCTGGCCCACGACGAGCTGGCCCAGGCGATGTCCGCTCTGAACAGCGGCCCGAGCGTCTACTACCTGTCCGGTCGGCATGGCCTGCACCTGCTCCTGCGGGTACTGGCCGGGGATGCCGACTGGCCGGAGTACGACGCAGTGGCCGTCGACCCGGCGAGCGCCCTGCGCTGGGACCGGCAGTTCGCCCTCTTCGCGTACGCCGTCCTGCTCGGCCGTTCCGGGCGGGGCGTGGAGGCAGCGGACGCGGTAGCCGCGGCCCTGACCGCAGCGGAGCCCTTCGAGATGAGCCGCAACCTGGGCCTGCGGCTGGTCGCCGAGGCCGCGATCGAGGACGGCTGGGGCGACCCGGCCGGCTGGCTGCGCACCGCCGAGCGCTACTTTCACGACCGCAACGTCCGCCGGGTGGCCGGTGCCTGTCGGGCCCTGCTGCGCAAGTCGGGCGCGCGGGCCCCGCAGCGCCGCGACGGCGTCGACCGGATCCCGCCGGCGCTGCGGTCGGTGGGCGTCACCGCGCGGGAGTTCGAGGTGCTGGGCCTGCTCGTCGGCCGCCTGGGCAACCAGGAGATCGCCGACCGGTTGCACCTGTCGCCGCGCACCGTGGAGCGGCACGTCGGCAACCTGATGGCCAAGACCGGCCTGCCGAACCGCATCGCCCTTGGCGAGTTCGCCGCCGATCTTCTCGACGACACCCCGGTCCGCAGATCCGCCGGCTGACCTTGTACCTGCCGAGAATGTCATCCGGGCAGGTCAGGCGGCATGTTCGTATTCGTGAAGGATGCCGCCGAGGCGGTCACGTCGGTGGATGTTCAGGCGGGCGAGACGGTCCGGGTCGGTGATCGGTTCGGGCAGTGGCGCGAGTGGCCGGACGTTGGAGATGCCCTGATGAGGGCGATGCTCGTTGTAGGAGACCTCGTATTCGCGGAGCGCGTGCCGCAAGTGCCGCTGGTTGAGGATCAGCGTCCGGTCGAGGAGTTCACGCCGGCAGGTCCGGACCCAGCGTTCCATCACCGCGTTCATCCGGGGTATCCGGACTCCGCTGAAGACCATGTCGATACCGGCGTCGGCGAGGACGGTGTCGAACAGGACCGGGTACTTGCCGTCCCTGTCCCGGATCATGTATTTCACCTGGCAGCCGGCGTCTTCGAGGTCCATCACCAGGTTGCGTGCGGTCTGGGCCACCCAGCCTGCGGTCGGGTGCGCGGTGGCACCGAGGATCCGGATCCGGCGGGTGGCGTGCTCGATGACGGCCAGGACGTAGAGACGGGTGCCAGTCAGGGTGGTCGTCTCGAAGAAGTCCGCGGCGATGACGGCGTGGGCCTGGGAGCGCAGGAACGCCGCCCAGGAGCTGCTGGTGCGCTGAGGTGCCGGATCGACGCCCGCCTCTTTCAGGATCTCCCAGACGGTGGACGCAGCGACCTTGACGCCCAGCACGAGCAGTTCGCCGTGGATACGGCGGTATCCCCACGCAGGGTTCTCCGAGGCCAGGCGCAGGACCAGCCGGCGGATCGACCGGACGATTCGTGGCCGCCCGGCCTGGTGAGGCCGGGAACGGCGGGCGTGCCGCCGGGCGGTCAGGTCCCGGTGCCAGCGCAACACGGTATCCGGGCGCACCAGCAACCGCAAATGGTTCAGCACGGTTCGCAGCAGCGGATGCAGCAGAGCCGCCAGCCACGCCCGATCCGCAGGGGCGAATCGGACCCGGTCGCCGTGCAGTTGCCGTTCGAGCACCATGATCTGTCGGGTCGGACCGGGGCGCGGTTCCGGCATTCCTGCCGGTCGGGGTCATGCAGGAGACCGTGGATGGCGTGTCCCAGGCGAAGATCGGCTGCATCATCGCGGCGATGCGTCACGAGCGCTACCGATTCGCCCCCGTCCGGCGGGTCCACATCCCAAAAGGAACGGGAAGACCCGCCCGCTGGGACTGCAGACCTGGTCGGACAAACTCGTCGGCGAGGTGGTGCGCTTGTTGTTGGAGGCGTACTACGAGCCGGCGTTCTCCGACCGGCAGGGCTCAGGCAAGGTGGCGATATGCCCGGTGTGAGCGTCGTGGGCGGACACTCCCGGTCGTGGTGATATAAGGTCGGGCGCGGCCTTTCGTTGATCATCCAGGTGTCGAAGCTGAGATGGATCAATCGAGGACCGCGCCCGTTGGAAACATCAACGCTGATCGGTGTGCTGGCGTCGCACGCGGATCAGGTCGCAGTGCCGTTGCCCGCTTCGTGCCGGACGAGTCTGGCCGAGGCGTTGACCGTGGTGCCGGATCGGCGTGACCCGCGGGGTGTGGTGCATCCCCTGGTCGGGGTCCTGGCCGGCCGCGGTCGCCGCTGTGCTGGCGGGTGCCCGGTCGGCAGCCGCGGTTGCGGAGTGGGCCGCAGACGCCCCGCAGTCGGTCCTGGCCGGCCTGGGGGTGTGGCGTGATCCGCTGACCGGCTGGCATCGGGCGCCGGACGAGTCGACCTTCCGCAGGATCCTGGCCGGTGTCGACGCCGACGCCCTGGACGATGCGATCGGCCGGTGGATCATCACGGCCGGCGCGTCGACGCGCCCGGACCGGCGGGTGTACAGCGTGGACGGCAAAACGTTGCGGGGCAGCGGGCCGGCAGGCGCCCAGGTGCACTTACTCGCCGTGCTCGACCAGCACACCGGCGCCGTGCTGGGCCAGGTCGACGTCGACGGCAAGACCAACGAGCTGACACGGTTACGGCCCCTGCTGGAAGCTCTTGATCTGACCGGGGTGCTGGTCACCGCCGACGCGTTGCACACCCAGCGCGAGCACGCCCGCTGGCTGACCGAGGACAAGCAGGCCGGTTACGTCTTCACCGTGAAGAAGAATCAACCGCGTCTGTATCGGCAGCTCAAGACCCTGCCCTGGGCGAAGATCCCGATCCAGGACCAGTCCAGTACCCGTGGACACGGCCGCTACGACATCCGCCGGCTGCAAGCGGTGACCTGCACCGGCCCGCTTGCCCTGGACTTCCCGCACGCCGTACAGGCACTACGCGTCCGCCGCCGCCGACTCAACGTCCGGTCCAGGTCCCGTACCCAGTCGGCGATCGCGGCGAAGGTGCACGCCCCGGCCAGCACCGCGCACACCGCGACGGCGAGCACGCTGACCAGGGGGTAGCGGCGACCGCGCGGATCACGCGGGTCGGGCACTGCCCTCAACGCGACGAACAGGCTGCGACGCTCGCTGTTGGTGACCGCCGCCGGTGGTGGCGTATCGGTGGGTCGGTGTGGCAGCAGAATCTCGGTGGGTGATGATGGCATCGGCGGGTGCGGTCCTTCTCGTGATCATGTGGCTTCGCAACTTCATGATCACCAACGGGCCGCGCCCGTCCTGCGGAGGATTCCGATCGGCTGGTCGATGCCGAACGCGAACTGTCCGGCCAGGCCAGGCTGGGCCTGGCGAAGACGGACCACGTGTGTGCCCCGTCACGGGGATTCTTCGGCATGAAAGGTCGACGTGTCAGATGACCGAGGCGAAGAGCATCCCCTGGCCCGATGGCTCAACGAGCAGTCGGAGCCGCGTGCGGAGCCGCCAGGGTCATTGCGTAGTGGGGTAACTGCTGGTCACGGTCGTGATGAGGTCGTGGGGGCGG
>NZ_JBHMIP010000054.1:0-14526 GCF_048060245.1 Micromonospora sp. LOL_014
GACGATGGCCCGCGGCTTTGGGCGCTGCGCCGGACCTCCGGGTCCGGCGAGGATCGCAACTCCGCGACCTACGACACGGTGAACCTGGCCGCGATCGCGCTGCGCCGGACCTCCGGGTCCGGCGAGGATCGCAACGAGTCGGACGTCATGCAGTTCAGCTACGACCAGGTGGGCTGCGCCGGACCTCCGGGTCCGGCGAGGATCGCAACGTCGAAGTAGCGGACCTGGTCGAGCCCGGCGAACTCGGCTGCGCCGGACCTCCGGGTCCGGCGAGGATCGCAACTACGCCGATCCGGAGGCCGACCGGCAGGCGGTCATTTGCTGCGCCGGACCTCCGGGTCCGGCGAGGATCGCAACAACATCCGCTCTGCGACGTCGGCCAGGAAGACCAGGTCGCTGCGCCGGACCTCCGGGTCCGGCGAGGATCGCAACCAGGTGTCCTGAAACCAGGTTGTCTGCGTAGCCACCCAGCTGCGCCGGACCTCCGGGTCCGGCGAGGATCGCAACCGCCGGGAAGACCGCTTTGCCCGGTACATGGCCGAGTCGCTGCGCCGGACCTCCGGGTCCGGCGAGGATCGCAACCTTCCGGGGTGTCGAACAGGGAGGGCTGGTCGGGGTTGCTGCGCCGGACCTCCGGGTCCGGCGAGGATCGCAACCGCCCCCATCGTTTGCAGTCCCCCCGGCGTCACCGCCGGGCTGCGCCGGACCTCCGGGTCCGGCGAGGATCGCAACGACCCGATGTCCGGGCGGGGCAGATGCGTCAGGCGGCTGCGCCGGACCTCCGGGTCCGGCGAGGATCGCAACCACGCCCGCCAGATCCGCACCCGCGGCAGCCTACCGGCGCTGCGCCGGACCTCCGGGTCCGGCGAGGATCGCGACTACGCGCATTAGCGTTGAGTCATCGTGCGCGGAGGCGTAGCGTGTCCAACGCGATACTCATCGACGTGACCTGCGCTTGGCCTCTTGACCGCGCCGAGCCCTGGTCAGGGTCTACCTGCGCGGTTGCCTGACTCGGCTGCCGTCGGTCGCTAGACCTACCTGGCTGCCTACGTCCTCACTGTCCGCAGCGGCCAGGACGGCGTCCAGGAGGCCGGGGAACCGGGTGTGCAGGTCCTCGCTGCGCAGGACGACGTAACACCGAGTGCCTTCCTGCCGGGTACGGGTAAGCCCCGCGTCCCGCAGCACCCGTAGGTGGTGGCTCAACGTCGACTTGGAGACCGGGACCCGCAGTGCTCCCCAGCCCTGTTCCTGGCCGTCGGACAGCAACCGGACCAGCCCAACCCGGATCGGGTCACTCAGTGCCGCCATCACCTCAGTGAGAACCATCTCCTCGGGATCCGGGTGCCGTGTTTCCTTCACCCCCACATGGTACCTTGTTCGATGTTCTACGAACGTCGAACGAAAGGTGTTGTGATGATGAAACCCAACGACAGTGGGTCGTTTGCGGACCGTGTTGTCATCGTTACCGGAGCGGGGTCGGGAATCGGTCGTGCGACCGCGATCGCATTCGCCGAGGCCGGCGCGCACGTCCTCGGCGTCGGGCGCCGTAAAGACGCGCTGAACACCACCGCGCAGCAGCACCCACGCATCGCCGTGCTTGCCGCCGATATCCGCGCCACACATGCACCCCAGGCAGTCATCGACGCCGCCGTTGACCGATGGGATCGGGTCGACGTCCTGGTCAACAACGCCGGTGCCACGACGATCATGCCGCTGGCCGACGCAACTACGCACGGCATCGCCAACCTATTTGATCTTCACGTCACCGCGCCCAGCCTGCTCGCTCGCGCGGCCCTGCCCCACCTGCAGCAGACCCAGGGGTCGATCATCAACCTTTCCAGCACGTACGGGCACCGCCCGGCACCCGGCATCGCCCACTACGCCGCCTCCAAGGCCGCCCTGGAACAGCTCACCCGATGCTGGGCACTGGAACTAGCAGCCACAGGAATCCGAGTCAACGCCCTGGCCCCCGGCCCCACCGAAAGCGAGGCCCTGACCGCCGCCGGCCTCCCCGAACCGGTGCTCAACCAGATCAAGCAAGACGAGGCCGGACGGATCCCGCTTGGCCGTCGGGGAGAGCCCGACGAGGTTGCCACATGGGTCCTCCGCCTGGCTGACCCCGTCGCCACCTGGCTGACCGGACAGATCCTCACCATCGACGGTGGCCTCGAACTCACCTGACATCACCCGGACCAGCGCCGGTGACCCGCGCAAGCGCTCGTCCGACTCGTTGCTTAGTGTGGACACTGCGCTGAACCTTGTATCCGGCGAGGATCGCAACCAGGCTTCAGTCACGGCCTCTACGTCGCATGTGGTGGTTGCGCCGGGTCTCGGGGCCGGCGAGGATCACAACGCCGGACGTGTCCGTCGACTATTCGGACGGTGGACCGACGAGCTGGCGGATCTTGTCCAGCGTCTCCTGCGCGTTGTTGTCGGCAAGCTGGCGCAGCACCTTGGCCGTGCTCCTGCTGGGTTGAGAATCGCGTTGACTACGGCAGCGATAGGACCAGAGGTCAGGTACACGACCACCTCCTGCTCCTGGTATTGGGGCAGATCAGCCGGAAGATGCCGCAGTCCGTACGCTTCAAGCTTCTGACTGATCTCGGCACGTACGGTCGAGCCGAGTCGCCCAGCGCCCTCGACGTCCCGCAGCACCTGTGCAGTCGTACCGAGGACCCCGCCCTCATCAGCCACCCGCCGACGCAGTTCCTCATAGCTCGTGGGGTTCATCCTGCCGGCTGGTTCCGGCGAGAGCATGGCGTCCGGCGGGTCTACTCCAGGTCGAACTCGGCGGTGGCGACATCCTTGTCCAGTCGCAGCAGCCAAGACGCGCCGATCACCCCGGCTCCGGCAACCGCCGGCTTGGCTCGGATGATCTGACTGCGTCGGAGGGCGTCCGCAGCGCCGGCGCTGTCGCCGGCCGCTGCGCTTGCTCTGCTCAGGTTGTGTAGCACCGCTGCGAGGTTGGGGTCGACGTCGGTCGCCGTGTCCAGGATGGAAGCCGCGCGAGCGAGCAGGTCCTTTGCCTGTTCCGGCTCGCCCAACGCTTGGCGGACGGCGGCGAGGTCGTTGAGGATCACGGCAACGTCCGGGTGGGCGGCACCGAACGCCTGATCGTAGATGCCAAGTGACTGCTCCAGCACCTGGCTCGCCTCCTCTGACCTGCCCAGCTCGTGCAGGATCACACCGTGGTTGATCAGGTCGGCGGCCAGGGCAGGATGCCGGGTGCCCAGAGTCTCGGTGTCGATCTCGACTGCCTGTTCGGCGCAGCGGCGGGCAGCAGCGAAGTTCCCCGCGTCGGCGTAGGCGTTCGACAGGTTGTTCAGCGAGGTGGCGACATCGGGGTGGCTGACCCCGAAATGGGCCCGCCGGATGTCGACAGCGCGCTCGTGCGCGCGAACTGCGCCATCGGCGTCGCCGGCCTGCCGTTCCACGTTGCCGAGGTTGTTCAGCGTCGTCGCGCAGGCGGGGTGATCCCCACCGAGCGTGTGCTCCAGGATCGTCAGCGCCCGGAGGTGGTAGTCCCGCGCCTTGCTGAGCGAACCTAGACCCCGCAGGACCGTACCGGAGGCGTTGAGGGCGACCGCCAACCGGGGATGATCCTGGCCGCGATTGGTCTCTCCCAACTGGATGGCTTCTTCGAGCGCGGCGAGCGCTTCCGGAAGTCGTCCGCTCGCCCGCAGCGCCATTCCGGTGCGGGTCAGGATCTCCGGCAGGTCTGGAGTGGTGAAGTCGTGCGGCCGGCGCAGAATGTCCATGGCCGCGCCCAAGACGCCGAGGGCCTGCGCGTACTGCCCCTGGATCCGGAGATACTCGCCGACCCGGGCGTACAGCGAGACCACTTGGCGGAGCGCGACGTTGTGCTCGGCGGCGTGTCTCGCGGCGGTGAGCGCGTGCGGGACGACAGTGTCACAGACCGGCCAGTTATCAGCTGCCGTGACATCGAGCGGCAGCGCGTGTTCGGCATAGATTGCTGCGATGCCCGCGCAGCGCCGACGGTCAGCGGCAGTCAGCGACTGCCGGGCCAACGTCTGCACCAGCCGGTGTACGGTCAGGCCGTCCGGGCTCGCCTGTAGCAGCGAGTACCGGCTGAGGATGCTGACCGCCTGGTTGTAGACGATCCGGTCGTCATGCAGGGGACGCAGCCGGCGTGGATGGTCCGGCGACCACGACCGCAGCATAGTGTGCGGGATACCCTCCGGGCTCAGGAAAGCGCAGAGGCTCAGCAACTCCTGCGCGATCGGCAACTCTTTGCGGATCGTCGCCACCGCCGTCAGCCAAGTGGACGCCACCGTGCGCGGATAGTTGGACAGCGAGCCGAGAGCCAGGACGTCGGCGGTGCGTGAACGCAGCAGATCCAGGTAGTCACGGATCGACGTCGAGGTCTCCTGCATGTAAGACGATGCCTGGTCGAGGGCCAGCGGCAGATCGCCGAGGAAGGCGGCGAGCGCGTCGGCGTCGTTGCGCTGGCCGGCCGGCGGTGCCAGAAACGCGACGGATTCCGACCGCTTCCACGGCGGCACGATGATGACGGCGGCGTTGCGCCAGTGCTGGTTCCTCGTGGTCACGAGGACGTGCCCGGACCGCCGCTGCGGCAGGTAGTCGTCGACCAGTTCCTCTGCTTCGGCGTTGTCGAAGACCAGCAGCCAGTTGTCGCGCTCCGCCAACCAGTGCCGGATGACGTCGATCTGCTGGGGCTGCGGACTCGCCGGATCGACCGGCAATCCGTGCGCGCCGGCCAGCCCGAGAAAGTCGTCGTCGAGCGTGACACGGTTCTCCGCCCGTAGCCACCAGACGACCGGGTACTCGGACCGGTAGTTCTCCACGTACGCGAGGGTGAGTTGGGTCTTGCCGACTCCGCCGAGCCCAGCGAGGGCCAACCGTCGCTGCTCGATCAGCGACTCGTGCGCCTCAGTGAGAAGCCCGGCCCGGCCGGTGAACCGAGGGGTGAGCTTCGGTCGTGGGGTGCTGGGCGGAAGCGGTACCCGGTCGGTCGCCATCGTCATCTCCTCCGCTGCAATGTCGCGTGTCGTCACGAACGCCGACGCCACCACGAGCGCGAGCCCCAACCCCGCGAGCAGCAACTGGCGTACCGGCGAGTCGACAACCGGGATGCGGACGCCGAGCATCTCCACCCCGCCGGCTGCGATCGCCGCTACGACGCAGACGATCCCGGATGCCGACAGCTGCGGGTCGAGCCGCCGCCCCGGGCGGACGCTCCAACGACGACGTCTCATCGTGCCGCCCACCGCAGCGGGCCGTTCACCGGTCGATGTCGTCGCGGGCCTCGGCCGATCTTGCTTCCAGTAACACGATGACCTCGTCGAGCCGGCCCGCCTCGTTCAGCGCGGCCCGCCGGGATCGACGCGCGGTGTTGAGTCCGAAATCGAGGTACGCCGGCAGTAGGTGGGGCGCACGATCGCGCAGCGCCCGCAGGTGAGCCTCGATCGTTCCGACGTCCGCACGGCGTACCGGCCCGGTCAACGCGTGGTCGCCGTGCCGCAGGGCGTTTTCCATCGAGGTACGCGCCAGCGGGGCCAGCACGAACCCGGGGTCCGGCACGCCGGCCGCCATCAATGCCTCCATCGCCGCGGCCAGCAGGGTGATGAGGTTGTTCGCACCGAGGACCAGCGCGGCGTGGTAGAGGGTACGGTCCTCGTCGGCGATCCACACCGGAACGCCCCCCACGTCGCGCACCAGTTCCTCGGCGAGTGGCCGGTCATGCGGTCGGGTGGTGACCGCGTACGCCAGACCGGCCAGATTGTCGGCATCGGTCGGGAGGCCCGGAAAGGTCATCGCCGGGTGGACGGCGATCGGTACGGCACCGGCCTCGGTCGCCGGTGCGAGAACCGCCAAACCGCACGCACCGCTGACATGCATCACGATCTGCCCCGGCTGGAGCAGACCGCCATCCGCCAACTCGGCGGCGACCGATCCGATAGCGTCGTCGGTGACGGATAGCAGGAGTATGCCCGCGCTCTTGGCGAGCGTGGGTACGTCCCGCAGCGGGGTGTCAGGAAGGACGTCGGCTGCCCGCTGGCGGGACGCCTCGGACCTCGCGTTGACCCCGACGAGCTCGTATCCGGCGCGGAGCAGCGCCAGTCCGAGAGCGGTGCCGACCCGGCCGGCACCGATGACACCGACCAGCCGGTCCATCATCGTCGGCACTCGCATCCCTCGCTTCGACCGAGTTCATGATCGGCGGCGAGTAGCCCCCGAATTACATTCGGCAACACCGTACCGGACGTCGGTGGGGTACGTCAGCGACCGCAGGTGGGGCGCTCGGATCAGGTGCCGGCGGTGCGGAACGACGAAGATCCATCCCGCACCGCCGATCGCCCTACCGTCACAAGATCGCGTACAGCAGTCCGACGGCGATCATGAAGGCAATGACGCCACTCGCAGGGCCTTCGGTGCGTGCGACGAACAGGCCGACAGCCGACCATCGCGGCACCGCCGAGGATCACCGCCCACCTGTGAGTCCTGGCAGCGCGCAAGCATCCCATGGCGCTGAAGTTGACTGCCGCCGGGCGGTTCGGCCACCATGGCGGGACGCATCCCGGAGGCGTCTGATCCGAGGCGCGGGTGCGACATCATGGATGTCGAGGATCGAAACAGCGCGATGGGCTGCAGCGAGTCCACTGAACGGTCGGGTGTGGTGGGTGAGTGGCTGACACTCCTCCACCGCCCCGTCAGTTGTTTGCTTCAATCAGGAACCTGGTCTTGACAGTGGATTGCTGTGGTGGCTTCATAGACCGGTCCTTTTTTGTTTGCGCGGAATGTGAGAGATCTGTTCATGTCTGGGGAGCGGTCGCTGTGGGCGCACAGTCCGGGTAGGAACAGCGGTCGCTGGCATCGACTTGAAGATCATTTGCGGGGGACCGCTGAGCTGGCCAGGCGATTCGCGTCGCCGTTCGGCGGCGGCGAGTTGGCGTACTGGCTGGGCGCACTCCATGACGTCGGGAAAGCGTCCTGCGCCTGGCAGGATAAACTGACGAAGGTCGCCGACTCCGGTCGGCCGGTCGGCATCGACCACAAGTCATTGGGGACCCGGATCGCGCATGAGCGCGGGCTCGGCGGCTATTCGGCTGCGATCTTCGGCCATCACGGCGGGTTGATCGACACCAGCACGTTGGGGAAGGCGCTCAAGCAGGGATTCAGCCGGGCGCAGGACGTCACCTCGGCTGAGGACGAGCTGCCCCGACTGTTGCCCGATCTGCCAGCCGACCTGCGGCACACCATTCCCGACGCGTGGCTGCAGGACCAACTCGTGGGGGAGATGGCGCTGCGGCTGTGCTACAGCGCCCTGGTCGACGCCGACGGTCTCGACACCGGCGCGCACTTCGACGGCCTGGCCGCGCCCCGGGTCCGCGCCGACGCCGACTTCGGCCACCTGTACAAGCTGTTCGAGCAGCGCCGTACTGCCATGCTGGAGCAGCGCCGAGCCACCATGCTCGCCGCCGGCAAGTCGTCCCCGGTGGACGACCTGCGCGAGCAGGTCTACGCCCAGTGCGTCAGCTTCGCCGACCAGCCGCCGGGGATCTACCGGCTGCCCGCGCCGACCGGGGCCGGCAAGACGCTCTGCGCCGCCGGGTTCGCGCTGCGGCACGCCGAGAAGAACCAGCAACGACGCGTCATCGTCGCTGTCCCGTTTCTGACCATCACTGGGCAGAATGCCGCCGTCTACCGTGGCATGCTCGATGAGCCCGGCGCCGAGCCGGTCGTCCTGGAACACCACAGCCAGGTCAACTTCGAGGACGCTGCCACCGGACGGTGGGGCCGACTCGCCGCCGAGAACTGGGACGCACCGTTCGTCGTGACCACCTTCGTTCGCCTCTTCGAGTCGCTGTTCGGCCGTCGGCCGTCCGCGGTGCGCCGGGTGCACCGGCTCGCCGGGTCGGTCATCGTCCTCGACGAGGTGCAGGCCCTGCCGCACGACATGCTCGTCCCGATCCTCGACGGGCTGCGGCTGCTGGTGCGGCACTTCGGCACCACCGTGCTGCTCTCCTCGGCCACCCAGCCCGAGTTCTGGTCGCTGCCGACCCTGGACGGCGTGGACTACACCGACGTGCTGACTGACGTGCCCGCCGTCGCCAGCCAGCTCAAACGGGTCCGCTACGAATGGCAGCTCGACCCCGCCCCGACCCTCGCCGACATCGCCGACCGGGCCGCCGACGACGTCGCCGCCCCCGCTGGCCGGCCGCCCGCCGCGATGGTCGTCGTCAACACCACCGCCAACGCCCAGTCCGTCTTCGACACCTGGCGCGACGGCGGCGACCTCGACCACGCCCGGCACCTGTCCACCCGGATGTGCCCGGCGCACCGGCAGCGCGTACTCGAAGACGTCCGTGACCGGCTGACGAACGACGAGCCGGTCCTGCTGGTCTCCACCCAGCTCATCGAAGCCGGCGTCGACGTCGACTTCCCGACCGTCTACCGGGCGATGGCCCCCGCCGACTCGCTGCTGCAGGCCGCCGGCCGGGCCAACCGGGAAGGCCGCCTCGACCACGGCCGCGTCGTCATCTTCGCACCCGCCGACGGCAGCGCTCCGGAGACGTACAAGCGGCTCGTCGGCGCCGCGACCACCCACTTCGGACCCGACTGCGCCGACCCCGATGACCCTGACGCACTCGCCGCCTACTACCGCTCCATCTACAGCACGCTCAACCTCAACGACCCGCAGCACATCGGCCAGCAGATCCAGCGGTCCCGGGCCGCCTGGGCGTATGAGACCGTCGCCGACGGGCCGCTCGACGACAGCGGACACCGCGACCGCAAGCGCGCCTTCCGCATCATCAGCGCCGACAGCATCTCGGTGGTCACCCCACAAGGCGCCGGTACGCCCGACGAGCGCGCCGACGTCGAAGAACTCGTCCACCGGGTACGCACCGCACCCGTACCCGACATGCGTGACCTGCGCCGGCTGCAGCCCTACACCACTACCGTCCACCCGGGCGTGCCCCAGCGCGACGCCGGTGTGCGGGCCCTGATGCAGCCGATCCTCGGCTCGGACGTCCGAGTCGGCGCGCTCGTCGAATGGCGCGGCGACTACGACCCGTACACCGGCATGATCTTCGACCCGAAACTGGAGGACTTCATCCTGTGACCACGGAAGTCGTCAACGGGCTGGCCTTGCGCCGCAGCGCCGACGGAGACCTGCCGATCGCCGTCCAGGTCAGCGGCGACGCCGCCCTGTTCTCCCGCCCCGAGCTGAAAGTCGAACGGGTCACGTACCCGGTGATGACCCCCACGGCGGCCGTCGGTGTCCTCGAAGCGATCTACTGGAAACCGGAGATCCGCTACGAGATCGTCGCCATTGAAGTGCTCAAACCCATCAAACAGTTCACCATCCGCCGTAACGAAACCACCGACGTCGCCCCGCTCGCCGACGCCATCCGCGGCAAGCGCCGTGTCGACACCGTCGCCCACCGCGACCAGCGCAACGCCGTCTGCCTGCGCGACGTCGCCTACCGCATCCACGCCCACCTGGTGCCGGCGGTACACGCCGACAAACCCGCCGCCGCCTACCGCGACCAGCTGCGCCGCCGGGTCCGCCGAGGAGCCTGCTTCCAACAGCCCTACCTCGGTACGCGCGAATTCAGCGCCGACTTCAGCTGGCCCGACGACACCCCGCGCGACACCAGCGTCAACGAAGAAGTCGGCATCATGCTGCACACCATCCACCGCGACGGCAAAAACCAACCCCGGATGGAATGGTTCGCCGCCCGCGTCGCCGAAGGCGTCCTGCACGTCCCGCCACGCGGCATGGAAATGGCGCTACCGCCCACTGGCGGAGCCGCCTGATGCTGCTGCAACGCCTCGTCGAATTCGCCGCCACCAGCGACGACGTGCTTCCGCCCTTCTATGGCCGCAAACCCGTACGGCTGATCATCGACATCGACCGGGACGGCGGCTACCGGGGGCAGACCGACACCGCCAGCGACGCCGCCGGTGCCCGATTCGGCATCGAACGGAGCGTGCCGGCCGTCACCCGTACCGTCGGGATCGCCCCCACCCTCGCCGTCGACAACGTCGAATACGCGCTCGGCTGGGTCGCTGACGGCGGCAAAGCCGACCGGATCGGCAAACAGCACGACGCGTTCGTCGAACTCATTCGCGACTGGGCCGAAGCCGAACCCGACGGACCCGGCCCGGCGGTCGCTGCCTTCTACCGCAGCCGCCAACACTACAAGGTGCAGCAGCCGGACAAGTGGGGCCGGGCCGACATGGTCGGCATCCGGGTCGCAGACGAGTACGCCTTCGAGCACGACAGCGCGCGACGCTACTGGGCGACCGTCGCCGCCGGCCGCAAAGGGCTCGGCCGGGCCGGCCGGTGCCTCGTCTGCGGCGAGGTGCGCGACCTGCTCAAGACCATCCCGCAGCAGATCCCGCAGCGGCTGCTGCCCGGCGCCACGCAGGGAGCGTCGCTGGTCAGCGTCAACGAAGCGGTGCACGGCTACGAGCTGACCAAGTTCCTCGGCAACACGCCGATCTGCGTCACCTGTGGACTGACCTTCATGTCGTCGCTGACCGTTCTGCTCAGCGACACCAACCACCATGCGAGCCTGCCCGGCCAGAACGCCAGGCTGACCTGGTGGGTGATCGGCGGCGCGTCGTTCGACCCGATGGGGCCGCTCGACCAGGAGGACGAGAAGACCGCGCTGGACATGATCGTCAGCCCGACGCGCGGTGTCGAAGCGACCGTCGACGACCTGTCGAAGTTCTGCTCAGTCACCGTCTCCGGCAACGTCGCCCGCGTCGTCGTCCGCGACTGGGTCGAAATGCCGCTGCCGGCAGTGAAAGCCAACCTCCGCCGCTGGGTCGACGACCACAAGATCGCCGGCTGGGACGGTAAGCCGACCCTCGTCAAGCTCGTCCAGCTCACCCGGGTCGCCGGCCGGTGGCAGCCCGGCCGGGGCAGCGGCCCCGGCAGCTGGATCAAACTCGGCGCCCGAGGGGAGGACCGCCCCGGCGGCCTCTACCACGCGCTGTGGCGGTCAGCGGTCTTCGGTGCGCCACTGCCACCAAAGATCCTCGCCCACGTCATCGACCGCATCCGCACCGACGGCCGCGTCGACGCCGCCCGGGTCGCCCTGATCCGCCTCGCCGTCCTGCGCCGCCCCGGGCTTCCTCCGTACCACGCAGAAAGGCTGACCCCGACGTTGAACGACGCCAACCGCGACCCCGCGTACCTGTCCGGTCGCGCCTTCGCCGTGCTCGACGACCTGCAACAGGCCGTCTACCGCGCCGCGAACCAGCAGCTCAACACCACCTTCGCCGAACGCTACATGGGCCGGGCCATCACGAACCCGCAGGCGGTGCTGGTCAACGGACGTCGCTCCGCCACCGCCTGGCTGCGACGGCTGCGCGGCCCGCTCGGCAAACCGGCCTGGGCCGGTGCGTACGCCAACCGACTCGACGACATCTTCGCGCAGATCGACGCCGACACCTCGATCCCCAGCTCGGCCATGCTGACGCAGAAGGCCGCGTTCGTCCTCGGCTACCACCACCAGCGCGCCGCGATGCGGGCCGAACGGATCGAAGCCGCCGCCAACAAGAAGAACACCGATCTGCCACCCGCCGACCTGCCGCCCGGTGCGGACGGGACGCCGGCAGCTGACGCACCTGAAGGAGACGCCGCATGAGTGCCGCCCACCTCGACCCCGCCCGCCGGCACGACATCGTGATGTTCTTCGATGTCACCGACGGCAACCCCAACGGCGACCCCGACGGCGGCAACCAGCCCCGCACCGACGACGAGACCGGGCAGGGCCTCGTCACCGACGTCGCCATCAAGCGCAAGATCCGGGACACGGTGGCGCTGATGCGCGGCGGCGACCCCCGGTACGGCATCTTCGTCGAAGCCGGCCACGCCCTGAACACCCGGTCTGACGAGGCGAGAATCGCCGCGCCTGGCGGGATGGACCAAGCCCAGCAGTGGCTCTGCGAGCACTACTTCGACATCCGCATGTTCGGCGCGGTGCTCACCGGCGGTGGAGGCAAGGGCGGCCTCGGCCAGATTCGCGGTCCGCTTCAGGTCGGCTTCGCCCGCAGCATCGACCCGATCCTGCCGGCCGACCACGCCATCACCCGGGTCACCCAGACCCGCCAGGAAGACATCGATAGAGGCGAGCGCACCGAGATGGGCTCGAAGTGGACCGTCCCGTACGGGCTCTACCGGGCACACGCCTTCTACTCCGCGCCGCGCGCCGCCAAGACCGGCGTCACCTCCGACGACCTCACCGCGCTCTGGCGGGCCATCGCCATGATGTTCGACCACGACCGGTCCGCCACCCGAGGCGAGATGAAGCTCTGCGGGCTGTGGATCTTCAGCCACCCCGACGCGCTGGGCGTCGCCCCCGCGGCCAGCCTCACCAAGCGGATCCAGGTAAGCCGGACCAACCCCGACAAGCCGGCCCGCCAACACCTCGACTACCAGCGGACCATCGCCGACACCCCGCTGCCCGACGGCGTCCAACTCACCACCGAGGTGGACCTCTGGCTGTGACCGACCCGGTCGAGAGCGACAGCGGGATCCGCGAGGTCCCGCTGTCCGCCCTCGAGCACTACGCCTACTGCCACCGGCAGACCGCGCTCATCCACGTCGAACAGGTGTGGGACGAGAGCGCGGAAACGGTACGCGGAGACCTCAGCCACACCGCCGTCGACCTGCCCGGCGTCACCCGCCGGGCAGGTGTCACCGTCGTACGGTCACTACCGGTCGGCAGTGAGACGTACGGGCTGCGTGGCGTCTGCGACGTCGTCGAGTTCACCGGACAGGTCGCCACCCCGGTCGAATACAAGGTCGGCCGGTACCAGGCCGGAGGACCAGCCGAACTGCAACTCGGCGGACAGGCGCTGTGCCTCATCGGCGCCGGATTCGAAGTGCCGCTCGGCTACATCTACTCCGTCGCCGAACGCCGCCGCCACCCGGTCACCATCGACGACACACTGATCGAGCAGGTCATCGAAGCCGCCGGGGCGGTACGGAGAATCTTCGGCACGTCGAAACTCCCGCTCGCCCGCAACGACAAACGCTGCCGGCGGTGCTCCCTGCGCGACGCCTGCCTGCCCGAAGCCACCGATGGGCACAGCCGGCCACTACTCGACCTGTTTACCCCGCGACCACTCGGAACCTGGCGTGACTGAACTGCTGAACACTCTGTACGTCCAGAGGCCGGGCACAAGCCTGCACCTCGACGGCGACACCCTGCGGGCCTTCCACCCCGACGACGAGCCAAAGACCCCGCCCAGACGGGTGCCGCTCGTCCGCCTCGACCACCTCGTCGCCTTCGGCGGAGTCAACGTCAGCCAGGAACTGCAACTACGCTGCGCAGCCGACGGTCGGTCCGTCACCTACCTGACCGGCAACGGGCGGTTCCTGATGCGGACGGTCGGGCCGGCCACCGGCAACCCGCTGCTGCGGCAAGCCCAGCACCGCGCCGCCGACGACCCCCAACAGCGGGTGTCGATCTCCAAGGCCATGATCGCCGGGAAGATCCACAACAGCCGGCAGGTGCTGCTGCGTACCGCCCGGGACAGCTCCGGATTTCGCCAGACCGCACTGCGCGCCAGCGCCGACCTGATCGCCGAACGACTGAACCTGCTGCGCGACGCCACCACCATCGACGAAGTATTCGGCGTCGAAGGAATCACCGCCCGGGACTACTTCGCCGCCATGCCGCACCTGGTCACCAGAAGCAAAGAATGGAAGGTCGCCGGCCGCAACAAACGTCCGCCCACCGACCCGGTCAACTGCCTGCTCTCCTTCCTCTACGGGATGCTGCGCGGCGCCGTGCACGGAGCGCTCGAGCAGGTCGGGCTCGACCCGTACATCGGGCTGCTGCACGGCGTACGGTCCGGCAAGCCGGCGCTCGCGCTCGACCTGATGGAAGAGTTCCGTCCCCTGCTCGTGGACCGGCTGGTCTTCACCCTGCTCAACCGGCGCGAACTGAGCGACAAGGACTTCGATCACCTGCCGAACGGCGCGTACCAACTGACCGACGATGGGCGCAAGAAGGTGTTCACCGCCTGGGAGAAGAGCCGGCAGCGGGCCTGGCCGCACGCGTACCTGCGGCGTGACGTCGAAGGCGCACTGCTGCCGCTCGTACAGGCGCGGCTGCTTGCCCGGCACCTTCGCGGCGACCTGGCCGCGTACCAGCCGTGGACGGTCGCCTGAAATGGACCTGCTCGTGACGTACGACGTCGAGACCACCACCCCGGCTGGTGCCCGCCGGCTGCGCAAGGTGGCGAAGATCTGCGAGGGGTACGGGCACCGCGTCCAAAAGTCGGTGTTCGAAGTAGTGTGCCGGGACGCGGACAAGGTCAAGCTGGTCGCGGCCATCGAGGCGGTCATCGACCCGACCCGCGACAGCGTACGGATCTACCGCCTTCCCGCGATGGCTCTCGACGATGTCGAACACCTCGGACGTCCCCGTGGGCTCGATCCACGCGGCCCGTTCGTGATCTAGTGCCGCGTCAGGCAACGTTGGCCCTGTTGACTACCTCGCGTAGGCGTTCGTCGGC
>NZ_JBHMIP010000055.1:0-14334 GCF_048060245.1 Micromonospora sp. LOL_014
CCCCCCGGATCATGCGCACGACAGGGGCAGTCAGTCATACCGAGCCGGGCGACCGAGCAGTTTCCTGTGGGGACGATCAAAAAGGTAACGGGGGTTCTCGGGGGTGACTCAAATTTTCATAGCCTAGCATCTATGCCTTGCGGAAGTTCTTGCTGTTCAGCACCTTGTGTTGGTGCCCCCGGCAGGATTCGAACCTGCGACACACGGTTTAGGAAACCGTTGCTCTATCCCCTGAGCTACGAGGGCGCGAACGCCGAGTCTACCGGCCACAGGTGTGCCTGGTGCCTGCGGGGAGCGACCGGCGGTGGCGGCCCAGCCTGGTTGGCGCGTGTCGTGCCCGGTTGCGACCTGGCCCGCGCCAGGGCCAAGGTCTTACGGAAAGGTGACATATCATCACTGTGGGCGTCATGGATATCGACGGCCGCAGCATTCTGCTGTCCCTCCGCCGGGCGGATCGATCCAGAGGAGAACATGTGAGAATGCCTTACGCGGCTCGGGTGGCAACGGCGACGGTTGTCGGTCTAGCCGCCGTCTCGCTCACTGCAGCCAGCTCTGCCAGCGCCACGGGATCCACGGCAGCCAACCGTCACCCAATCTGCAACAGTGTGGGCTTCAACCTGCCAGCCACGGTCGGCGGGACGGTCACCATCCCGGTCACCGGCCACGCCGCCAATCCTGACCTGACCCCGACCCCTCTGGTAGGGGTGTTCGGCGGCGCGCCCCTCGGGTCGGTGGTGATCTCCGACAACGGCACCGCTGCGACCACCAACGAAGACGTTCTGATTTTCACCCGTACGAGTGGCAGCCGCGGCGCACCTTTACTGGACCGTCTCGGACGGCACGCTCAACGCGCAGTGCGTCGCGACCGGTTACGACCTGCCGCCGGGTAACGGTTGACCCACTGACGCGACGACGGCAACAGAAGACACGGCGCCCGCACCAGCCCGCCGACGGCACGGAGCCGGAGGCAGGCTGGCGCGGCCGCTGGTCAACGGCTCATAGTCCATCGGCTTCCCGACCGACGGCATGGCTAACGCCGACCGGTGGGTGACCGGAGCCGCCCATCGGGTGACCGAGCCTGCCCGGTGTGGGGCGAAGCAATAGCGCGGCCGCTGCGGGGTAGACCCAGGCGAGAAGGCAACCAGATCGACCCGGAGGGTCACCATGACGACACCAGCGGCGCAGCCGCCCATGCGGACCAGCAACGAGGCCACCGAGGAGCAGCTCGCCGTCGCCCGGCGGCAGGGTCAGGCGTACGGCGGCGCGCTGCGCGCCATGGCCGAGGAGGACGGGGCGCAGAGCCAGCTGGCCGGCGACTACCTCGTGACGTTTGTCAACGAGGAGGCGGAGGGCATGTACGAGCTCTCCGGCGGTCAGCTGCTCTGGCGGGAAGCTGCCCCGGATGCGAACGTTCATCTGGAGGTCGCGGTCGCGGATGCCGCCGACGGCCGGTTCATCCCCGGTTTGGACGTGCGGATCACCGTCAGCCGGAACGGTCAACCGGTCGCCACTGCCGGCCTGCCGTTCCTGTGGCACCCGTTCCTGTACCACTATGGCGGCAACGCCTCGGTGCCCGGTCCCGGCCCGTACGACGTGACGGTCCGGATCGCGCCGCCGCAGTTCATGCGGCACGACCCGGTCAACGGCAAGCGGTACGCGACTCCGGTCGAGGTGCGCTTCGACCAGGTGATGTTCGCGAACGGGCGCAAGACCAGCCCGGACGCGCAGCCCCGTGGCGCCGACGCCCCGACGATCGGCGGGGACGGTGCCGGCCCACGCGACTGGGCGGACACCGCTGCCGCCTCCCGTACCTCGGACGATGCCGGTGCCCGCGCCCCGCACGACGCCGCCGGGGTGCCGTCGATCGGCCACTGGTAACGCCCGTGACAGCGGGGCCGAGCGCCAGATGCGATGACTGTCGGCGGCGGAGCGCGAACAATGGCTATCGGCGGCGTAGCGCCAACAATGGCTATCGGCGGCGTAGCGCCAACAATGGCTATCGGCGGCGTAGCGCCAACATGGCGATGTCGTCGACCAGCGGTCGGCCGTCCACCAGCGCGCCCATCGTCTCGGCGCAGGCCGTCTCGGCGCTGGTGGCGACCAACGAGTCGCACAACTGACGCAGGCCGTTGTCGATGGTCGGCCCCCACCGCTCCACCAGGCCGTCGGTGAAGAAGAACAGCAGCGCGCCGGGCTCGAGGGCGTGCCTGCGCACCCGGCGTGGCCGGTGGATGCTGGTGCCGAGCGGAAGGTCCGCCGGCACCGGCAAGCTGTGTGCGGCGTGGCCACCGCCGATGGTCACCGGCGGCGGATGGCCGGCCGTCGACACCGACACGACCGTCCGGGTGGGGTCGATCGTCGCGTAGCACACCGTCGCCATCATGCCCGGCTCGAAGTGCTGCACCTTGCGGTCCAGCCGGGCGAGCACGTCGGCCGGGTCGGTGGTTTCCAGAGCGTACGCGCGCAGCGCGCTGCGCAGCCGGCCCATCACGGTCGCCGCGTGCAGCCCGCGTCCGGTGACATCGCCGATCGCCACGCCGACCCACCCGTCGGGCAATGGCAGCACGTCGTACCAGTCGCCGCCCACCCCGGCGTCGTGGCCGGCGACGTACCGGGCGGCGAACTCCAGCCCGGCGACCGTCGGTAGTTCGGTGGGCAGCAGGTCGTACTGCAGCGCCAGGGTGGCGGCACGGTCGACCTGGCTTTCGCGGGCCTGGTCGGCCAGGGCGATCCGGTCGGCCAGCAGCCGCAGCATTTGTTCGTCGTCGCAGGCCGGCCCGCGTCGTCGGGTTGCCACGTGCAGCACCCCGCTGACCGAGCCGCCGATCGTCACCGGCACCGCCAGCAGCGACCGGATGCCCTGCCCCTGCAACGCCGGATGCGCCAGCGCGTCGTCGTCAGGGTCGGCCAGCATGACCGTGTCACCGGTGGTCAGCACCTTGCCGGCGTACCCACGCCCCAGCGGCAGCCGGGCCGGCGGTTCGTGGCCGGCCTCGATGCCCCAGGCAGCGGCGGTGACCAGCTGCTGGGAGTGCGCGTCGAGTAGGAACACGGCGGCGGAGTCGGCGCCGAGCAGCCCGCCGGTGCGGGCCAGTGACTCGACCAGCAGCGCGTCGAAGCTCAGCCGGGACAGGGCAGGGTCAGTGATCGCCTCGATGCGTTCAAGGCGCTTGTCCGCGTTCCCACCCTCGACTGACACGAACGCAGCCTAGTCGAGCGGCCGGCTCACCCGGCACCGACGGACAGTGACGCCGTGTCGGACAGGCATCGAAAGCCGGTGCCTTAGCATGTAGTGACCGATTCGTCACCCGGTGGTGGCGACCCGGTCCGGCTCCGCCTCGTCGCGGGCGTCGACGATTGCGGCCACCAGGTCGTCCAGAGTGTCCATCCGCTGGCCGGGGCCGTCGAACTCCACCTCGACGCCGAACTCGGCCTCGACGGCGTCGACCAGGCGGAGCAGGCCCAGCGAGTCGACTCCCAGCGCGATCAGCGATCCGCCGTCGGCCAGCTGGTCGACCGGCACCGTGCCGCCGGTCGCCTCGTCGACCAGCTCCATCACCCGCTGCCGCAGCGTCGTCGTGTCCACCGAATCCTCCTTCGTCTCCACCTTGTTCGGCGTCGTCCGCCCGGTCAGCACCGGCCGCCGGCCTCGCGGACCAGGTCGGCGATCTCGGCGATCGTCGGGGTGTCGAAGAACGCGTCCAACGGCACCTCGACGCCGAGCCGACGGTGGATCCGGCTACTGATCCGGGTGATCGTCAACGAGTGCCCGCCCAGGTCGAACAGGTCCTCGTCGATGCTGATCTCGGCGATCTGCAGCACGTCCTGCCAGATCGACCGGATCGCCTCGACGACCGGGTCCGCCTCGACCTGGTCTTTGGCGCCGACCGGGTCCGAGGTGCTGACCCGGCCCGTCGGATCCGTACCGCCGGTCGTCGGTGCCGGCAGCGCGGTCCGGTCCAGTTTTCCGTTCGGGCTCACCGGTAGCCGGTCGAGCAGCACCCAGTCGGTGGGCACCATCGCCGTGGGCAGCGTCTCGGTCAGGTGCCGGCGCAGCTCGGCGACGGTCGGCGCGGCACCCCGGGGAACCAGGTAGGCGACGAGCCGCGGCGACGCCTCGTCCGTACCGCTCAGTAGTACGGCGGCCTCGGCGAGAGCCGGATGCTCCAGCAGCCGGCCGGTGATCTCACCCAGCTCCACCCGGTGGCCGCGGATCTTCACCTGGTCGTCGGCCCGGCCGAGGAATTCCAGCCGGCCGTCGGGCAGCCAGCGACACAGGTCGCCGGTGCGGTACAGCCGGCCGGCGTCGGTGGCGTACGGGTCGGGGACGAATCGCTCGGCGGTCAGCTCGGGGCGGTTCAGGTAGCCGTCGGCGACGCCCCGCCCGCCCAGGTACAGCTCGCCGGGCACTCCGATCGGTACCGGCTGCCGCCGCCCGTCCAGCAGGTACGCCGTGGTGTTCGGCGCCGGCCGGCCGATGGTGACCTCGGCCGGCTCCGGCGGGATTTCCGCCATCGTCGCGTAGATCGTCGCCTCGGTCGGGCCGTACCCGTTGACCAGCCGGGCCACCCGCGAGCGCAACTGGCGGGCCAGCGGGACCGCCAGCGCCTCGCCGCCGGTGACCGCCACCACCCGGTCGTCGAGCCCGGCCTCCAGCAGGACCCGCCAGCCCGACGGAGTCGCCTGCACATGTGTCACTCCGGTCTCGCGCACCAGCCGCAGCACCCCGGCACCGTCGAGCGCGCTGACCCCGGAGGCCACCACCACCTGGCCACCGGTGGTCAGCGGCAGGTAGACCTCGACCCCCGAGATGTCGAACGACGGCGAGGTCAGGTTGAGCCACCGGTCAGCCGGCCCACTGTCGAACATGTCCCGCATGCCGAGCAGGAGGTTGGCCAGCGCACCGTGCGGGACACGTACCCCCTTGGGCCGCCCGGTGGAACCCGAGGTGTAGAGCACGTACGCCAGCTCGTCAGGGCCGGGCAGGTCTGCGGTCCCTGGGTCACCGGTCGCTGGGTCACCGGTTTCTGGGTCAGCGGTCGTCAGGTCGAGCTGGTCGAGTGCGAGCACCGGTGACCCGGCGGGCAGGGCGGCCGCCGTACCGCTGGTGGTCAGTACCAGCGCCGGCACGGCGTCGTCGAGGATCATCGCCTGCCGGGCCGGCGGGTAGTTGGGGTCGACGGGCAGGTACACGGCCCGGCTGCGCAGCACCGCGAGCAGCGCGACGACCGTCTGCCAGGAGCGGTCCAGCAGCACGGCGACCAGCGATCCCGCCCCGACGCCACGGGCCCGCAGCAGCCCGGCGAGCCGAGCGCTGGCCGCGTCGAGTTCGGCGTAGCTCAGCGCACGTCCACCGTCGACGACCGCGACGGCGTCCGGTGTCCGCCGTACCGCCGCCGCGAACAGCAGCGGCACGGTCGTGTCGGCCGGGTAGTCGCGGCCGGTGGCGTTCCAGCCACGGCAGACCAGCTCGGACTCGGCGGGAGGCAGCACCGGCAGGTCGGCGATCGGCTGTTCCGGGTCGGTGGCCACGGCGGCCAGCAGGGTCCGCAAATGGTCGCCGATCCGCGCGACGGCGGCGGCGGGAACGGCCGAGGGGCTGAACTGCAGGTTGATTTCCAGGTGCTCCTGACCGCTGTCCGGTGCCGGCCCGTCGACGACCTGGATGTGCAGCGCGTTGCGGGCCGCGCCGCTGAACATCGCCCAGTCGACGGTGGTCGGCACCGCGGCGAAGACGGGTTCCGGCGCGCGGCGGCGGTAGCCAATCGACACCGGGGTGAGCGCGGGCGCCGGCCGAACCCCGTTCGCCACGTGTGCCAGCGGAACGGACCGGAACCGGTTGAGCGTCCGCGTCTCGTCCCGGACGGCGTGCGCGAGGTCGCGGAAATTCGCCTCGTCGGGCACCGGGACGGTGACCGGCAGTTCGTTGACGAACAGGCCGATCTCGTCGGCGTCGTCGGCGGTACGGGTCGACAACCCGACGCCGACCGGGACCTGCTGGTTGCCGTACCGGTGCAGCAGCGCCTGCACCGCGGCCAGCAGCAGCTCGAACCGGGTGACCCCGAGCTTGCGCCGGGCCTGGTCGAGCCCGGCGACCAGACCCGGCGCCAGGACCACCGGTACGGCGTCGCCGGGTTCGGCGCCGGTCGGCACTCGGGCGAGACCGGGCAGCACCAGCCCACCCGGGCCGGACCAGCGGGTGGCCCAGTGGTCTGCGGCTGCCGCCGACTCGGCTGCGGCCCGGTCCCGTTCGGTGCCGGCCCGTGCCGCGTACCCGTCGGTCGGCGCCGCCGGCAGTTCGACCGGGCGACTGGCGCGGGCGGCATCGTACGCCGCCGCCAGGTGCCGGACCAGCACGTCCTTGGACGTGCCGTCAAAGACCAGGTGGTGGGCGGTGATCAGCAGCAGGTGCCGGCCACCGGCGGCGGGGATCAGGCTGAACCTGGCCAGCGGACCGGTGCGCAGGTCGTGGCGGCGGGCGATCTCCGCCGCGATCAGCCGGTCGACGCCTGCGTCACCGGCCGGCGGCGTCAGCCGCCGCAGCGTCGGGCGGTCGGCGGCCGGGGCGAGTCGCGGTACGCCGTCGCTGTCGTCGACCCGGGCGGCCAGCGCCGGGTGCCGGTCGACGACGGCGGCGCACGCGGTGGCCAGCGCCGCCTGGTCCAGGCCGGCGGCGAACCACACGCCGAGAGCCATGTGGTACGCCGTACCCGCCACCCCGGCCTGTTCGGTGAACCAGACGGCGTGCTGCGCGTACGTCGCTTCGGCGGTGCCCACGGGATCCTCCTGATGCTGCTGCTGGTTTGTCGATGTCGGACGGTACGGTCGGGCCGGAGCCGGTCAGCCCAGTGGATCGAACAGCGCGGCCAGCGTCCGTTTGAGGACCTTGCCGGCCTCGTTGCGGGGCAGCGTTTCGACGACCAGCACCCGGGCCGGCAGTTGATAGTCGGCGAGCCGGTCGGCCAGGAATGCGCGCACCGTGGGCAGGGTGAGTTCGTGCGGCGGCTGCCCGGCGCGGGGTACCAGCACCGCCCCGACCGCCGACCCGAGCACGGGGTGCGGGACGGCCACCACCGCCGCCTCGCCGACGGCCGGGTGTTCGTGCAGCGCGGCCTCCACCTCCAGCGAGGAGATCTTGAATGCGCCGGACTTGATCATGTCCTGGTGCCGGTCGGCGAGGTACAGGTAGCCGTCGGCGTCCAGCCGGCCGAGATCGCCCATCCGGACCCAGCCCTGACGGAACGTCGCTTCGGTGGCCTGGCCGTCGCGGTAGTACGAACGCGGATGCGGGCAGCGCAGCCAGACCTCGCCGACGCTGCCCGGCGGCAGCGGCCGGCGCTGTTCGTCGGCGATCATCAGCTGACCGTCGGCCGGCCGACCGACGGCGGCCCGCCGCGCCGGGTCGAAGATCATGACGGTCTGGGCGGGGGCGGCCTCGGTCGACGAGTAGTAGTTGACGATCGTCGCGGCCGGGAACGTCGTGGCCAGCCGGGTGGCCACCGCCGGCGCGAGCGCCGCCGCCGTCGACCCGATCAGCATCACGCCGGAGGTGTCCCGGCCCCGCAGGGCACCGGAGTCGAGCAGTTCGATCGCCATCGACGGGACCAGGAAGACGGTGCCGGTGCCGGGCGCGGTCACCAGGCGGGCGAACCGTGCCGGGGTGAACCGGGGCAGGGTCAGCACGGCCGGCTTCGCGGTCAACGCGTTGAACAGCATGGTCTGCCCGGCGTTGGTGCCGATCGGGAAGGCATGCAGGAAGCGTTCCGAGTGGGCCAGGGCCAGCCGGCGCGGGTGGCTCGGCGCCCCGGCCACCAGGTTGGCGTGACTGGCGCCGACGCCCTTGGGCCGGCCCGTGGTGCCCGAGGTGTAAAGGATCTGAGCCAGGTCAGCGGGCCGCACCGGGGGAGCGGGCGCGCCGGTGCTGTCGGCGACCGGGCCGCCGGCGACCAGGTCGGCGAGCGCCAGCGGCGTGACCCCGGTGGGTACGGCCGGCGCCGGCCCGGCCGGGCCGGTCAGCGGTCCGTGCAGGACCAGCCGGGCAGCGCAGTGCCGCACCGCGTACTCCAGTTGGGCCGGGGCGAGGCGGTCGGACAGCGGCACCGCGACCGCACCGGCCCGCGATACCCCGCAGTACGCCACGGCGTAGCCGGTCCACTCCCGCGCCGCGAACACCAGCGCGACCCGGTCACCAGGGGCCACCCCGGCCCGTCGCAGCGCGGCGGCCACCGCCAGCGCCCCGGCCCGCCAGTCGGCGAAGGTGAGCTGGTCCACGCCGTGGACCTCAATGGCGACCCGGTCGGGGTGCAGGGCGCAGCGCCAGTCGAGCAGCTCGGGTACGGTCCGAGCGGCCGGCGCGGCGGCCGGCCGCCGGGGGACACCGGGAGGCCGACTCATCGGCCACCGCCCGGGGACACGGGTAGCTGGGCTCGCTGGCCACCGCCGGGGGTCGCCGCCACCCGGGCCTGCCGGGTCTCGATGCCGACCAGGTCGTCCGGCGGAGCGTCCGGCACCTCGTCGTCGAACCGGGACAGCACCCGGGTGCGCATCGAGACGATCGCGGTCAGCGCGATGCAGACGCCGAAGGCGATGTAGAGCAGGGCGATGCCCCGGCCCGGACCGACCCCGATGACCTGCCCGACCGTGTCGGCCAGCGCCCCGTCCGGCATCAGCAGCGGCTCCATCAGGCTGGTGGCCAGCGGGGCGATCACCCCCCAGCCGAGTGGCATCGTCGACCAGGCGACCATCTGGTTGAGCGCGAAAACCCGACCGTGGAACCGGGGCGGCACCTTGATCTGGATGATCGTGTTGTAGATGCCGTTGACCAGGCCGAGCGCGCAGTACATGCCGAACGCCCCGGCACCGATGACGAGCAGGCTGGGGCGTAGCCCGGTCACCGCGCAGGCCACCGCAATGCCCAGCGTGCCGATCAGCACGGCCCGCATCCGGTAGCGGCGCGGGCCGCCCCAGACCAGCATCACCAGCCCGCCGGCTGCCGCGCCGACCCCGCCGGTGAGCGCGATCTGGGCCACCTCGGCCAGCTCGGCGAAGCCCAGCACCAACGGGGAGAGCAGGAACAGCACCGGGAACAGGAACAGGTTGAGGGCGGCGAAGAAGGCAAGCATGCCGCGGAACTCCCGGCGGCGCAGCGAGTAGCGCAACCCACCGAGGATCTCCTGCCCCAGGCTCTCCCGCCGCTGCAGAGCCAACGTGCGGGGGAACCGGATGGCGATCAGCACCGCGACGGCGAAAACGTACGCCACCACGTCGATGATCATGATGCCGCGCAGTCCGACCGCCTCCAGTAGCGCGACCGCCAGCAGCGGCACCATGAACTGGGTCAACCCGACCGCGGTCTGGGTGAGGCCGTTGGCGTGGCCGAGGAAGCGTTTCGGCACCAGCTGCGGCACCGCCGACACGAACGACAGCCGTTGGAACGCCAACGCCACCGACAACCAGCCGACGAGCAGGTAGAAGTGCCAGATCTCGGCCCGGTCGGCGATCAGCAGCCCGGCCATCACCGCCTTGGCGCCGCCTGCGGCGACGCTGGCGGCCAGTAGCACCCGGCGGCGACTCGTCCGGTCGATCAACGCCCCGGCCAGTGGGGCGATCAGCAGTCCGGGTAGCAGGCTGACGATGGAGAACAGGGCGAACCGGGCCAGCGAACCGGTCTCCAGGTAGATCCACAGTGGTACGGCGAAGTTGGTCAACGCGGTGCCGGTGGTGGTGACGATCTGGCCGGCCGCGACCAGACCGAACCGGCGCAGGCTGGGCTGTGGCCCACCTGCCCGGTCCGGTCCGGCCGCTGCCCGGTCCGGTGCCGACGGTCCGGACCGGGCCCCCGGCGGGTCGGCGGCCGGACCTCGGTCGGAGACCGCGTGCAGCCGCCACGCCGGGTCGTCCACCCCCGCGTCGCCGGTGGGTGGCACGTCTGGTTCGGCCGGTACGGCGAGCCGGAGGTGGACACCGGTGACAATCTCCGCCAACTCGCCGGCCCGGTACTTGAGAAAGTAGTGCCCTGCCTCGTCGATCACCGCCAGCGCGGTGCGGTCGGACAGGAAGTGCCACTCCTGGAAACGTTCCTCATGGAAGTCGGTGCCCCGGTCGCGTTCCCCGACGACCGAGATCACCGGGGCGCGCAGCGGGGTAACCTGGTCGCGCATCAGCGCGGTGAAGTAGTCCTCGGAGACCCGGGCGTCGTGACGCATCGCCCGGATCAGGAACGCCGCCTCTTCCGGGGCGAGGGAACCGATCGAGGTGCCCTGCGCCTGCAGCCAGGTGCGGTAGATCCGGTCGCTGCGGACCCGCTCCACCAACCGCAGCCGCAGCAGCGGACCGAGCAACCCGCCGGTCGGCCGGCCGAACGGGAAGATCGCACCGAGGTAGACCGCGGCCAACTCCCGCCCGGCCGCCTCCAGCCGGCGGGCCACCTCGACGGCGAGCGCCCCGCCCGGCCCACAGTGCCCGTAGAGGATGAGCGTCCCGTCAACCCGGTCCAGGATCTCCGCGACCACGCCCTCGGCGACTTCGTCGATCGGCGCCGGCTCGTCGGCCAGCCCGATGTCGTGCCCGGGCATCGCCACCGACAGCAGCCGCCAGCCGGCCGGCAGCGCGTCGGCGAGCGGCTGGTAGACCACTGCGCTGCCGCCGCCGTACGGGACGCAGACCAGGGTGGCGACCCGCTCGGCGGCGGAGGCTGGTGCGGTCAGCTCATGCAGCAGCCGACCCCGCTCGGCGTCACCGTCGGTCAGCAGAGCGGCGAGTTCGCGTACGGTCCGGTGCCGGAACAGGTCCATCACGCTGACCGCCGGAGGCGTGCCGTCACCGGCGCGGACCGTCGGCAGTTCCCGGCGCAGCCGGGCGACCACCTGGGTGGCCAGCAGCGAATGCCCGCCCAGCTCGAAGAAGTCGTCGTCGGCGCCGACCCGGGGCACCTGCAGCACCGCCTGCCAGACGGCGGCGATCAGCGTCTGCACCGGACCGGTCGGCTCGACGTACTCCCGGGCGGGTTGATCGTCGCCCGGATCCGGCAGCGCCCTGCGGTCGATCTTGCCGTGCTCCTGCAGCGGCAGCCGGTCCAGCCAGCAGTACCGACTTGGGATCATGTGGTCCGGCAGCCGGTCGGCGAGCAGCCGGCGCAGCTCGGCCGGCTCCGGCTCGGGTGCCGGCCCCGGTGCCGGCCCGGGTGCCGTTTCCGGTGCCGGGTCCTGCGGGGCGCGTTCCAGGTAGCCGACCAACCGGTCGTCGCGCAGCAGTACGGCGGCCTGCCGTACCCCGGGAAGCTCGCGCAGCGCCGCCTCCACCTCACCCAGCTCCACCCGGTAGCCGCGGATCTTGACCTGGTGGTCGGTGCGGCCGAGGAAGAGCAGCTCGCCGTCGGCGCGCCACGCGCCGAGGTCACCGGTGCGGTACAGCCGGGAACCGGGCGGACCGAACGGGTCCGGGACGAACCGCTGCCCGGTCAGCCCGGGCCGGTTCAGGTAGCCGCGGGCCAGCCGGTCGCCGCCCAGGTACACCTCACCTGGCACGCCGACCGGCACCGGCCGCAGCCGGGCGTCGAGCACGTGCACCCGGGCGTACGGCAGTGGGTGACCGATCGGCACGCTGCCCGGCCCCCGCTCGTGTGCCGACACCCGGTAGGTGGTCACCCCGACGGTGGCCTCGGTCGGTCCATAATGGTTGAACACTGGTACGCCGTGCCCGGCCAGACCCGCCGCCCAGTCCAGGTCGGCCGCCTCGCCGCCGAGGATCAGCGCCCGCCGGGGCAGCAGCCGCGCGGTGTCCACCTCGGCGGCCAGCGCCCGCAGATGCGACGGCGTCATCTTCAGGTAGTCGATCCGTCCGGTGCGCAGCGCGTCGGCGAGCTCCTCGCCGGTGCACCGCCTCGGCACCAGATGGACGCAGCCGCCGGTCGCCAACGCCAGGTAGAACACGGTGACGCTGAAGTCGAACGACAGCGACTGCAGCAGCGCGTACCGGCCGGCCGGCACGACGTCGAACCGTTCGGCGACCCCGTCCAGATAGTTCAGCACCTGCCGGTGGGCGACCGCGACTCCCTTGGGCATGCCGGTCGAACCGGACGTGTAGATGACGTAGGCCAGGTCGTCGCCGCCCGCCGCCCCTGCCGGCGGCCCGGTCGGCTGCTTTGCGACGACCGAGGCGATCCGGTCCAGGCAGGTCGCCTCGGCGAGGGCCGCCGGGGCGGCGTCGCCGCCCAGCTCGGCGCGGATCGCGCTGCTGGTCAACACCACCGTCGGGGCGGCGTCGGCGAGCATCAGCCGCAGCCGGGCGGGTGGCTGCTCGGGGTCGAGCGGCAGGTAGGCCCCGCCGGCCCGCAGTACGGCGAGCAGCGCGACCGCCAGCTGCACCGACTGGTCCAGGCAGACGCCGACCAGGTGGCCCGGCGCGACGCCGTGCTCCCGCAGCTGGTGGGCCAGCTGGTTGGCGCGTCGGTCCAGCTCGGCGTAGCTGATCAGGTCGTCGCCGTAGACCACGGCGGGTGCCTGCGGGGTGGCCGTGGCGTGCCGGGTGACCAGGTCGCCGAGGGTGACCGCCCCGGCAGTGGCCGGTCGTGGCCGGTCGGTGCCGGGCACCGGGCCGGTGCTGAACGCGGTCAGCTGCCGCTGCTGTGCGTCGTCGAGCAGCGGCAGATCCACCACCGGCCGGTCCGGGTCGGCCACCGCGGCGCGCAGCAACGCCCGGTAGTGCCCGGTGAGCCGTGCCACGGTGGCGGCGTCGAACAGGTCGGTGTTGTAGACCAGCATGGCCCGTAGCCCGTCGTCGGTCTCGCTGACGTAGAGCGACAGGTCGAACCGGGCCGCCGCCGTGTCGCTGCCGAACGCCCCGGTGGTGATCCCGCGCGGCCAGCTGCTCTGCGAGCGCGAGTAGTTCTGCAGGGTGAACAGCACCTGGAACACCGGCGCCCGACTGACGTCGCGGGCGACGTTGAGCTCCTTGACCAGACGTTCGAACGGGACCTCCTGGTGGCTCAGCGCGCGCAGTACCCGGCCCCTGGTGCGGCGCAGTAGCTCGCCGAAGCCCGGCTCACCGTCGTCGCCGGCACTGCTGGCACCACCGCGATCGCCGGCGCTGTTGGTCGGTGCGCGGGACAGGTCGGCCCGGATCGCCACCGTGTTGACGAACAGCCCGACGAGGTTCTCCACCTCCGGCACCACCCGGCCGGCGACCGGTGATCCGACGGCGAAGTCCCGCTGCCCGCTGTACCGGAACAGCGTCGCCTGCCAGCCGGCGAGCAGCGTCATGTAGAGGGTGCTGCGGTGGGCCCGGCTCAGCCGGCGCAGCGCCGCGGTGAGCTCGGCGTCGAAGCCGAACCGGTGCACGTCGCCGGCGTACGACTGCACGGCGGGTCGGGGCCGGTCGGTCGGCAGCTCCAGCGGCGGTACTCCGGCGAGCGCCCCGGTCCAGTAGGCGAGTTCCCGCTGGGCGGCCGGTCCGTCACCGCGTACCCGCTGCCAGGCGGCGTAGTCGGCGTAGTCGATGGCCGGTGCCGGCGGCACCGGCAGACCGTCGGTGAGCGCGCCGTAGAGGGCGGCGACCTCGGCCAGCAGCAGGTTCAGCGACCAGCCGTCGCTGACGATGTGGTGCATCCCGACGTGCAGCACCTGGTCGTCGTCGCCGAGCCGGACCAGGAGCACCCGCAGCAGCGGTGCGACGGCCAGGTCGAACGGGGTCCGCACGGCGGCGTCGACCAGCTCCCGGGCGTGTGTCTCGTCGTCGGCGTCGAGCACCGTGAACGGTACGGTGACCTGCGGTACCACCTCGACCCGCGGCTCGCCGTCGAGGTTCTCGGTGAACCGCATCCGCAGGCTGTCGTGGCGGGCCGCGGCGGTGTCCACTGCGGCGCGCAGCAGGTCGGCATCGAGCGGGCCACCCATCCGTACCGTGCTGTGTACGACGTAGCCGGCGGTGCCCGGTGTCAGCTGCTCGGTGAACCAGATCCGTTCCTGACCGAACGACAGTGTCGGACTTTCCCCATTTCGGTGTTGAATCACTTGTGATTGGATCGGGACACCCTGTGCTGGTACGTCGAGATTCGTCACCCGGATTGCCTTTGATCTGTCTGCATGAACCATCAGCCTGACTCCCGTCGTCGGCGCAGCGGAATCGACTCTTGGTGCACTGTGGTGCAGACAAACGATCGATTCGATGCACGTCGTGCCGTCGTACCGTCGGGAATGCGATTCGCCGATGCCATCGTGCCCACCGAGTGGGCCATGGACGAGTTGATTCACGCGGAGTTCCACGGTGGTCGGACGGCAGGGCTATTGCAAAGTCGGGTGACCCCTGGTCACGGCAGGGTTTCCCGTGGTTACGGCG
>NZ_JBHMIP010000056.1:0-12701 GCF_048060245.1 Micromonospora sp. LOL_014
GCCCGCAACACCACCGCCCGGTCCCGCTCGGCCATGCCGCCCCAGGGTCCGCGCAACGCCGCGCGGGCCGCAGCGACGGCCGCGTCGACCGTCGCGGCGTCGGCCTCGGCGACCTCGAACACCGTCTCCCCGGTCACCGGCGACACCTTCGGGAACCGAATCCCGGCGTCGACGAACCGGCCGTCGACGAAGCTGCGCAGCAGGCCGGGGCCGTCGGCGGCGGGCCGGCCGGCGTACAGGTCGGGGTGCCACAGGGTCATGAGCGTCCCTTCCGGACGAGCCGGTGGACGGCGGCGCCGAGTGCCCCTACTGACAACGCCGCCGTCCCGGCCACCGCCGCCGCCAGCAGTTGGTGCTGGCGGCGGACCCGACGCCTGACCTCGGCGTACGGGATGGTGGTGAAGGAGACCATTTCGTACCGGGACACGTAGCGCCCCGGCAGTGCCCGTTCCAGGGCGTGTTCGACCTTGCGGAACGTCTGGAACGTCGGGGAGGCGACCTTGTCGCGCATCTCGACGAAGTTCGCCAGGGCCATCTGGGCGATCGCTTCGGCATTGTCCTGGCGGCGGGACTGGTACAGCGGCAGCGCCGCCGCCCAGTCGCCGCCGGTGTCGTCGAGGCAGCGGTCCAGCTCGACCACGTCCTCGAAGGCACAGTTGGCGCCCTGGCCGTAGAACGGCACGACCGCGTGGGCGGCGTCGCCGAGCAGCGCCACCCGGCCGCCGACCTGCCACGGGTCGCAGCGCACCGTGCCGAGCAGACCGACCGGGTTGTGCTGGTAGTCGTCGACCAGGTCCGGTGCCAATGGCGGCACGTCCGGGTAGTGGGTACGGAAGTGCCGTTCGATCGCCGCCGGGCTGCTCAGCGAGGCGAAACTCGACGTGCCGCCGGTCGGCCAGAACAGTGTGCAGGTGAACGACCGGTCCGGGTTCGGCAGGGCGATCATCATCGAGGTGCCGCGCGGCCAGATGTGCAGCGCACCGGGGTCGAGGGCGTAGTCGCCGCCGACCGCCGGGATGGTCAGCTCCTTGTAGCCGTAGTCGAGGAAGTCGAGGCTCTCGTCGACCAGGCCGTGGGCGAGCAGTTGGCCGCGTACCGCCGAACCGGCGCCGTCGGCGCCGAGCACGACCTGCGCCTGCGCGCGGACCGTGCCCTGCGGCGTGTCGAAGGTCAGCTCGCCGGTGTCCGGGTCGAGGCCGACGAGCCGGTGGTCGAAGACGGCGGTGACGCCGGGCGCGGCCTCGGCGGCATCGAGCAGGGCGTTGTTGAGCGCGCCCCGGCTGATCGAGTTGATCGCTCGCTGCCCGTCGGCGCTGTACGGCTGGAAGTCGAGGTCACCGTCGACCGGGTGGATCATCCGGCCGGGCATCGGCAGCGCGTCGGCGAGCACCTGGTCGGCCAGGCCGATGCGGCGCAGCGCGTCCAGGCCGCGTTCGGACAGCGCCAGGTTGATCGACCGCCCGCGTTCGGCGGTGCCGCGTCGCGGGTCGGGTCGGCGCTCGTAGAGGGTGACCGGCAGGCCGCGGCGGGCCAGGAAGCAGGCGAGCAGGCTGCCGGCCAGGCCGGCGCCGACCACCGCGACGGGTGCGCGTTCAGACATCGTCGCCGCCTTTCGCTGGGAGGGTCGCGGCGAGCGCCCGGACGGCCCGCCAGCAGTCGTGGTACGTCGAGTACAGCGGCACCGGGGCGAGCCGGACGATGTCCGGTTCGCGGGCGTCGGCGATCACCCCGTGTTCGTGGCGCAGCCGGGCGGTCAGTGCGTGTGCTCCGCCGCCGGTGGCACCCGACCCGCCACCGATGCGCAGCGACAGTTGGCAGCCGCGCCGGGCCGGATCCCGTGGGGTGACGACGCTGACCGGCCGGCCCGGCAGGGTTTCGTCGAGCAGCTGCTCCAGGTAGCCGGTGAGCCGTTCGCTGCGTTCGCGCAGCGCCGCCATGCCGACCTTGTCGAAGATCTGCAACGAGGTACGGACCGGACCCATGGCGAAGATCGGCGGGTTGGAGATCTGCCAGGCGTCGGCGCTGGCCGGTGGCCGCGACACCGGGGTCATCTCGAAGCGGGTGGCCGGCTCGGTGCTCCACCAGCCTTCGAAGCGGGCCAGCGTCGGATCGCCGTGGTGGCGTTCGTGCACGTACGCGCCAGCGAGGGCCCCCGGCCCGGAGTTGAGGTACTTGTAGGAGCACCAGGCGGCGAAGTCGACGCCCCAGTCGTGCAGCCGCAGCGGCACGTTGCCGGCGGCGTGGGCCAGGTCCCAGCCGACGATCGCCCCGGCGGCCCGGCCGGCGGCGGTGATGGTCGGGATGTCCAGCAGCTCGCCGGTGAGGTAGTTGACCCCGCCGAGCAGCACCAACGCCACCCGGTCGCCGTCGGTGCGCAGGTAGTCGACGACGTCGGCGGTGCGCAGCGTGTCCTCGCCGGGGCGCGGCCGCAGTCGGACCACCGTGCGGTCGGGGTCGAGGCCGTGGAAGGCGGCCTGGCTGCGCACCGCGTAGCTGTCCGACGGGAACGCCGAGTCCTCGATGACGATCCGGGTGCGTTCGCCGGCCGGCCGGTAGAACGACACCATCAGCAGGTGCAGGTTGACCGTCAGCGAGTTCATCACCACGGCCTCGCTGTGCAGGGCGCCGACCAGTCGCGCGGCGGCGTCGGTGAGCAGTTCGTGGTACGGCAGCCACGGCCGGCCGGCTTCCAGGTGACCTTCCACGCCGAGCCGGGCCCAGTCGTCGAGGTCGTCGAGCAGTTCGGCGCGGGTGGCCTTCGGTTGCAGGCCGAGGGAGTTGCCGGCGAAGTAGGCGACGTCGGGGTGGTCGCCGCCGGTGGCCGGCGGGATGTGGAACAGGTCGCGGTGCCCGGGGTCGGCGGCGTCACGGCGACGGGCGTCGTCCTCAGTGAACATGTGGCAGCCTCTCACATGCTGGTCCGGGCGGACCAGATCTCGGGGAACACCACCCGGGCCATGCTGCGCTGCAGCCAGGCCAGCCCGGCGGAGCCGCCGCTGCCGACCTTGGCGCCCATGGTGCGCTGCACCGCCTTGAGATGGGCGTACCGCCAGTCGCCGAACTGCTCGGCGACCTCGGTCAACGCCTCGCCGAGTTGCCGCAGATGGTTGTCCGGGGCGTTGACCCGGTAGACCTCCACCCAGGCGGCCTCGACCGCCGGGTGCGGTTCGTGTTCGGTGGCGACGTCGCGGGCCAGCAGGTCGGCCGGGATGTCGTGGCCGGCGCGGGCGAGCAGGGCGATCACGTCGTCCCACAGGCTCGGCGCGTGCAGGGCCTGCTCCAACTCGGCGTACACCTCGGGTTGGCGGCGGAACGGGCGGATCAGCGACGGGGTCCGGATGCCGAGGATGAACTCCAGTTGCCGGTACATCGCCGACTGGAAGCCGGAGCCCTCACCGAGCAGGTTGCGGAACCGGTTGAAGTCGGCCGGGGTCATCCAGCGCAGCGTCTGCCAGGAGGCGTTGAGGCCTTCCAGGTGCAGGGCGGCGCGGCGCAGCGGGGCCAGCGCCTCCCACACCCTGTCGGCGCGGATCAGCCGTTGGGCGTCGCGCAGCTCGTGGCGGGTCAGCCCGAAGTACAGCTCCATGATCTGGCTGACCATCAGGAACGACATCTCGCCGGGGTCGTCACTGAGGGTGCGCTGCAGGCTGTGCAGGGTGCTTGCGTGCACGTAGGCGTCGTACGGCACCCGGTCGCCGAACTCCAGGGTCGGCTCGCCGGCGTTGGCGGCGGCGCGGGCGTCGCGTTCGGCGGCGTCCACCGGCCGCACGGCCGGTGGGCTGGCCACGTCGGTGCTGTTCACGTCGGCTGCCCTCCCTTTGCTGTGTCGCCCATGATTGCCGACTTGCGGTCCGCGGCTGAATACCGGATCAACGGCGGTACGCGGCCACGACCTGCAGGTCCGTGGCTAGATTTGGGTGGTCGGTTAACGAAGGGAAAATGTCCGTGGACGAGATGGATTGGGCGCTGCTGCGTGAGTTGCAGGCCGATGCCCGACTTTCCTTCAGCGAGCTGTCCCGCCGGGTGCACCTGTCGCCGCCGGCGGTGGCCGAGCGGGTCCGCCGGCTGGAGGAGTCCGGGGTGGTCAGCGGCTACCACGCGCACGTCGACCTGACCCGGGCCGGCTGGACGGTGATCGCGCTGATCCGGATGTCCTGCTACGGGTCGCACTGCATCCTGCGCGACCCGCAGGTGCCGACCTGGCCGGAGATCCTGGAGATCCACCGGATCACCGGGGACGCCTGCTCGATGTTGAAGGTGGCCGCAGCGTCGATGGACGCCTTCGAGGACGTGATCGACCGGCTCGCCCCGTACGGTCAGCCGTCCAGCACGATGGTGCTTTCCACCCCGCTGGGCTGGCGTCCGGTCACCGCCGCCGACTGACCCTGCTTGTCAGTCGACTGGACGTCGACAGAGCCGCGATTCTGTCAATTTTCGCCGGATACTGCGGTATGGTTGCGGGGTCATGCGCTAGGGGGCAGGTGCTGTGCTGATCCGTTTCGAGGCGGCGAACTTCCGCTCGATCCTCGGACCGGTCGAGCTGTCGATGGTCGCCGTCGACCGGGACCGGCCTGGGGTGCAGCGGGTCGACAGCATCGACGAGAGCCTACTGCCGGTCGCCGCCATCTACGGTCCCAACGCCTCCGGCAAATCCAACGTGGTCGCAGCGCTCAGCTGGCTACGCGACGCGGTCGCCGACTCGCTGCGGTTCTGGGACGACGGGATCCCGGTCGAGCCGTTCGCGTTCGGCGACGGTCCGCGACGCCCGTCGGAATTCACCGTCGAGCTGATCCTCGGTGGGGTTCGCTTCGAGTACGTCGTCGAGCTCGACACCGACGCGATCCGCTACGAAGGGCTGTTCCACTATCCGGAGCGCAAGCGGCGTCGGATCTTCGAACGCGAAGGCGACGAGCTGACGCTGCAACGGGGCCTCGGCCACCTGTCGGGCACCCGTGAGCTGCTGACCGCCCGTACCCTCGCCTTGTCAGCTGCCCGGCGGTTCCGCGAACCCCTCGTCTCCGGCCCCGCCCACGCACTGTTGAACGTCCAGACACTGGGGCAAATGGCTCGGCGCCGCCCGTTCGTGAGGCGGGCGGCAAGCCTCTCGACCAGGTACTGGTTCGAGGAGACCGGCCCCGATCAGCTGCAACCCGCGTGGTTCGAGGACCTGCGTCCGGACCGGGCCCAGGCGTTGGCGCTGCTGCGGATGGCCGACCTCGGCATCGAGGACGTGCTGATCGATGACGGTGCAGCTGCTGATCAGGATTTGACACCGCCGGGCCGTCGACGACGGGTCCGGTTGGTGCATCGCACGGAAAGCGAAGCGGTCCCCTTGGATTTCGGTGCCGAGTCGGAGGGCACCCGTACCTGGTTTCAACTCATCGGCCCGGTGCTGACCGCGCTGAAAGCAGGTTCCCTGCTGCTGTTCGACGAGCTGGACGCAAGCCTGCACCCGACACTGTCCATGCAGCTCATCCGGCTATTCACCGACCCCGCGACGAACCCCTCGGGAGCACAGCTGATCTTCACGTCGCACGACACCAGCCTGCTCAATCACCTGAACCGGGACGAGGTCTGGCTGACCGAAAAGGCAGCTGACGGCGCGACCCGCCTCGGCGCGCTCGCCGAGTTCGCCGGCGAACGCGTACGCCGGTCGCAGAACCTCGAAAAGGCGTACCTGCACGGTCGGTTCGGCGCGCTACCCGACGTCGACCGCACCGAGATCCTCCGGGCACTCGGACTGATCGGCTGACCGGTGACACCCGAGCGATGCGAGGATCGGAGGCGAACGTGACGACTTCACCACCGCAGGGGCCCTGGGTGCCGCTGGACCGGGCCCGACAGCGGACCAGCATCAAGTGGCGGCTCTACCCGGCTGACGTGCTGCCGGTGTGGGTGGCGGAGATGGACGTCGACCCGGCCGGGCCGGTCGTCGAGGCGATCGACGCGGCGGTGCGTGCCGGCGATCTCGGGTACGCCACCGGTGCCGGTTACGCCGAGGCGGTCGCCGGGTTCGCGGCCGAACGATGGGGGTGGGACGGTCTGGACCCGGCGCGCACGGCGATCGTGCCGGACGTGATGCTCGGCGCGGTCGAGATGCTGAAGCTGGTGACCGGGCCGGGCGACACGGTGGTGATCAACCCGCCGGTGTACCCGCCGTTCTACGGGTTCCTGCGCAACCTGGACCGGCCGGTGCGGGAGGCCCCGCTCGGGTCGGACGGCCGGCTGGACCTCGACGCGCTGGCCGAGGCGTTCACCGCCGCCCGCGCGGGTGGCCGCCGGGCGGCGTACCTGCTGTGCAGTCCGCACAACCCGACCGGGACGGTGCACACCGCCGACGAGCTGGCCGCCGTCGCCGAGCTGGCCGGCCGGCACAACGTACGGGTGGTGGTCGACGAGATCCACGCCCCGATGACCGCGTCCGGCGTGACGTTCGTGCCGTACCTGTCGGTGCCCGGCGCCGCCGACGGCCTGACGCTGATCTCCGGCTCGAAGGGCTGGAACCTGGCCGGGTTGAAGGCCGCCCTCGCGGTCGCCGGGCCCGCCGCCGCAGCCGACCTGGCCCGGCTGCCGGAGGAGGTCGGGCACGGGGTCAACCATCTCGGGGTGATCGCGCACACGGCGGCGTTCCGCGACGGCGGCGACTGGCTGGACACCGTACGGTCGGCGGTCGACGCGAACCGGCGGCTGCTGGCCGACCTGCTCGCGGCGCAACTGCCGCAGGTGCGGTACGCGCCCGGTGAGGCGACCTTCCTGGCCTGGTTGGACTGCCGGGCGTTGGGGCTCGGCGACGACCCGGCGGCGGTGTTCCGCGGCCGGGGGCGGGTGGCGCTGAGCGGCGGGCTGGACTTCGGCGCGGGCGGGGTCGGACACGCCCGGTTCAACCTGGCCGCCGCGCCGGAGACGATCACCGAGGCGGTACGCCGGATGGCTGCCGCCCTCGACTGACCGTCGCCAGGTCCGCCGGCTCGTTTGCCCTGACACCGACGTCAACGTTTAGCGTGACGGTGGGTCCGAGGCTGGCCGGGGAGGTCACATGTTGATCGGTGAGCTGGCGCGGCAGGCCGGGACAAGCGCCCGGACGCTGCGCTACTACGAGGCGCAGGGGCTGGTACGGCCCCGGCGGTGCGCCAACGGCTACCGCGACTCGATCTCGGTGCTGCGGCGCAAGCTGGCCGAGGTCGATGTCGGACTGGCACGGTTGGCAGGTACCCGGGAACAGCTGCGGTGCCAGCTCGACCGGGCGGGGGCGGATCGGCGGCGGCGGCGAGGTTCGCGGTCAGTTACAGCACCCCGCTGCACGGCACCGACCCGGACCGGCTCATCGGGTACGCCCAGCACGCCGAGGCATGCGGGTTCGAAGGCTTGTACGTGCCGGAACACGTGGTGCTGTATCCAGGTGCGACGGTCGGCGCGGTCGAGATGCCGCCGTCGCTGCCGTACGCGGACCCGTTGGACCTGCTGACCGTCGGACTGGGCGGCCTGCCCGGTGAGGCGACGGCGGTAGGGGTCGACTTCCGTTCCCGTGGCCGACGTGCCGATGAGGCGATCGACGTGCTACGGCTGCTGTGGGGCGGTGACGCCGACGGTGTGTCGTTTCACGGCGAGTTCTTCGACTTCGAACGGGTGTGCAGCTTCCCGAAGCCGCACGGTGCCACCGCGTTGCCGATTCACGTGGGTGGTTCGAGCCGGGCGGCGGCCCGGCGGGTGGGGCTACGTGGCGACGGCTACTTTCCCGGCGGGCTGTTGACCCCGGACGAGCGGGCGGCACAGTGGAAGCTTGCCCGGTCGGTCGCGACGGGGGCCGGCCGTGACCCTGACGCGCTGGAGTACACCCGGTGGGGGTCGACTGAGCTTTCGGCGCAACGGGTCGAGTCGTACGCGGCGCAGGGGGTGACCCGGATCGTGGTCGGCAGCGGCGCCGACACCCTGGCCGAGCAGCGGGACGACCTGTCCGGTTTCGCCGACCGGTTCGGTCTACGACCGCCGATGGGGTGATCAGCGGCTCAGTCGACAGTAGGGTTTCCGACGCTTCGATTGAATACCGGCTATCTACGGCGCATGCTCACTTCCACTTTGGAGACGCCGGCCGCTCCGGCCGGATCGTCTCCACCATCGAAGGAGGCGCCACCATGCTGAGCCGTGCCCGAAAGCTCCGTCCCGCCCTCGCGTTGCCCGTCGCGGCGACGCTGCTGATCACCATCGCCGCCGTGCCCGCCGCCGCCAACGCCGCCGGTACGACCGGCGACACATCCGCCGCCGACGACCGGCAGTACGTCGCGCTGGGCGACTCGTACTCGTCCGGGGTGGGCGCCCCGCCGTACACCGACGGCGACTGCAAGCAGAGCGCCCACTCGTACGCCGCCCAGTACGCCCGGAACAACCCGCGCCTGTCGTTCGGCTTCTCGGCCTGCAGCGGCGCCACCACCGACGACGTGATCGCGCACCAGCTCGGCTTCCTCGGGCCGGACACGACGCTGGTGACCATCACCGTCGGCGGCGACAACCTCGGCTTCACCACAACCTTGGAGACCTGCATCACGGCGCTGCACGACAGCACCTGCAAGGACGCCATCGACAAGGCCCTCGCGTACATCGCGACGACGTTGCCGGGCAAGCTGAAGCAGGTGTACGGAGACGTCCTCGCCGCCGCCCCGAACGCCAAGCTGATCGTCCTCGGCTACCCGCAGCTGTTGGCCCCGACGTTCTGCTTCGAAGCACCGCTGGACGCGAACCGACGGGGGTGGATCAACCACGCGGCGGTGAAGCTCAACGAGGCCATCGGGAACACGGCGAAGACGTACGGCGCGTTCGCCCCAGTCGACGCCCTGTTCGACAAGCACCGGGTCTGCGACGACGACCCGTGGCTCAACGGCATCACCGCCATCGAGGACGCGTTCCACCCGAACCTTGCCGGCTACACCGACGGCTACCTCAAGACGCTCACCGGCGCCCGCCCCGCAGCCGCCACCTACTGACCCGGACCGACCCGCCTCACCATCGCGAGCGCCGGCATGGCGGACAGCGACCCGGCCGGGCGGTGCCTCCAGTCGGCGTCCAATCGCGATCCAACGATAGTTGGGAAGCTGATCGAACCCGCGATCTGCGGGAAGACGTGAGTCCCGACCAACCGTTCAGCAACAGTGGATGGTGGTCTGGGCTGCCGTCGGCCAGAAGGGGAGATTGATGAGACGCGTCCTGCTCCGCCGAACCGTCGCCGCTGTCGCCGCAGTCGTGGTCACCCTGCCACTGGGTGCGCGACCCGTCCAGGCGTTCGACTTCACCGCGATCATCGGTGCCGCGAAGGCCGCTTACGAGCTGTACAAGGAATACAAGGACGGCGACTCGCTGGAGGAGGCCACCACCAAGATCATCAAGACGATCAACGACGCGAAGACCGAGATCCTGTCCCAGGTCGACCGGCTGGCGACGGCCCAGGCGAAGTCCTGCGCCCGCAGCGCGATCATCGACTTCAACGACATCAAGACCTTCAACCAGACCACCGTGCAGGCGTACGCCCGGGACACCACCGCCTGCGTGACACTCATCGACAGCCTGCTCGAGGTCGTCACCGACAAGGCCTCCGCAGACCAGCTCGGCTTCACCCTCAACACGGTCGCCCGCTGGCGCTGACCGCCCGCGCCCACGCCGGATTCAGCACCTCGTCCCTGCTCGGTCTGGCGGTCGACGGCAACGACACCGTGCTCAGCACGCTCAAACCGACCTGCATCACCTCGCTGATCGGCAACAACGGCATCCCGCAGTCCGGCGCGGTCTACACCTGGCAGACCAGGTGCACCGCCTACGACGGCAAGGTCGCCACGACCAGCAAGCGAATGGCGTACCCACCGACGGCCAACCCGTTCGACATCCCCGGCACCACCGCGCTGGTGATGCGCCACACCAGCCACGCCGAGGCGACCGTGGTGCTGCCGATCCTGCGGGCCACCCCCGCCTGAGTCGTCGCACCCGCTCCTGGACAGCCGACCCGTCGTTGCGCCCCCATCAAGCGGTCTTCAGCAGCCGCACCGACACACCGGTGCCGGTGTGGAACGGCTCGGCGGTGTAGCCGTCGAGCCCGGTGACGGTGACCGATCCGAAGGTGCCGACGAGCTTGTTGGCCCGCAGCACCGGCACCGACACGTTCGCCGCCGGCGGCCGCTCCGGGTCCAGGGCCAGCACCAGGGCGGCCCGACCGTTGAGCGTCGTCGTCACGTCGACCACCAGTGCCGGCTCGCCGCCGTCGGTCAGGTTCACCGCCAGGGTCGCCTGACCGGACTGGGCGTACTCGCCGCGTACCCGGACCTGCCCGGCGGTGCGGTCCAGCCGCAACGTGCCGCCGCGCAGCTCGACCGGGCCGTCGCCCAACGCCCGCTCCGACGCCGCCACCAGGGTGCCGTCGACCAGCCGGGTGCCGCCGGTGTAGCTGTTCGCGCCGGTCAGGGTCAACACGCCGGTGCCGAGCTTGACAAGCATGCCCTCGCCGTCGATGTCGTTGCGCCAGGCGTCGGCGGCGTGGAAGCCACCGGCGGCGGCGTCCATCGTGACCCGTACGGTGCGCCGCAGCGACCCGTAGCCGTCGGCGGCGGCGAACAGGTTCAGCCGACCCCACTGCTCCGGGCCGTCCAGCAGCGGGTAGCCGCCCGGCAGCCCGGTGCTGCGCAGTACCTCGCGTCGCTGGTCGGCGTCGAGGTAGGGCAGCCGAGTCTCCAGCAGCGTCTCGGCGCCCTTCGGCACGGTGAACGGGGTGTCCTTGCGCGCCTGCGGCAACATGTACGTCAGCCGGGGCGTCACCTTCGCCAGGTTCGCCGCCCGGTCGGCGTACAGGTCGGTGTCCGGCCCGGCCGAGTGGGCGTACGCGTACAGCGTGTCGGCGCTCGTGCCGGTGGCGGCCTGCAGATACTCTGCGGCCTGGCGCCGGGCGTCGGCCTTGAGCTGCCCGTACGCCGGATCGGCGAGCACGGCGGCGGCCAGCGCGGTGGCCAGGATCCGGCCACCGATCACGTCCACCGGCGAGTGCATGCCGGCGACGATCCGGCTGTCCGCAACGTCACTGGCCCGAGCCAGCAGCTCCTGGAACCGCTCCGGTACGGCGTACGCGAACGCCAGCGCCGCCAGGTAGGCGGCGTTGGCGTGCCCGCTGGGGAACCCGCCGTCGTCGGCCGGGTTGTCGGCCCGCTGGCGCAGCAGCTGCGGCACCACGGCGGTGTTCGCCGCGTACACCGGCACACCCAGTACCGGAATGCCGCCGGTCTCGACGACCTTGCTGTCGTCGGTGAGCCGCCACGGGCGCGGATACTGGTAGGTAAACTTGCTCGGGTTGCTGGAGGCGTGCGGGCCACGGATCGTGTTGACCAGTTGCACCACCGTGCCCAGCGCCGACGAGTTGGAGCCGGCGCCGAGCGCCGAGCCGGCCGGCGCGTCCGGCGGCAGCGCGGCGCTGACCCGACCGGCCGGCACCCCGTCGGGGGCTGCGGTGATGCCGGTGACCGCGAGTGAACCGGCCAGGTACGGCTGTGTCAGCGGGCCGAGGCCGCTGATCGCGCTGTAGCTCTGGTGCTGCCGGTCGAAGATGTACGCCTGCTTCGCCTCGGCGTCGGTCCGCTCCTCGCCGACCTTCGCCACGTAGCGGATGTTGGCCCGCAGCACCTCGGCACTGCGCGGTACGCCGTTGTCCCAGTTGCTGCCGGTGGTCCACAGCTGCTCGAAGCCGGCGAGGATCCGGACCGCCGCGTTGGTCTGCGGGGTCCGGTTGGCGGTGGTGTTGGTGAGGTAGTCGTCGACGAACGGCAGCCCGGGGTAGCTGGGTGCCGGCGGCACGTTGCCGGCCGCCGCTGCCGTGGTCGCGGTGGCGGGGGCGGCGGCGGCCGGGGCGGCGGTGAGCAGGCTGCCGGCCACCGGTAGGGCGGCGAGGGCGGCCGAGCCGCGCAGGAAGACGCGGCGGTCTATCGCATGGTGCTGTGCAGTCATGGCTGCTGACCCTGGCCAACGCCGATGAACGGGTCGGGGCCGGTCAGCGAACGCCCGGTGGACTCAACCGATCATCAACTGCGGACGTGACGTGTCTCCCACAGGTATGCCGACCGCCGGTGACCTGGTGTCATGCCCCGACGCCGATCGGCTACCTCACCGGGTTGGCCGGCGATGGCGGGACGGTGGTCAGCTCGCCGCACTTGGGGCACCATCGGCTCTTGACCCGGAACGAGAACAGCCCAGCAAGGTAGCCGAGCACTGTGGCGCTGGTCAACGCACAGATGTCCATGATCGTCTTTCTTCTCTCGGGGGGAATAGAGCGTCTTTCTCGAACGGAATGGAATGGGGTCGGGCCGGGTGGTTGCCGCCACCGGCCCGACCCCGGCTCTCACCGCCACCACCCCGATGAACCGCGAGTACAGATAGCCGCTCCGGTAGTCGGGCAGGTCCGCCATCGCGTCCAGCAGGCACGCCGCCAGGTAGACCGACAGCGACACCACCGCGCCCCCGCGTACTCGGCTAGCAGTTCCCGCCGCTGTGTCTCGCACGGCCGCGAAAGGCCGCAGCCAGCGCAGATCCAGCTCGGCCGGACAGGACGGTGCGAAGTCACCGGGTCTCTCCCGGCCAGTGACCCCGGTTGATCGGTATCCGGTGCCGTGCCCGGCATGGCAGCACCGACCCGCACCGGCAGATCCGCCGCCACCTGGACCAGGACCACACCGGCCGAT
>NZ_JBHMIP010000057.1:0-9511 GCF_048060245.1 Micromonospora sp. LOL_014
ATCGGCCGGTGTGGTCCTGGTCCAGGTGGCGGCGGATCTGCCGGTGCGGGTCGGTGCTGCCCTGCCGGGCGCGACACCGGAGTCCGATCAACCGGGGTCACTGGCCGGGGGAGACCCGGTGACCGCGCACTACCCGTCGCGTCCGACCTGGATGTGCTCTGGTTGCGGGTTGCCGTGGCCGTGTCAGACGCGGCGGCGGGAGCTGTTGGCCGAGTACGGGGGTGCGGTGGTGTCGCTGTCGGTCTACATGGCGACGTGTCTGCTGGACGCGATGGCGGACCTACCCGACTACCGCTGCGGCTATCTCTACTCGCGGTTCATCGGGTGGTGGCGCTGATGTCGGTCATCCGGCCTGGTGACGAGGACATGCACTTCGAGGACGGCTCGCACCGCTGGTACCCGTTCGACCCGGACGACCACGACCAGCAGGCGTGGGAGGAGCGGGTGCGCGAACACCAGCGGCAGCACCGTGAGGAGAACCCGCCCCGGAAGCGCTGGCGACGACGGTCGATCTGACCGCCGGGCCGAGCGCCAATGCCCTTGTTGAGCTGGGGTCGGGCCGCTGGCGGCAACCACCGGTCCGACCCCTACCCCCGCACTGCTACGAGAGAAGGCAGACGATCATGGACATCTGCGCGTTGACCAGCGCCGCGTTGCTCGGGTTCCTGGCCGGGCTGTTCTCATTCCGGGTCAAGAGCCGCTGGTGCCCCAAATGCGGCGAACTCACTACCACTCCGCCGCCGCACTGACGTCCTCGCACCGACTCCCTGCTTGTGGCCAGCGTTGCGGGGGTCGTCGCTGCCTGACCTGTGGGCGGACGTGGGATCAGCCGGACCGATCCACATAGGAAGTACGAAGAGGATTGCTACCCGACCTTTCTCAGGAGGGAAACGTGACCAGGAACCAAGGCCCCGCCAACAGACACCACCTGACCCCGTACGTCAGGGTCAACTCGGGTCCGACGCCGGAACGGCCGCCGTTGCCGCGACGGACGCCGGGGCAGACGGACATCGAGCGTGATCCGCGTTTCCGGTTGCTGGCCGCGCATGGGTTGTCGGCGGCGTCTGACGAAGACCCGCAGCGGACGCCCTTGGATGGTGTGGCGGCGGCGAGGCGGAACCGGCCGGACGCGGATGTGCTCGCCCAGGCGCGGGAGACGGTAGCCGGGCACATGCCGAGTCGGCTGGCCGAGTGCCGGGTGTGTGAGGTGGCGGCGTTCTGCCCGCCGTTCACCAGCGCGATGGCCGTGCTGGACCGCTGGGACCAGAGCCGGGCGCGTCGGGTGCGGGCGGTGTTGCAGTACGCCGGGTTGTGGCCGGACGGGTACGTGCACGACGGGCGGGACGACTGATGACCGACCGCGATCTGATCCGGGTGGGCGACACGCTGCATCTCGGTAAGGCGGACTGGGTGTTCGGCGACCGGTCGATGACGGTCCGGGTCTCCGACATCCGGTACGGCCTCGACGACGCAGACTCCCCGGTGGTCGGCATCCTCGCCACGATCACCTCGGCCGGGCGGGACGGGCGGATGGCCGCGATCGGTGTCTACAAGTCAGCCCTGACCCGCGCCGGTGTGGTGCAGCGCCGGCAGCCACCCAACGGCGTCGACTTCCCGGCCACCGAGCGGCCGTAGACCCCCCGGGGCGCGTACCCGCTGCAGCCCTGGTGGGCGGCCGGGCACCAGGCACCCGACGAGCGGTGACGCCCCCACGTCCGCCCCCGAGCACGCGAACGGCCGCTCGGCCCGGTGTCCACCGCTGCCTACACAGTCAGGGTGTCGCAGCGGCAGAGCACGCGCCCCGGGCTTGGTATTTATCGGCGTAATTTCTGGATGGCAAAAGGCGAATCAGGATGCGGCGGTGATAATGATGGCGTGAGCGTGATCGCCGTCGGGCGAGATTCGGATATTTACCTCAACATTGTAAGAAAATATTTCCAAGTAACTCTGGCCGCTGTCGTCCGTGAGGAACGAAAATGGTGGCGGACCGGCGGTTATTCCGTGCTCGTAGCTAACGCTATCGGCTAGAATTCTTGGTGTGGTGTAATTTGAGGTATCGCGCGCTCTGTCCCAAACAAGGTAGATCCTTTCGTGGGGTTCCACATTTACTCGCAATATGTCGGCGTATCCTTTATCTCCCTTCCACCAATAGGCAATTTGTTTACCCTCTAGCGGAGGGGGTTCAGGTAAAATTCCGATATCGACAAATTTGTTCCCGATCCACTTTAGGCCACGAACTTCCGTGCTATTTACAATAACAATATGGTCGGCCCTCTGTGCCACCTCTCCACTTTGAAGATCTTTTTTCTCATGTAGAATCTCAAATTCCCGCGAGCTCTCGTCGAAACCAAGAATCTTGAAGCTCAGAAATCCGCCGCTACCACACGTTCTCGAGGCCACGATTTCCTGTTCGCTATGCGTCCTCAATTGTACGACTTGCAGCTTGAAGTAGCCACATCCGCGGGATTCGATCGGGTGCGAAAATATTTTTTCCCACTCGTCTCCGTTGCATCCAATGACATCAAGCCTTAAGTCGTTTGCATCTGGGTCTGGATATACGTTTGGGTCTATAAGCACCGCCACAAGGTCACCGCCTCCTGAGGATGAGGAAAAAACGGCTCTCGCCTTATAGTCTACAGTCGGCGTTTCGGTAAGAACTCTTACTGAAGGCGTGCCGCATTCACTGACTATGTCGCCAATTGTCCTTTGTTCCGGTGGTCTTAGTGGCCCCAGTTCGGGGGGAGTGTCTCGAAACGTCCAGGTTGCAAATAAGGCCACGCTGAGTGATAAAAGGGTTAAGAGAAGGCATAGGATCTTAAGTCCAAGACCAAGATCTGTAGAGCGCCTAGCTGGTATTGTGAGTATGGCGCCAAGAAGTGCCTGGCCGGCTGCAAGGATTGTAGAAATTCTGCCTGACCAACCAAGTGCGGTCGCGAGGAAAAGCGCTGCCGAGATGGCGAATGATATCCATACTAAGGTCCACAAAAAAAACGCACGCGCGGAGCCTGGGGAACGTCGACGGGTAGGGTCTGAGGGGTAGATTGGTGGATATGGTTGCACTGACGCCGCTCTCCTCGTCGAAACTAGTTGTGCGCAGCCACATCGAACAATGTTCGGTGACGACTATACATATCGTAGCGTGCGGCGACGGTTATTAGTCTGACATGCGACTGCGAAATGCTTTGTGGTGAAATGCGCAAATTTTACGTTTGGCGTGGGTGGCTAGCCGAGTCGGGCATCGATACTACTCAACGGATTGTATCCTCTTGGATTAGGAGAAAGCCGGTTGTCGGTGACGTGGGGTGGCCAGTTCGGCGATGGTTTCGCCTCACCGATGCGATCGGCTTCAATCGATGGATGTGCTGTCGCTGCCGCAGGGCAGCCGGGTGGGGTTGAACGCGCCAGTCGACCCGGTTGATCCGCCGAAGTCGACGAGCAGCTGGGCATCGGCATGACCGACCGGGTCCCGCCCGCCTCCGCTTGCCGTGACCTTCGGGTGTGTTGTGGTAACCCTTCCCCCAGCCTCAAGAAGGGCTCTGCAATGTCTAAAGTTGACGGGTTCAATCCGGTGCGGTTTTCGTGTGTCCGGGACTGACCGAGTTCGAGTTCCGCAAGAGCGACTACCGCCGGTTTCAATCCGGCGCGGGTTTCGTGTGTCCGGGGACAAGGAGGTTTTTACCCTCCCCGAGTTCCCCTGATGGTTGTTTCAATCCGGCGCGGTTTTTCGTGTGTCTGGGGACAGGGAATATGGAACACGAGCACGCATTCACTATGTTTCAATCCGGCGCGGTTTTCGTGTGTCCGGGGACCTGCTCGAGGTGATGAAGAAGCAGAATTTCTGCCTGTTTCAATCCGGCGCGGTTTTCGTGTGTCCGGGGACCGTGTCTGAAATGTCGGGCCGTCTGAGCTGGGCAAACATGGTGCTCCGAGGGCAACCTCATAATAATCATGATCTTGGTGACGGCTCAGATGATCTCTGCAAGGTGAGTTTTTGCAGCTCGGGCGTACTTTGGGATCTTTCCGCCAGCCTCCCCCGGATCCCGGGCGTGTCGGAGGTTGCTGCAATCGACATTTCGCCGCAACTCCGGCACCTAATCTTGCCTACATCGATGGCTTGTCCGTCCTCGATGGAGGCCGCAGTGCTCGGCGTGGCTGTCTCACCTCCCGTCCGGTATTCGTCGACAGGTCGATGCGGAAATTGTCGCTCACCGGGTCGGATCCGGCAAGTGGAAACGACTCGTCCTCGGGCAGCGGATCAGCGGACCGTACGTCGTGCTGCTGTGCAACGAGATACGGGTCGGGAGCTGCTGGCCAGGCGTTTATCGGTCACAGATGCTCCGAGTCGGGAACTTCGAGCAAGCTGTGTCAGACAACTGACGCTGGTGGAGTCGGAAAGACGGGACCAGAGCAGAGCCTGTCGGCTCCCGTTGTGTCGCAGTACGTCGACGGCAGCGTTCGATCATTACCCCGGCTCGTGCAGTGCTTCGGCTCGGCGTGCTACGCGGCGAGCATTTCCGCCAACCCTCGCACCTCCGGAGCGGACCGAATCGGGCCAGGCACCCTGCGGTAGAAGTCGACCGCGCGGCTGCGAGTGAGACCGGTGCGCTGGTGGGCGGGAGCGTCCGCGAGCGCAGCGGCTGCCGACTGGCAGGCGCCGATGGTGTCGCCGTCGCGGTGCTGGCAGGTGGCGGCGTCGATGCGCAGCAGAGTGCGGGTGAGTGTGCTGGTCGGGGCCGACAGGGCGAGCGCGTACGTCTGGCTTTCGCGTGCGCGGCGGGTCTCGCCGAGCACGCTCAGGGCGTGGGACAGGTGGACGTGGTGCTTCTGCTCGCAGTGGCCGAACCAGGAATCGGCTCGCTCCGATTCGGGCAGAGTGTCGGCGAGTTGGTCGGCGTCGCGTAGTGCCGAGTTGGCTTTGTCGCGGCGTCCAGCGAGGGCGTAGGCGCGGCCGGCGACGGCTGCGGCCAGGGTTGCGGCGGCGGTCGGTCCCTGGCCAGCGGTGCGGCGCGCCTGCTCGGCGAGTTCAGTCGCTGCCTGCGGCGCGTCGAAGTTGAGCGGGACCATCGCCTTGCGGGCCAGGACCCAGGCGTGCAGCGACCGGTCGCCGGACTCCGCGGCGGCGCGGGCCGCAGTGCCGAACCAGGCGTACGCCTCACGCCGGTTGCCGAGATCGTGCAGCACGACTGCCGTCATCCCGCCGAGTTGCCCGGTGATCCTGGCCAGCGCGACCCGGGCGGTGGCCGGCTGCGGACGCTGAAGCAGTTGGGTGACATCGGCGAAGTCGGCGAGCAGGTCGGCGAGGACGTCGGTGGGGACGCGTCCGCCGTACCCGAAGCTGTGCTGCTCTGTGGCCGCTTCCAGCCGCGAAAGGTCGGCCGGGCCGCCGACGGACAGTGCGCGGTCGGCGACGGCCAGGACGTCCGCGACGTGGTTCAGCGGGGCAGCGGTCAAGCCGGCGGCGAGGGCCGTACGCAGAAGCTCACGGCGGTACATGGACTCATCCTCCCTCGCGGAACGTGTTTCTGCCGCGATGTCGTTGGCGTCGTCCTCCCAGGATCGGGCAGCGAGGCCGAGCATGGCACCGGGGATGCGGAGGCCATCGGCGATACGTTCGATGGTATCGATGCCGGTGATACGGCCCTCGCCTCGTGCGATCAGGCTGACCCGCTCGGCCTTCAGTCTGGTGGCGGCGGCGATGGCGTTGAAGCTGAGCCCTGCTGCCTTCGCCGCACTGAAGACGGTGCTGAAGGTACGGGTTGCGAGAGCTTCCACCACGCGCCGGTCACCGAGCAGGCGGCGAGGTAGCCCACGAGGCGATGTCGACGGGTCCACGCGACTCCTCGGAATGTGATCATGACGATCGATGCACTGTATCGCTTCTTGTGAGACTAGGTGACCCCCGTAGTGCGAGCCCCATCGTGGGGTTACCAGCGATGGAGCTGGTGCTGTCTAGTGCAGCCCCGCGTAAGTTCTTGACGGGCTGTACGGGGTTGGGTTGTCAGTCGTCTTCGTCGTTGAGGGGCTGATCGGCGATGCCGGTCAGGTGCAGTCGTACGGCGCAGTCGAGGGCGTCTTGTGGGCTGCCTTCGGGGTGTCCGTCGGGGAGCAGGCTGTCGGTGTAGGTGTCGGTGGCGGGGTCGTGGAGGGCGAAGCCGTAGACGTCGTCGAAGCCGAGGTATTTGAGGCGGCAGACGGGTACGCCGTCGTTTTCGCTGGTCCAGGCGGTGACGTAGCCGTGGCTGCCGCGCCAGCGGATGGTGACTTCTTCCAGGCCGGGCCAGACCTGTGAGGCGTGGTGGTCGAGGTCGGCGGCGAGGTCGTCCTTGACGCGTTTGCTGGGTACGGGCACGGCGTCCAGTGTGATCAACTCCGGGCGTGTCGTCACCTGCCGACACGCCCGTGCCTGCGGCATCGTCCATGATCGTCACCGTTGTCGATCATGGAATGAGGGCTTGCCGCTGATGGCCAGGCTGCAACCTGTCGACCGGGTCCGGCTGACCCGGCGCCGCCGCAAGGCCCTGACCCGGATCGCCGGGCAGGCCAGCGCAGAGTTCCGGCAGGTCCGCCGGGCCCGGATCCTGCTCGCCGCCGCGAACCGGGTCCCGAACGCGCAGATCGCCCGGCAGGTCGGCTGCACGGTGGCCACCGTGCGCAAGACCCGCCGCGACTACCGCACCCGGGGCATGCGCGCCCTTAACGACCGGCCCCGCCCGGGACGCCCGCCGCTCTACGACATCGACGTACACCTGCTGATCATCGCGACCGCGACCAGTGAGCCACCCGACACCGACGCCCAATGGACCCACCCGCTGATCGCCGGGCACCTGCGGCAGCGGCACGGCATCGCGATTTCCGCCAGCCAGGTCGGGCGGATCCTGGCCGGTGTCGACATCAAACCGCACCGGGTCCGGGGCTGGCTCAACCGGCCCGACGAGCCCGGCTTCTTCGCCCGTGCCGAGCAGATCTGCACTCTCTACCAGCATGTTCCCGCCGGAACGGTGCTGCTCAGCGTGGACGAGAAGACCGGTATTCAGGCCAAGTCGCGCCGATACCGGACCCGCCGCGCGGGGCACCGCCGCCCGGAACGCCGCGAGTTCGAGTACCGCCGACACGGCACCGTCTCACTGATGGCCGCCCTCGACGTCGCCGACGGCACCGTCCGGCCGAAGATCATCGACCGCAACAACTCCGACGCCTTCCTCGACTTCCTCACCGAGATCGACCTCGAAACCCCTGCCCACCTGCGGATTCACCTGGTCCTGGACAACGGGTCCAGTCACACCTCGAAAGCCACCCGGGCCTGGCTGGCCGCACACCCGAGGTTCAGCGTGACCTACACCCCGAAACACGCGTCCTGGCTGAACATGGTGGAACTGGTCTTCTCGATCCTGACCCGCAGGCTGCTACGTCGTGGCGAGTTCACCTCCCGCGAACACCTCGCCAACAAGATCCTCAAGTTCTTCACCCACTACAACCGGACCGCGAAACCCTTCCGCTGGACCTACGACGGCCGCCCACTCAAGGCCGCATGACCCGTCAAGAACTTACGCGGGGCTGCACTAGTTTCTGTAGTCGCAGCCAGACCAGATGGAGTCCTCCGGCCTTCCGCCCGGTCCCTGGCCGTCCGTGACTGATCGCAAAGGTACGAAACGCAACCGCCGGCCGCACCGCTTCGCGGTCTCAGTCGACACGCACTTCTCCGTCCGAAGAGATTCCCGACGGTCCTTCCCGCGAAGGAGAGAAGCTTGAACAGGAACCAGGTTCCCGACAACAGGTACCAACGGACCCGACAGCCCATGGTCAACGCGGGTCCGACGCCGGACCGGCCGCCGTTGCCGCGGCGGACGCCGGGGCAGACGGACATCGGGCGTGATCCGCGTTTCCGGTTACTGGCCGTGGGGTGGCGGCGGCAGTTGACGGTGACCCGCAGGGGATGCCCTTGGATGCGGTGGCGGCGGCGATGCGGAACCGGCCGGACGCCGATGCGCTGGCCCAGGCGAGGGAGACCCTCGCGGGACATGCCGAGTCGGTTGGCGGAGTGTCGGGCGTGTGACCTGCCGGCGCGCGCCGCCGACAGATGACGACGTACATGGAAGGACGTGGATCAGTACCTCGCCCGAGCCGGCCGGGTCCGCGCTGCCGACTCGGAGGGCGGAGAAGGCTACTCGTCGGCGTCCGGGCGCGGCGGCCGGTTGTGCTTCGCCCACTCGGTGATCTCGGCAGCGAGGTACACCTTCATGCCGCGTAGCTCCTGGTAGGGCTTGGGGAAGCCGGGTCGGCGAGCGATCTGTTGGAACCGCTGCCGGGACACGCCGAGGTACTCGGCGATCTCGTACGGACCCATCAACTCGCCCGGTCCTCCGGTCATGAGCCGAACGGTAGGCATCTTCGGGTCTACCCAATCAGCTCTACCCTATTGACTACTCCTGCAAGTGTGGCTCATGATTCGCGTGTGCCAGCAGGGATCGGGAGACGCGGGATCGGGGTTGCGCCGTGTTCGAGGGCGTGAAGCATCAGGTCGAACCGCACCAGGTCAGGGCGGTCCGGTTCGGGTCGCGGTGGCGTGGGCTGGACCCCGACGAGGTGTACGTCTATCTGGGGCTTCTCGCCGACGAGCTGGATCGGCTGGTCCGACAGAGCGATGCCGCTCGGACCGAGTCCGAACGGCTCCGGGAAGGACTGCGGCAGTGGCGGCAACGGCACATCGGCTGCCGGTTTACCGACCCGCCGCCGGCATCGGGTGATCCGGAGCCCGGTCGGCAAGCCCGGAACGGGGGCCGGTGGTGAGCGGCGGAGTTCGCTGGACGATCCACGTACCCACCCCTGGCCAGACAAGGCGGCCCCGAGCGGCGCGGACACGCCAACCCGGGGCCTTGATCGGACACGGGAGGTCCGACCCGATGAATAGTTTCCCCGCCCCACCGGACGAACTCGCACCCGCCCGGCTGATGGCGCTCTACCCGCCCGGCAAGAGCCCTGTCATCGACCGCGTGGAGAACGCGCTCCGAGCGTTCGAGGCCACCGATCGGCCCAGCGCCGAACGTCTGCTGTCCGGTTGGGCGCACACACCGGAACTGTCTCGCCGGGAGCGGGCCGCCGTGCTCGCCCGGTTCGATCCCACCGGTTCGAGCGGAGGGCGTACGTCGTGACGATCTTGGTGATCGGCCCGCGTGAGCTGCCGAAGACGGACACGGTGGAGGTGTGGTGTGACGCGGGTTCCGGCGGGACGGGGCAGCACGTCATGGTCTCCGTGAAGCTGCTGACCCTCTCCGAGCGCGACCGCGGGGAGGGCCGAACGGCGCTGTACGAGTACGAGTCGTACTACTGCCGGGAGTGACCGAATCGGGCCAATTTCTGGCCGGGCGTTCCGTCCTCCGTGTGGGCCAGGTGGCCGGAACTGGCTCGGGCGGTCACATCGTACGGTGCCCCGGCTCCATGGCCGGTAACTGGCAGGGCTGTTGCGTAGTCGGTTGAGGGGCTCTTGAGCTGGGGTTTTCGATGGGATTCGGCG
>NZ_JBHMIP010000058.1:0-9471 GCF_048060245.1 Micromonospora sp. LOL_014
CGCCACCGGCTACGCCAGGTGCAGTGCTCGAACAGCGGCGGCTACTGCTACGCCGGGATCTCTAGCAACGGCTCGACCCTTAGGTCGGCAGCGGACGTCGATGATGCGGCTGCGGTCAGCCGAGGCCCTTGGCGCCCGGATAGGCCACATCCGAAAGAACCTGTACGGCGGTGCCTGCGGCGGAGGTGGAGGGATGGTAGATCCGTAGTTGTCCGTCCGACGTCCACCGGGCCCACATGTCGGGTATGCCGTCGCCGTTGACGTCGGGGACGCCGATCACCAGATCGACGCTCGCGGCCGACCAGCCGGTGCCGAAGGAGACGTCACCGTCGCGGGAGTTTACTGCCAACTTCAACGAGTGCAGATCGACGCTACCAGCGACGGTGCCGGGTAGGCCGTGCCGCACAGACATTCTGCCGTTGTCCAAGTCGCGCCACAGTAGGTCCGGGGTTCCGTCCTGGTCGATGTCGGCCACGTTGACGATCTCCCTGCGGGCCCAGGCGGTGCCCTCCATCAGGGTCGCCTGCTGGAAGCTTGCTCCGGTGTAGCCGCTCAACGTCCAGAATGCGGTGCCGGCCGCAGCGCCAGGTCGGGGTGCCCGTCTCCGGTGATGTCTCCGACGGCCTTGAGCTGGGTCCAGGTGGCCGGGTCCGGCGCGCCAGCCGGCAACCGCACCCGGATCCGGTCGTCGACGTCGAAGCTGCCGTACCCGTCGCCGGGGTAGATCCAGAAGCCGCCGTCGGGGGTGCGGACGAACAGGTCGGTGATGCCGTCGCCGGGGAAGGCGTCGCCGTACTTGGTGAGCAGCGCGACCTGGGAGGTCGCCGGGTCGTACCAGTGCCCGGCCGGGTCGAGCTGGCCATCGGCGCTGTACGACGCAGCCAGGGATCCGTACAGGGCTCCGTCGGTGTCGCTGGGATAGGTCCGCAGATTGCCGTCGGCGTCGATGATCGTCAGATCGGGTCGTCCGTCGCCGCCGGTGTCGCCCGGCCCGTCGGCGGTGTCGCGAGGCGGTACGTAGAAGGTGTGGTCGGTGCGGGCGCTCCGGTTGCCGGCCGCGTCGTACGCGTACACCTGCAGGGTGGTCGGGCCGGAATGTCGGGGTCGCAGATCGGGCACGGTCGCCGTGCCGGAGTTGGCCGTCACGTATGTCAGCTCACGCCCGCCGAGCGCGTAGCTGAACTGGGCGGCGTCGGCGGCGGTGAAGGTGACCGGACCGGTCTGGCCGAATCTCACCGTTGCCCAGGTCGCTCCGTCCGGGGTGGCGGCCAGGAACACGTCGCTGGTGACGGCCGGAGCCGGTGGCGCGCTGGCGTCGATCGTGATCCGACAGGGTTGATCACCTGGCGGGAAGTACCACGATGTCGCGCCGTCGGTGTCCTCGGACCGGACGTCCCAGGAGTAGGTGACGCCATCCACCAGGCTGGTGGCGGGGATCGTCACGCTGCCCCGGCCGCTGCTCAGACTGGTGACGAGGGTGCCGGCGGGCACCGTACCGCCGGTGGGCCAGAAGCGGAAGCGCAGCCCGCGCAGGTTGCCGTCCGGGTCCGAGCCGGTGGCGGCCAGCACCAGGTTGGTCCGGGCGACGAGGGTGCCGCCGCCGGGCCCGGGGGCGCAGTTTCCGCCGGGTGTGATGGTGCCGGCGGTCGGCTCGTTGGGGCTGCGGTTGTAGACCACGGTCAGCTCGGTCGCGCTGACCTGGAACTTGCGCCAGGTGTGGGTGTCGTCCTCGTCGGTGGCCCGCATGACGAAGGTGATCTGGGACCACCCGTTGGTCGCGCCGGCCTGGGCACCCTGCTGCACGTCGAAGCTGACGTAGGCGTCGGCGCACTGGTTGCTGTAGCCGTGCGCGAACGACCGACGCTGCTGCTCGGAGATCCAGTCCGGCTGCTTCTTCCAGGTGGTGCCGGAGGAGATGGCTCCGGTGAGCCACAGCCGCATCTCCCGGGCCTGGCAGCTCCACGAATGGTTGTTCAGCAGCCGCAGGCTGGCTGAACTGACCGTCGCGCCCTCGATGTTGCTGTTGAAGCCCATCCGCCAGAAGGTGCGGGCGCGCAGCGGCGTCTCCTCCTCGTAGCCGACCCGAGCGACGGTGGTGCCGTTGTTGAAGTTGGTGCCGTTCCAGGTGTTGGTGTTCGGGTGCTGGCTGTAGATGGTCGCCCACGCCTGGGTGGTGCTGCGCATCGTCGGGTCGAGGAAGACCGGGAACCGGACCTCGGCGTCGTCCAGCAGTCCGCTGGCCGCCGCGTCCAGCCGCAGTCGCGCCTCACCGGTGCCGTCGCCGTCGAGTGTGCTGGGCAGTTGGCCGATCTTGGAGCCCGGCTCGGCACCGCTGAGGCCGGACAGGCGCAGCACGTCGGTCGTGGTGGCCACCGAGGTACGCGGGGGCGCGTCGGGGTCGTCCGTGTTGCGTCCGGAGGAGTCCCAGCCGAACGGGGTGGGGATGGAGCTGATCTCCTCGTTGTCGGCCGGGTCGAGGATCCGGACCCCGCCGGTGACCGGATCGTGCTGGAAGACAGCGGTCGCCGACCGCAGGCCGTAGTTGATCTGGCGGACCGAGTCCACCGTGGCCGCGTCGGGCGTCTTGACGATCAGAAGTTGGCCGACGCCGCCGTCGTCGCGTACCACCATCAGCAGGTCGACGCCGGGCAGCACGTCGGGGTAGAGCGCCCGGGGGCCGTCGAGCACCGGCTCGGGTAGCGGACCGGGCCAGGTGTACGTGATGGTGTGACCGTCGAGGTCCAGCTCGGCCAGCACCCGGTCAGTGGTGTCGGTGGTGTCGGCAGGTTGGTCGTCCGCCGCCGCGTACCGGTCGGCGGCCGCTCCGCCGCTGGAGAAGCGGACCGGTGCCGGAGCGTTGACCGGCCGTACGCCGAGACCGTCGGCGCCGTCGGTGACCCGGCTTCGGCCGGCTCCGTCGGCCCGGCCCTGCTCGGCCGCGCCGGTGCGGGTGAGGGTGGTGTCGAGTTCCGCCCACTGCCCGGTGGCGTCGCGGGCCCGCTGTGCGATGGCGTGGCTGGTGGTACGCAGTTGCCCGTCCGGTCTGGCCCAGGTGAGTGAGGTGGCGGTCGTCGCGGTGTCGATCAGCACCTCCTTGCCGGTGCGGCGGGCCTGGGCCAGGGCCGCTGAGTCGTCGAGCGGGCCGGCCGATGGTGCCGGATCCGGGGCGACGAGTCGGTCGATGGTGGACCGCAGCAAGGGCAGCGTCGCGGCGACGAGCGCGACCACCAGCAGACCGATGGTCAGGGTGAGTCTGGTGCGCGTACGCGTGAATGGGCTGAGCAGGCGAGGCGCGGTCACTGCGGTCTACTCCCGTGGGACCCGGTGGGCAGGAACGATGTGGAAACCACTGCGCCCGCTCGGCGGCCACGGGGCAGAAGTCCGCACACGATCGCACGGACACCACCATCGACGCGCCCCTCTTTAACGTTATTAACCTGTTATATCCCACTGGTGCGCATCGCCACCCGCGGCGCAATGCGAGCCTTTGTCGGCTTTTGCTAGTGGCAACTCATCCATGTATTGCGATTTCAAGATCTCTACGCCTTGTGTGCAGATTGCCACCACAGGTGGAGATTGACCAGTGATGCAGTTCACTCGGATCCCTGCTGTCGGCCTGATGCTCACTTGAGTGTCAGATCAACTTGACGCAGAGTGCTCACGACCGTGCCCCACACCCGGCGTGTGCTCTCGCGGTCCGTCCGCACCTTCTCTTCGCGCCTGGGAGTCGACGCGCATGCGTGGAACCGGTCCACAGTCCTGGCAGCTGGACCGCCGAGCCGCCGGTGACCGAACCGCCCGTACCAGAGCACGCCGGCTCGGCCGACGGCTTGGCAGCCGGGGCGGCACGCTCCTGCTGACGGCGGTCATGGTGGTGACGGTCCTGCCCGCGCAGGCGTGGGCGATACCCGGCCCGGGAATGAGCCGCGAAGCGATCGAGGTCGACCTGCCGGACATCCCGGACGCCGAACGGGTCGGCCAGGACGAATCTGCCGAATCCGACCTGACCACCGCCGACGAGGTGCCGGTGGTGCCGTACGAACCGCAGGCCGTCACCCCGTGGGAGTCCGGCGACGGCACAGTGGACCTCACCGGTCTGGCCGCGGGTGAGACGCTGCCCGTCGACGACCTGCCGGTCGCGCTCGGCGTACCGTCCGATGGCGACCCGGCCGATCTCGCCGGCAGCTGGGCCGTCGGCCTCGCCGCCCCCGAGGCGTCCCAGGCCGCCGGCGTCGCCGGCCTGATCATGAAGATCACCCCGCCGGCCACCGCCGACCCGGCCGCCGAGGTCGCGCTGACCGTCGACTACACCACCTTCGCCGACCTGTACGGGCCGCAGGCCGCCGACCGGTTCGGCTTCCTGCTGCTGCCCGAATGCGTCTACGACGCCCCGGACAGCGGCGACTGCGCCACCGCCGACGGCAGCACCGGCCGCAGCGCCGGACCGCAGGCCGGCGGTGCCGGCATCACCGGGACCGGCGAGTTCACCCCGGCACCGAGCCAGGTCTCGGTGGCGTCGACCCGGCGCGTGGTCAGCGGCACCGTCCCGGTCAGCGCGCTGCTGGCGGGCGAGCCCGCAGCAGGTCGGGCCACCACGTCCGCCGCGTCGTCGAGTGTCGTCGGCGTCCTGGACACCGGCGCGTCGGCGGCCGGCGACTACACCGCCACCCCGCTGCTCTCCTCCGGATCCTGGGCCGCCGGTTCCTCCTCCGGTGCGTTCACCTACGGCTACCAGGTGCAGGTGCCGGAGACCTCCGGCGGGTTGATGCCGCAGGTCAACCTGTCGTACTCGTCGCAGTCGGTGGACGGGCGGACCTCGGCCACCAACAACCAGGCCTCCTGGATCGGCGACGGTTGGGACTACGCCGCCGGGTCGATCACCCGCAGCTACGCCAACTGTCGGCAGGACTCGAAGAAGGCCGGCTCCAACAACGCCAGCCACCGCACCGGTGACCTGTGCTGGGGGTCGAACAACGCCACCCTGTCGCTGGGCGGAACGACCACCGAACTTGTCTTCGACGACGACGAGCAGACCTGGATCACCGCCAACGGCGACGGCTCCAAGGTGCAGCTACTCAAGGACTCCGGGCTGGCCAACGGCGACGCCGACGGCGAGTACTGGGTGGTCACCACCCGCGACGGCACCCGGCACCACTTCGGTCGGCACCGGCTGCCCGGCTGGTCGTCCGGCGACCCGGTGACCAACTCGGTGCTCACCGCCCCGGTCTACGGCAACCACCCGGGTGAACCCTGCTACCAGGCCGGCAACTGGGCCGGGTCGGCCTGCACCCAGGCGTGGCGCTGGTCCCTCGACTACGTCGAGGACGTCCACGGCAACGCGATGAGCCTGTGGTGGGCCAGGGAGACCAACTACTACGCCCGCAACTTCAACTTCAAGGACCCGGTCCGCTACGACCGGGGCGGCTACCTGACCCGGATCGACTACGGCCAGCGCGCCGACAGCGTCTACTCGGCCGCGCCGCTGGCCCGGGTCTCCTTCACCGTCGCCGAACGCTGCTTCGCTGAAGGCTCGCTGACCTGCACCGAAGCCAACTTCACCAGCACCGACCCGAGCAACTACCGGATCTGGTACGACACCCCGGCCGACCTGCACTGCACCGCTGGGCAGAAGTGCTGGAACGCCTCCCCGGCGTTCTTCACCCGCAAACGACTGGACCGGATCACCACCTCAGCGCAGCGGCAGCCCGGCAGCACCGCGCTGCAGACCGTCGACGAATACCGGCTCAAGCAGTCCTTCCCGATCCTGCGGACCGGGCTCAACACGGCACTGTGGCTGGAGTCGGTCACCCGCACCGGCTACGGCCGTAGCGGGAACCCCGACGACAAGATCGCCCTCAACGCGGTGCGGTTCGAAGCCAACCCCGACGACATGCCCAACCGGGTACGCCGCGACGACCGGCCCAACTTCTCCCGGCTGCGCATCGGCCGGGTCATCAACGAGTACGGCGGCGAAACGATCGTCACGTACAAGCAGCCGACCGGGGCCTGCGACACCGGCACCGGCCTGCCCGGCAAGAACGACACCGCCGCGCTGAAGGCCAACACCCGGCTCTGCTATCCGTCCTACTGGCACCCCGACCCGGCAGTCGAGGACATCGACTGGTTCCACAAGTACGTCGTCGACACCGTCGAGGAACTGCCCGCCGTCGACGGTGCCTACCCCACCGTCACCCGGTACTCCTACGCCGACGCCGGCTGGAAACTCGCCGAGCAGGAGTTCACCAAGAAGTCCACCCGCACCTACTCGCGGTTCGCCGGCTTCGGCCAGGTCACCGTGATCACCGGCGACGACGACCCGGCCATCGGCAGCCGCCGGAGCAAGTCCGTCACCCGGTACTTCCGCGGCCTGGGCGACACCGTCGACGTCCACGACATCGACGGCGTGTTGATCGCCTCCGACGCCGAGCCGTTCGCCGGCCGGATCGCCGAGGAACTCACCTACACCAGCGCCGACGACGCCGACACGGCGTGGCTGACCCGCAGCGTCACCGTGCCGGCCGCCACCGAACTCGCCCGGCGGGACCGCGACGACGGACTCAGCCCGCTACGCGCCTGGCGGGTCACCGAACCCCGGCAGATCACGTACACCCGATCCTCCGGGACCGGCGACGACACCCGCACCCAACGGGTCGTCGAAGCCCGCACCACCTACGAGGCGACGTACGGGCTGCCCACGCACGTCGAGTCCCGAGGCGACACCGGCCGCCCCGGCGACGAGTCCTGCACGTACGTCGACTACCTGCACCGAGCCGACCAGCACGTCATCGGGATGACCCGCCAGCTGCGGACCAGCCCGACGCTGTGCGCGGACGCCGACTTCGACGACCTGACCACACTCAGCTCGGCCAGCCGGGTCGGCTACGACGGCCAGCCGTACGGCACCGCCCTCGCGGCGTCGACCCGGGCCCTGGTCACCGGCTCCTGGTCGTTGAAGGCCGACGGGTCCGGTTTCCAGAGCGACGGCACCGTCGCCTTCGACGCGATCGGTCGGGTGGTGTCCCGCACCGATCCGGACGGTAGGACCTCGACGACCACCTTCGAACCGGCCACCGGGCAGGCCTACGAGGTCGTCGAACGCAACTCGCTCGGCCACGAACAGACCGTCGAGGTCGACCCGGGCCGCGGTGTCGCCGTACGCAGCACCGACCCGAACGGGCACGTCAGCCAGTCGACCTACGACCCGCTCGGCCGGCTCGTCGAAGTCTGGGCGCCCGGACGGACCCCGACCGCCGGCGCGGTCCCGGACTTCAGCGCCGAATACCACCTGCCGGCCGGCAAACCGCCGTACGTGGTCACCCGCAGCCGCGGCCACGAGAACCGGGTCGAAACCGCCGTCACCCTCTACGACGGGCTCGGCCGGGAACGACAGAGCCAGCAGGAAGCCGTCGGCGGCGGCCGGCTGATCAGCGACACGCTCTACAACACCTCCGGTGAGGTGTGGCAGACCAACAACGCCTACTACGCCGAGGGCGCACCGAGCGGCGGACTGTTCACCCCGCTCGCCGACACCGCCGTGCCGAACGCCACCCGCTACACCTACGACGGTCTCGGCCGGGTCGTCACCGAGATGCCGGTGCTGCGCGGCACGGAAGCACCGGAGCGGGCAACCCGCTACGAGTACGGCACCGACCACTCCACCGTGATCAACCCGGCTGGCTCGCCGTCGTACCGGACCTACTCGGACGCCATCGGCCGCACCGTCCGGGTCGACACGTTCACCGACGCCGCGCGCACCGAGTTCACCACCATGCGGTACGGCTACCACCCGCGCGGCCAGCTGGCGTCGGCCACCCACTCCGCCGACCCGGACCGCCCGTGGACCTGGAGCTACGACCAGCGTGGCCGGCTCGTCACCGCCAACGACCCGGACTCCGGCAGCACGACGCTGACGTACGACCACCGGGACCGGCCGCTGACCTCGACGAACGCGCGTGGCGTGACGGTGTGGAACGGTTACGACGAGCTGTCCCGGCCGACGCAGCAGCGGCTCGACGGGCCGAGCGGGACGTTGCTGGCCGAGTACGGCTACGACACCGCGCCCGGTGGCATCGGGCTGCCGGCGGCCGCGACCCGCTACACCGACGGGTTGGCGTACACACAGCAGGTCGGTGGTTACACCGACGACTACCAGCCGACGTCGACGACGTTGACGTTGCCGCAGTCGGTCGCGGACATGTGGGGTCTGGCGGCGTCGTACACGTACGGCTACGCGTACACCGACACCGGGCTGCCGGCGTCGGTCGACTTGCCGGCGGTCGGTCGGATGCCGGCCGAGCAGGTGCTGGTCCGGTACACGGCCGACGGGTTGCCGCTGTCGGTGTCCGGGCAGGACTGGTACGGCGCGGAGACGGTCTACTCGCCGTACGGGCAGGTGCTCCGGTCGACGTTGGACGCGCAGCCGCACCGGGTGTGGACGACGGCGTCGTACGACGACGCCAGTGGTGCGTTGACCGATCAGCGGGTGTTCCGGGAGCAGACCGGTGATCAGGCGATCGTCGGTGGGAATCTGGTGTCGCACCGGTCGTACGGCTACGACGCGGCCGGTAACGTCACCGCGATCCGGGAGCACGCGGCCGGTATTCAGGAGCGGCAGTGTTTCGGCTACGACCCGCTGGGCCGGCTGACCGAGGCGTGGACGGCGGTTGACCAGACCTCGTGCGCGGTGGCGCCGGCTGCCGCGTCGGTGGCGTCCGGTGCGGACGGGGCCGGCTACTGGCAGGAGTACTCCTATGACCTGCTCGGTAACCGGTCGGAGCTGGTGGAAAAGGACCTCGGTGGTGACACCGGGAAGGACGCGACGACGACGTACGGCTACGGCGGCGCGGACGGGTCGCAGCCGCGCACGTTGACGTCGGTCCGCAAGTCGTATGTGACGCCGGCGGGTGCGCAGGTGACGGCCGAGGCCGAGCGGTTGTACGAGGCGACCGGTGAGACGCGGTCGGTGCGGTCGGTGTCTTCCGGTGACGTGCAGGAGCTGACCTGGACCTACGACGGTCAGGTGGAGCGGATCGCCGGCCAGGGCGGCGGCGGCGAGACCGCCTATGTGGGTGTGGTGGGTAAGTGTCTGGATCTGCAGGCGGGGTTCGCGGTCTCCGGTCAGCAGGTGCAGTTGTACGAGTGCAACGGCACGACGGCGCAGCGGTGGTCGTTCACGGTGGTGGACGGGCAGCCGGATTCCGATCTGGGCACGTTGCGGGTGTATGACGACTGGTGTGTCCAGCCGGACGGGGACACGGCCGGGTCGGCGGTCCAGTTGCGTGTGTGTGACGGCACCGCGGCGCAGCGGTTGGCCCGTACGGCGGTCGGGCAGTTGCGGCACACCGGGTCCGGTCTGTGTCTGGCGGTCGATGGTGGTGCGACCGTGAACTCGACGCCGGTCGTGTTGGCCGTGTGTGATGCTGCCGCGACCGGTCAGGTGTGGTCGGCGCAGGACGAGACCCGGCACGTCTA
>NZ_JBHMIP010000059.1:0-9049 GCF_048060245.1 Micromonospora sp. LOL_014
CGACAGCAGCCACACAACCGCAGGCCACACCCCAAGATCAACTTAAGCTACGCAGCATTGGGCCTCAGTGGAGCACGGCAGACGTCCCGGGGTCCGACTGCACCTTCGGTGTCTCGAACGGTCAAATCACCTACTACTAGCGGTTGACGTATCCGGGGTGGGGGCCAGAGGATGACCTCCACCCTCGGACCGTCGCCCTAAAGACGAGAAAGCTTCTCAATGGAAGTAGTGCTCAACGGTGTTTCCCAGCGATACGGGAAGACACTGGCGATCGACGGGTTGAGTCTGACTCTGGAATCGGGTGTCACCGCGTTGCTCGGTCCGAATGGTGCGGGAAAGACGACGCTGCTCCGGACCCTGGCCACTATCATGCCGCCGCAGTACGGTTCTCTGCGCATCGGCGGTGTCGAGGTGGTTGACGAGCGCAGCGCGCGCCGGATTCGCGACGACATCGGATATCTGCCGCAGGCCTTCGGCTTCGATCCGCAGATGAGCGTGTCCGACTTCGTGACGTACGCGGCGTGGATGCGGGGAGTTCCGCCGAGCCGGCGACGCGGGGCTGTTGACGAGGCACTGGAGATGGTGGATCTTGTTGATCGTCGTCGGGACAAGATGCGCAAGCTCTCCGGTGGGATGCGGCAGCGGGCGGGGATCGCATGGGCGGTAGTGGGGCGCCCGGGTGTGGTGCTGCTGGATGAGCCGACAGTGGGGCTCGACCCCCGGCAGCGGCTACAGTTCCGCAAGATCATTTCCGGTCTGGCGGACGCGGTGGTGGTGCTCAGCACCCATCTGATCGACGACGTCGCCGCCATCGCCGATCGGGTCGTGGTCATGCATGGTGGCGTCGCCCGGTTCGACGGCAGCATAGCGGAGTTGGAAGCCACGGCCCGCGACGATCTGCCCGGTCACACGCCGCTGGAACGGGCCTACATGCACCTGTTGCCCGAGGCGGAGCAGGCGGTATGAGAATCCTCTGGCTACACATCCGCAACTCCCCGGTCCGCTGGGCACTGCCGGTCCTGATCGCGTTGGACGTAGCGGTCCTCTTCCTGCGGACCAACTACTGGGTCGGCGTCTGGCCGGAAACCGGAGCGGCGGCGCAGGTCCCGGCCTATCTCGTCGGGGTACTCGGTGCTGGCGCGGCGGCGTGGGCGGCCACGGCCACGGCCCGGCACGGACTCGTGGAGCAGGCCGCCGCAGCGCGGGTGCGGCCGGCGGTGAGCGAGGGCTACCGGCTGTCCGCGACGATCGTCATCCTGCTCGTGCCATACCTGGTCGGTCAGGCGACAGGCTTCATAATGACCGCCCGGACCTTCCCGCCGGGGTTACACCTATGGCTGGGCTACTTCGCGGTCGGTGTCTTCGTCACGCTGTTCGCGGCCGCTGTCGGCTGGACGATGGGGAAGATATTCGGGTCGGGACTCGCCCCGCTGGTTGCTGCCCTGGCCTTCCTGGTGCTCCTCGGGCTGCTGGATCGACAGGGATCAGCGATTGTCATTACAGGTCTACCGTCGATGACCGTGGACCCGGTGATCCTGACGGTGCGGTTCGCCGCCGTGACGGCCCTGCTGATGGCCCTGCTCTGGGTGCCGGCCGGCGCCCGCCTGCGCGGACGTCATCTGCCGCTCCCTGCTGCCGCCGCCACGGTGCTCATCGGGGTTCTGACCAGCACCGCCATCGCGGTGCCACGGGAACCCGCGCAAGATCAGGCCACATGCATTCCAGGTCCCGCCGTGCTCTGTGTCTGGCCGGAGCACGAGAAGTATCTTCCGCGATTGGAGGAGATGAGCGGTCGGATCGCCGCGCTGCCAGACGCCTTCGTGCTGCCGCCCCGGATGAATGAGCATGGAATCGACCCAGGTTCGCAGTTCGGGAATCGGATAGACCTGCGGATGAGTAACCCCGAGGCGGCCCCCTACTTTTTGATCATCGAGGGCAGCCCGTGGTCCTACGCCGGCGGTATCGAGAGCGCGATCACCAGCGCCACATTCAACTTCCAAGGTACGGAGGACTGTGCCTGGCACACCATGACGGAAGCGGACATGGTGCGACTGGAAGTATTCAGCGCGTGGCTGGAAGCGTATCTTGTGGGCGGAGCCATTCCCGACTACCAGACCAACGCGCCGGCCGAGATGCAGCAAAACTGGGCTGATGGTCGCGCCAGGTTGCGGGATCTTTCCCAGGACGAGCAGTTCCTGTGGGCCGAGGGAGAGGTACGCGAGATCCGTGGTCGCTACTGCACGTCGGGAGAATGAGGCCACGGCGACGGCGGTGCCGGCCCATATCTTCCTCGCCGTCCGGCGGACCCGGTCGATCCTGCTGGCCGTGGCCGTCTGCGGTGTCCTGACCGCGTGGCTCGGGACGGTGGAGGTGGCGGTGCCATCCGTCGTGGACCACGGCCAGGGACGCATTCCGCTGTGGCGACTGCTGGCCATCGGTGCGGCGGTCCTGCCAGTGCTGGCGATGCAGAGCCACTTGGCCGACCTGGAGCAAGGGGTGACTCGAAGCCTGAGCCGGATGCAACGGACCTACCTGGCCGGCATGACCGTGAGTTGTGCGTCGATCTTCCTGGCGCTCGCGGCGCTCACCATCGACCCGGAGATCCTGCTGGTCATGCTGCGGTCGTGGCTGGCGTGGTTCGGGCTGGCGCTGCTCGCCGGGGTGTTCCTCGGCTGGCGGCTCGCCTGGACCCTGCCCGCCTTGGTCGCGGTGGTCTTCTTCTACTGGGGGTACCACTCCGGCGGTGACTACTGGTGGTGGGAGTTCAGCATCCGGCCGTACGCCGATGTCCCTGCTCTGCTGCTCAGCCTCGGGCTGTTCGCCGTGGGTCTGGCCGCCTATCGGATGACCCCCTGGCGCCGCCGGCACCTTCGAACGCTTTGGCTGTGATGAACCGAGCTCCCTCCGAAGCGGATCGCGCGGGTGAACACGCTGCTCAGCGCCGCACCCGCAGCGATGCGGGTGGCGGGTCGATCGACGGTCCGCCGGTACTGCCAGGCAGGTAGGTGCCGTATGCGCCAGTAGATCTATCGGAGCTGTCCGGGAAGCGCCTTTGCCGTCAGACCTGACGGTCACAATGGCAGGGTGCTGGTGGCGGTGATGGCGGGACCTGGCGGCGGCGGATCACTGCGCCCGCTGCGGCCCGACGGGCAGCCAGCGGGTCCGGTCGAGCCGGCCGCCGACCTGGCCGCCCGGATCGCCGGTCACCTTGCCGAACCCGGTGCGTCCGGGCCGCCCCGGTGGCTGTGGGCGGCGACGGGGGCGATCTACCCGGGCCTGCTGCGGGCCGAGGTCCGGGTCGAGCGTTGCCACGACGCCGAGTTGACCGAGGCGCTGCTGCTCGGCTACGACGGACGCTGGGGCGAGCCCCGGTCGCTCGCCGCCGCGTACGCCCGGCTGACCGGCGCGCCGGTGCCAGCCGACCCGCCCGCGCCGGGTGCCGCGCCACCCGGACACGGCCAGACCGCGTTGTTCGACGACGTGCCGGCCCCGGCGACGGTCGCCGACCCGATCGACGCGCTCACCCGGGTGTACGCCGACCAGCAGCGCCGCATCGCCGGCACCGCCCGACCGGACCGGTTCCGGCTGCTGGTCGCCGCCGAGTCGGCCGGCGCGCTGGTCGCCGCCGAGATGGGTGCCGCCGGGCTGCCGTTGCGGGCCGGCCTGCACGACGCGCTGCTCACCGAGCTGCTCGGCACACCGTCACCGGTCGGCGGGCCGCCGCGCCGGCTGGCCGAGCTAGCCGGCCGGATCGCCGCCGCGTTCGGCGTCCGGCAGCTGCACGCCGACTCGCCGGCCGAGGTGCTGCGGGCCTTCGCCCGGGTCGGGATCAGCCTGCCGAACACCCGGGCCTGGGTGCTGCGCGGCGTGGACCATCCGGCCGTTCCGTTGCTCATCGAGTACAAGGAACTGCATCGGATCTGGACCGCGCACGGCTGGGCGTGGCGGCAGGCCTGGGTACGCGACGGCCGGTTCCGCCCCGAGTACGTGCCGGGCGGGGTGGTGTCCGGCCGGTGGGCCACCCGGGGCGGCGGGGCGTTGCAGATCCCCAAGGCGGTACGCCGGGCGGTGGTCGCCGATCCCGGCTGGTGCTTCGTCGTGGCCGACGCCGCCCAGCTGGAGCCACGGGTGCTCGCCGCGATGTCCGGTGACCGCCGGCTGGCCGCCGCCGGCGGCGCCGGTGACCTGTACGCCGCGCTGGCCCGCGACTCGTTCGGCGGTGACCGGGCCCGGGCGAAGGTCGCCCTGCTCGGGGCCATGTACGGGCAGACCGGTGGCGCCGCCGTGCCGGCCCTCGCCGTGTTGCGCCGCAGCTACCCGGTGGCGTTCGAGTACCTGGAGTCGGCGGCCCGGACCGGGGAGACCGGTGGCCTGGTGCGCTCCTGGCTCGGCCGGACCTGCCCACCGTCCGACGTCGGCAGCCCGGCCCGGGGGCGGTTCACCCGCAACTTCGTCGCCCAGGCGACCGCCGCCGAGTGGGCGCTGACCCTGTTGGCCACCGTCCGTCAGGCGATCGCCGGCACCGCCGCCGAGCTGGTCTTCTTTCAACACGACGAGGTGGTGGTGCACTGTCCGGCGACGCAGGCGGCGGCGGTCGCCGCCGCCGTGCGGGAATGCGCCGGCCGGGCCACCACGGTGCTGTTCGGCGACACCCCGGTCCGGGTCCCGCTCGAGGTATCCACCGTCACCTGCTACGCGGACGCCACCTGATCGCCACCTGATCGTTGGGACCGTTGTGCGTTCCATCGGATCGGGCAGCGTTTGGCGGGCGCTGTGACCGCCGGCCGGGCTGGACCGGCCGGGCAGACGTTGCGGGGGTGGCTCAGCTGAGTCGGATCGCGGGGATGATCATCGCGGCTGGTGGGGGTCGGCGGATCGGCGGGCCGGAGGCCCTGCTGTACCGCGGCGACCAACTGCTGGTCGAACGGGCGTTGCGGATCGTGGGGGAGACCGGCTGTGATCCGGTCGTGGTGGTGCTCGGCGCCGCCGCCGACCAGGTACGCGACACCGCCGACCTGACCGGTGCCACCGTGGTGGTCAACCGGGCCTGGGGCACCGGGCTCGGCTCGTCGCTGCGGGTCGGACTTGACGCGTTGAAGGACAGCGACACCGAGGCGGTGGTGGTGTTCCCGGTCAACATGCCGGGAATCACCGCTGACGCGCTGCGCCGGGTGACCGCGCTGCCGTACCCGGAGGTGCTGGTCTGCGCCACCTACGCCGGCACGCGCAGCTACCCGATGGTGTTCGGCCGGCGGCACTGGGCGGCGATCGCGACCCTGGCCAACGCCGACGGCGGGGCCCGGCCGTACCTGCTCGCGCACACCGGCGAGGTCATCGACATCTCCTGTGACGGAGTCGCCGAAGGCGGGCAGGTGGACACTCCGGAGTCGGTGGCGGCGTGGGGGCTGGCGGTGCCGGTGCAGCGCACCCCGGCGTGAGCCGAGGGCTCAGCTGGCGGTGAAGTGCCGGTGCACCGCCGGGATGGCCAGCCCGATGATGGCCAGCACCGACACGACGCTGAACACACCGCGGAGCACGACCACTTCGAACTTGCTGCCGGCCCTGATGGAGTACCGGTCCGGCGGGCCGAACATCCGCCACATGCGCCGGCTGACCGGGATCGGCCACAGGATCGGTACGCCGGCCCGGGTGATCAGGTCACCGAGGATGTGGACGAAGCAGCCGACCCCCATCGCCAGGCCGAGCATCGGGTAGCCCCGGTCACCGGGCAGGTGCAGGTAGGTGAAGTAGGCGGCGCCGAGCGACAGCAGGGTGACGATCACCCAGCCGGCGCGTTTGGCCCACTCGTCGAACAGCCCCCGCAACGCCAGGCCGATCATGAAGAACAGGATGGCGATCACCGCCCACTTGCCGTACGCGGTGCACAGCGCGGTGGTGCCCCAACCGACCAGCACGGTGAATGGAATGGTGTGGGTGAGGGTCCGGTGCCCGTTCTTGCGGTTCGGATCCTTGCTGAGCTTCGTCGCGTAGTAGACGCCGAGGGATATCTTCTCAATGACCTCGGCGACGAACAGCGACACCACACCGAAGGTCCGGGCGACCGTGGCGCCGCCCTGGTTGCGGGTGACCTTGCCGGACAGGTCCAGATCCGGGAACAGCGCGCCGCCGGCGCAGACGGCGGTGCCGACCGCGATCATCAGCGGCGACTGCTCGTAGCCGGCGAACTGGTCGAGCGCCCAGGAACCGGCGAGCCACACGGCGGCGCCGGACAGCGCGTGGGACGGACCCATCATGATCGGGTTTCCTCCAAGGTCAACTTCTCGGCGGAGGCAACTCTGTCAGATGGTGGTGGCACCGTCCACACCGGTACGGCGGTCAGAGCACCCGGGTGACTCCTTCGCTGTCCACCCTGGGATCGAGCCGGTCCGGGTCCAGGTTGACGCAGAGCACCACGCTCGCGCCGACGGCGAGCGGCGCGAGCAGCCAGAACAGCGGGTGCTCGTGCTGGCCGCCGTCAACCAGTACCCGGTCGCCGGCGGTGACGTCCTGCTGCGCGGCGATCTCCAGCGCCAGTGAACCCCACTCGGCGTAACTGGTCCCGTCCACGCTGGCCAGATCACCCGGCCGGACCAGCCCGTACGCTGGTGGCCGGCCGAGGTACCGGCACGCCTCGGCGAGGAAGTCCCGGTAGCCCTCCGGCGGCGGGGTGCCCGCCGCAGCCCGGGCACCGATGTCGAGCATGAACCGGTGCCGCGCCCCGGGCACGTCCTCCAACCAGTCGTCGATCCGGCCGCGGGCGGCGAACACCGCGTCCAGCGGCTCGTCGCCTCCCGGCTCGATCACCGGTAGGCCGGCGGTGGCGGCCAACCGGATCGACACCGACACCCCGATCGACCAGGCGCCCAGCAGCACGGCGGCGGTCTGCCAGTGCGGCGGCAGCAGGATCGCCGCCCGGTCGCCGGTGACCAGCCCGCAGCCGTCGCGCAGCACCGCCGCGGTCCGGGCCGCCCAGGCACCCAGCGCCGTCGCGGAGAGCTCGGTCCGCTCGCCGGTGGCGTCGTCGTAGCAGGTCAGCAGGGGCGTTGCCGGGTCGCCCGGGTAGATGCCCAGGCCGGGCGCGCTGGCGAGGGCGGAGGCGTCCATGCGTACTCCAGGGTGTGAATGATCGTCGCGGCCGACCCTACCGGGTCAGGGTGCCGGGGACCCGTAACCGTGCGGCCACGTCGCGCAGTTGGGGCCGGGTCGCGGCGGTGGTACCGGGCGGGGCGTCGGCGGTCACCCGGCGCAGCATCCGGTCGGTTTCGTCCACGTCGAGCCGTCGTCTCGGGTCGCGTCGCAGCAGGCCGGCGACACCGGCCGCAGCGGCCCGGCCCGGGTCGCCGGGTCCGGTGGCGCGGTGGCCAGCGCGGTCAGCGTCGCCATCGGCGTCGACCGGGCGTACGGGGCGCGGCCCTGGACGGCGGCATACAGCGTGGCGCCGAGCGACCACAGGTCGGCCGCCACGGTGGACACCCCGTCCCGGGCGCGCTCCGGCGCGATGTACTGCGGCGAACCGATCACCATCCCGGTCCGGGTGATCGAGCCGTCGCCGTCCAGGGTGGCGAGTCCGAAATCAGTCAGTACCACCCGGCCCCGGTCGCCGATCAGCACGTTGTGCGGCTTGACGTCGCGGTGCAGGACCCCGTGGCCGTGCGCGGCCCGCAGCGCGGCCAGCACCCGTCGACCGATTGCCGCGACCCGTACCGGCGGCAGCGGGCCGTCCTCGGCGACGACCTGGTGCAGCGAACGGGACCGGACGTACTCCATCACGATCAGCGGGCAGCCGGCGACGTGCCGTACGTCGTAGATGCGGACCACGTTGGGGTGGTTGAGCCGGGCAGCGCTGCGCGCCTCCCGCAGCGTCCGGCGGCGCAGTGCCTCGCGTTCGGCGTCGTTCATCCAGTCCGGGGGCAGCACTTCCTTGACGGCGACGTCGCGACGCAGGACCTCGTCGCGCGCCAGCCAGACCCGTCCCATCCCGCCGCTGCCGACCGGACGTACGAGTCGGTAGCGGTCCGCGATCAGCTGCGGTGACACGATCACCGTCTCCCATCGTCAGCCCACGACTGCATACAGTAGTTGTGGGCTGGTGATGCCGGATCAGCTGGAGAAGTGGCGACCATCAGCCGTTTCGCTGCGCCGGGTGACCTAACAGCCGAGTGCCCTGCCGACGGCAACCGCGCTGCCGATGAGCAGCTGAAGCGCCTACGAGACGGCGCCGCCGACCGCCGCGAGCAGGTTGCCGTCCGGCACGACGAGCTTGCCCGCCCCGCCGGCCAGCTGGGCGGCCGCCCGCCGGGTGTTGAAGCCCGGCGCCTCGCGCACGGCGGCGGCGTACGTGGTGGCGGTCTGCGCCGCGATCGTCGCCCAGCCGTACCGCCGGGTCACCAGCTGCCGGGCCGCCCGGGCCACCCGCCGGGCGAACAGCTCGTCGGAGAGCAGCGTGTGCACCGCCTGGGCCAGCCCGTGCGGATCCTGTGGCCGGAACGTCGTACCGGTCACGCCGGGCTCGACGATCTCGGCGAGCCCGCCGGTGGCCGACACGGCCAGCGGCGCGCCGGCCGCCGCCGCCTCCAGCGCCACCATGCCGAACGGCTCGTAGAGGCTCGGCACCACGGTAGCGTCGGTCGCGCCCAGCACCGCCGGCAGCTGCGACTCGGTCATGAACCCGGCGAAGTTGATCAGATCGGCGACGCCGAGCCGCACGGCCTGCGCCTGCAGCTCACCCCGGTACGGCCCGTCACCGGCGACGATCACCCGCAGCCCGGGATGGCGTTGCCGCAGCCACGGCAGCGCGGCGATCAGGTGCTGAACGCCCTTCTCGTAGACCAGCCGGCCGGCGAAGCCGATCAGCGGCCCGTCGGCGGCGTACCGCTCGCGGGCCGCCGCCACCGCCCGCGTCGACGAGCGCCACACCCGGTCGTTCACCCCGTTGGCAATCACGTCCACCCGCGACGCCGGCAGCTCCAGCAGGTGGCTGACCTCCCAGCGCATGTAGCCGGAGCAGGTGATCACCCGGCACGACTCGTGGCCGAGCCAGTGTTCGATG
>NZ_JBHMIP010000060.1:0-8971 GCF_048060245.1 Micromonospora sp. LOL_014
TCCTCGCCATGGCCGCCGCCATCTGGCACAACAACAAGACCGGCGCACCCGTCACCCGGTCCCTGATCGCCTACGACCACTGACCGGACATCGGAACTACTCGTCTAGACATCCGGAATCGCCGCCGCCAGTGTGCGGTGCACGCGGCAGCGTCAAGCTACCGTCCGAGTTGCTCCGGCCAGCGTCGCTGCTGGTCGGTCTCCGGAACCATCACGCCTCGGACTTCCCCGATGATCTGCCAGACCCTGCCAGGCTCGGTTCCCAACCTGATCAGACAGGCCGCAGCGATCAGCGATGCCCGTCCGATGCCGGCACGGCAGTGCACCGCGACATGACGCCCATCGGTGAGCCGGCTGTGCAGGAGGTCGAGCAGTGGCCGCGTCAACGCATGGTCGGGAACGCCGAAATCATCGATCGGGAAGCCGTGAAACTCCAACCCGGCGCGGACGGCGGCAACGCCCTCCCCGGACAGGCCCAGCTCGGTGGCCTCCGCAGAGGTAAGCAGGCAGACAAGGACGTCGACGCCGGCGACGCGGAGAGCAGCCATTTCGTCATCGAGCCAATCGTCGCCGCGCGGCCGCGGCATTGTGCTCAACTGGCCAGGTGGCGGCGTCGGAATGCGGTACAGCCTGGCTGCGAACGGCATGTGATCAGGTGGCCTTCGGGTCGTAGGTCCTGCCGATGAGCGGATGTTGGTCTGACGGTCAGATTCGGGGGAGCTTACGGCCGTCGGGCAGCGTGCGGCCGCTCAGTAGAGCGACGAGCGAGCCGCTGTCGGCGCGGATCACCCGGCCTTCTCCCCGGCTCCAGGCGGTGTCGGTGGCCTCGATTCGGATGCCGGTCACGTCGACGCCGAACAGCGTGCCGTCGGTCGCGGCGAGCAGGTCGAGGACGGTGTCCACCGCCTCCCGAGGTGCGACAGGAGGCCGATCGAGCGCGATCGTCACATCGAGCGAGTGGATGACAGCGTGGTTGAGGGCGCCCGCCTCGCCGCCGCCCGGCGGCAGCCACTCGTGCAGTTGCGGTGCCCGGAGCTGGCCGAGAAGCTCGTCGGGAGGCAGCGAGGCGTCCCGCACGGCTACGGTGTCGGAGAGCACGGCGAAGTCGCCACCGGCCGCCGCCAGCTCCGCGCCGAACTGTTGAGGGCTCAGCCGGACCGGCATCGTCACGTGCGCGACGACGTGACGTACGAGCCACTTGTCGCAGAGGGTGGGCGCGTCCCACGTCGCCGCAGGAGTAGCGGTCAGGAGTTCGGCCCAGCGTTCGTATGTCAGTGCCACCCAGGTCTGCGGGTCGGTCATGACCGGTTTCCTTGGATGAGGAGGTGGAGGTGTTCGTCGAGCTTGTCGAGAGAGGTGAGGAAGCCGGCTCGCGCTTCGGGCCGTCGCATGGCTTCGGGGACATGCCGTTGGGTGATGACGACCGCGGTCCGGCCGTCGTCTCGCTCGTCGAGCGTGCTGACGGTGTGCATCCCGCTCGACGGCTCAACCCAGGCGAGCCGCTCGGGCGCAACGACTTCGGTGAAGGTGGCGACCATCCGATAGCTGCCGTGCGGGCCGACCATCAGTGTCTCGAAGCGGCCGCCGGGCCGAAACTCGACCACGATGCCGTCGACTGGTGTGACCATTCCCCGGGGACCCCAGAAGTGCGCGAGTTCGGTGGGCTGGGTGAGACAGTGCCAGACCAGTTCACGCGGCGCGTGGAACACCCGCTCGTAGACGAGCTCGCCGTCGCTCACCGCTCGCCACCTTCTTGCAGGCGGGCCAGGTGTGTCTCCAGACGGTCCATCCGCTCGGTCCACGTACGCCGGCTCGCCTCGATCCAGGAAGCGGCGAGGGTGAGCGTTGCCGGTTCGAGGCGGCAGGGGCGGGTCTGGCGGTGACGCCCCCGGCTGATCAGGCCGGAGCGCTCGAGCACCTGAAGGTGCTGCGACACGGCCTGCATGCTCATGGCATACCGCTCGGCGAGTTCCTTGACCGTCGCGTCGCCCGCGCTCAGCCGCACGATGATGTCCCGTCGGGTGCGATCGCTGAGCGCCGTGAACAGGGCATCGAGCTGCTGATCTTCAACGGTGACGTCCACATCTTATTCAAGCACCTACTTGATCAAGCGTCAACTAGATAAAGGCCCTGGCGATCCGCCTAATGCCCGCCCATGCCGCGCCGAGGGCGCTGGCGGCGGTAGCGGGCCGTGAGGGTACGGACTCATGTGGCAGGCCAAACTTGTCATTGACAAGATGTGCGCGCTGGACGATATCTTGTCATTGACAAGATATGGAGGCACGCGATGGCTCCCCTGATCGCCCTCATCGGCAGCTGGCTGGTCCTGCGCATGGCTGGACTGCTCGGCATCGACGCGCTCGACGGCTGGCAGCCGGCGCTGCGTGGCGGACTGGCCCTCATGCTTGTGCTGACCGGTGTGGCCCACTTCAGTGCGAAGCGGCGCGACTCGCTCATCGCGATGGTGCCACCTCGGCTGCCCCGGGCACCGCTGCTGGTCACCATCACCGGGGTTCTGGAGCTGCTCGGAGCCGTCGGCCTAGCGTTCCCGTCGACCGCACCGGTCGCGGCGATCTGTCTCGCGCTCCTCCTCCTGGCGATGTTCCCAGCCAACGTGTCGGGGGCGCGGCGTCAGCTGAAGATTGCCGATCGGCCGGTCACGCCCCTGGTTCCGCGCACGCTGCTGCAGGTGCTCTTCGTCGCCTCCTGCGTCGCCGCCGCACTCTGACCAGCGGATGGCTACTTTCGACGGGCTGCATGTCTGCTTGATCAGCGGGCGCGGCCCGGACACGACTCGCTACGCTGGCCTGGTGACCGCGGCCGATGAGATCGCCAGTAGCCGGTACGTCAGTCTGACCACCTACCGCAAGGACGGCGCCCCGGTGGCCACACCGGTCTGGCACGTACCGCACGGTGGCGAACTCTGGATCGTGACCGAAGCGGGCTCGGGCAAGGTCAAGCGGATCCGGAACAACCCGCACGTTCGGGTGCAGCCGTGTTCCTTACGCGGGGCGGTGGCACCGGACGCGCCGAGTGTGACGGGAACGGCCCGGCTGCTGGACGGCGACGGGACGGCGCGGGCCCGCAAGCTACTGGCCCGCCGGTACGTCATGGCACGGGCAGGGAACTGGCTCGCTCGCCTGCTCCGGATACGCCGCCCCCCGATGGTCGGCATCATCGTGTCGTTCTGATCGACCCGACCCTCCGACCGCAGAGCCACTTGGAACGCCCCACGGGTGGCCAAGACAAGTGGACGACGCGCCGCCGTTGAGGACGTCACCGTCGTCCGGCGATGAGGATTTCCGTGTCACCGGGCCAGTCCCAGAAGAGGCCGCTCGTCGGCGACGCGCGCTCCAGCAGTGTACGGAGCTCCCCGATGAACTCACCCAACCTGGACCCGAACAGGTGAGGCGCAGCGAATGACATCGACATCAAGCCGGCGACGACGCCGTCGACATCACGCACGATGTCGGGCTGTCCCGGTGCGTAGATGATGCGCGGCCTCCCGAATCGGGTACGGGCAAGTGTCTGCTCGAAGCGCTCTGCCTGGTAGGACTCCGCTGGTCGGGCACCCGAGCGCCGCTGCGGCCCGAGGTAGGCACTGATGAGCCGGTCGACGTCGTCATGCGGGATCGGTGGCGTGTCCGGCAGTTGCTGCGGGGCCGGCCTGGTCGGGTCGTGAACGATGAGCACCATCGCGCCGCCCGGTTCCAGCGAATCGTAGACGGCTTCGGCGACACGGAAGCGGTCGGTGCGATGAAACGACTGTCCGAACGTCACCGCTCGCATCCGCTGCAGCTGCAGGTCTGGAAGATCTTCAGCAGTAGCCTGGACGAAATCGACCGCCGCCAACCCCTCTGCCGCCGCGTAGGCGCGGGCCTCGGCGAGCATGTCCGCATCCGGCTCCAGCAGCGTCACGTGCTCGAAGAGTGTGGCGAGTTGCAGTCCCACCGTGCCAGGTCCGCTCCCGACATCGAGCAACCGGCCGGTGCCGTCGAGCCCCAGCTCGTCTGCCAGCACCTCACCCAGCTGAGCCGAGTAGGGCGGCCGCCCATGCCGGTAGTACGGAGCCGCGCCCTTGAACTGGGTCGGGTCATACACCCGAACAGTCTCGCAGCCCATTGCACCGTCCGGACGCGCCGCGACACGGACTACGGGATCTACGTGTACCGGGTTCGGTATGCCGGCCGTACTTTGCCCGAGGTCCAGCGCAGAGGGCTTGCCCTTCCTTCACTGACTACCCAGGACAGCGAGCACACACCCGGGTCGGCGTCGGCACCGCCGCCCCGACCTGGAGGCAGTTGCGTGGGCGCGGGCCTGATCAGCCGCGCAGCGTCGCCGCCGGCATCACCCGAGCCGCGGCGTAAGCCGGATAGGCACCAGCGACCGTGCCGACTGCCAGACCTACCAGTGGGCCGGCGAACACGACCATCGGTTCCAGGACAACGAGCCAGCCCTGCAGTAGACTGACGATGGAAGTCACATTAATACCTATGACGGTACCGGCGACGCCACCCGCTAGGCCGACTAACGCGCTCTCCACTAGAAATTGACCCGCGACGGCTGATCGGCTCGCGCCGACTGCGCGCCGCAACCCAATCTCCGCCCGCCTTTCAAGCACGGAGATCAGCATCGTGTTGCTGACCCCCAGCGCCCCGATCATCAGCGAAACCGCAGCCAAACCTAGAAACAACGCCTGGGTGTCCCGTTCGACGCCCAGACGGAAGCTCCGAAGATCAGCTGGAATCATGACCTCGATGGTACTCGTTTTCTCCGGGGCAAGCACGAACGGCATCGCCCCGCCGACCTGATCGGCTGCTCCCAGTGCCGTCCGGGCCGTGACCGTGGACTCGGTGAAATCCGCCCAGCCGTGCTGGCAAGCTGCGTACGGCAGAACGACGGCATTGGTGAACTGCGGCTGGGCAACCGGCGCGCGGTAGACACCGATCAGCGCGTACTGCTGATCATCAACGTAGATCAGTGGGCTAAGGCCCGGGTCGGAGATTTGCAGCGCGCGTGCGGCGACCGAGTCGATTATCGCGACTCGGTCGCCGCGCTCGTCGTGGCCGTCGTCGAACATGCGGCCAGAAACCATGGCGACGCCAGCGGCACGCAGCGCTGCCGGTTGAGCAGCGAGTACATCAACCCGCTCGCCTCCCCTGTCTGTGATATTGGAAGCCGCTGCCGCCAACCGGCTGTCCTGTCCTGTGGCGCAACTGACACCGGCGTCCACAACGCCATTGACCTGATGCAGTCGGCGAACGGTCGCTGGGTCAGGTCGGGTGGCCGGATCCTGGTATCGGGCGGTGACTGTGGTGGCGGCGACGGCGTCGAACCGGTCCGAGATGGCGCCGGCCGCGCTGGAACTGATGCCGACGGTGGCGACGGTGGCAGCCACTCCGAGGCCGATCCCGGTGGCGGTGAAGACGGATCGCATTCGACGGCCGAGGACCGCACCGACAGCCTGCGCGACTACATCAGTAGCTAAGATAGACCGGCCACCTGCGCTAGCTGGCACGGCCATCCACCACTCGAATGACCCGATCGGCGTCTGCCTCAACCCGAGCTTCATGAGTGACGACGACAACGGCGCGGTCGGTCCCAACGAGATCCCGTAGCAGTCGCATCACCGTGTCTGTATTCGACGAGTCCAGATTTCCTGTAGGTTCGTCGCAGAGCAGCAGCACGGGCTGATGAACGACTGCGCGGGCAATCGCCACCCGCTGCTGTTCACCGCCGGACAATGTGGTTGGTTTGGCGTGCAGCCGGTGTGCCAGCCCAACCGAGGCGAGAGCTGCCATCGCCAAGTCGCGCCGTTCGCGACGAGGCCGTCCTTGATGAACCAGTGGTAGCGTCACGTTCTGCACCGAGTTTAGGTATGGCACCAGATGAAATGACTGAAAAACGAAGCCGATGCTGCTCGCCCGCAGGCGGGTCAAGTCCCGTTCCCGCAATCCGTTGGTGGCTTTTCCTCCGAGGAGATGCGTACCGCTGGTCGGAGTGTCGAGTAGACCGAGAATGTTCAGCAGGGTCGATTTACCAGAACCGGACGGCCCGCCGACGGCAACCAACTCGCCTGGGTGTATGCGCAGTGTGACGTTTCGGAGAGCATCAACAGCGGGTGGTCCCGGATAGCGCTTCGAGACCTCGACCAGCTCGAGGACAGGGGGCCGTAGGTTAGTCGCCTGATCAGTCACTGCGCTGCCGGCCGTCTCGGGTAGCCGCGACGACGACCTCGGCGCCCACCGGCAGGTTACCTGTTATAGGGCGAACAGCGGCTCGACCATCGACGCTGAGCAGCACTTCCACCTCTAGATGCACCACTTCGCCGCGGTCGATCATCGATACCGACACTGATCCATCGGTCCTCGTCCACAGTGCGGACGCAGGAATCACTGGATCATCGTCCGGACTGCGGCCACGCTCAAGCACGATCTGGCGGCCATGCCCGATCTGCGCACCGTCCGGCGGTTCCGGCAGGGTGAAGACCGCCATACGCTGGTCATAATCGGCTGTTGCCTCTGCCGGGATATCTCCCGACGCGCCTTCCTGCTGACGAGTATCGAACGGCGTCACCGAACTGCGCACGTCTGGAGTCGTAAGCGGCGCCCCGCCTGGGCCATCGAGCCGAAACTGTGCCTGCGACGGTAGGTCAGTGAGTATCCTCTCGAGCTCAGGACTCAGCGGTACGGCGATCTGCCAACCGCCACTGGTGAGACTGACTAGCGGACCGCTGCCATTGTCGCCGACCTTGGCAGGCAGTGCGCCCACGGAAGCCGGCACGTCCGGCAGGAAGATCAACTCGTCGGCGGGCAGCAGCAGTGCAGGTGGAGGCGGATCAGACGGAGGCGGATCAGACGGATCTGCGGGTGGCTGTGCCGGCTGCTCGGCTAACGGCGGTGGGTAGCCGGCGGCCGCGTAGAGCCGGCGGATATCCGTCTCGGTACGCTCGTCCAGTCGTCCGTTGACCGGTGTGCCGTACAGCTGGCGTAGTGCAGTCTGCAGCTGGCGTACATCGGGACCGGTGTCACCCCGGACGAGCTGGCGGTACGCCGGGAACTTGCCGGGTAGCAAGATCAGTGGACGCCCGGACACCTCGACGAGCACATCGCCGATGCCGACTCGGTCGCCGACAGACACCGGAACTGCCGTCACCACTTGACGTATTGTTCCGCTCTGGGTCTGCGGCCCGGTGACTGAGTGAACCGTTTCCCTGGTCAACGACCCGTCGAGAGTGATCGAGTCGACAAGCGGGCCGGCCGATACCAGGGATGTCACCACCGACGGTGAAGGTGGTGCGGCGATTTCGGCGCGCTGCGCTGGCGACCGCGCCTGAGATGCTGAGTACCACGCCCAAGTAGACGCTGCGGCAACAGTGACCGCAGCGATGACGCTGACAATCCTGCGGCGACTCGTCACTCGTGATCCTGGCCAGGTCCGGATCAGTCGCCGAGCGCCTGTTGCCCCCGCTGCAGGGCAGCGGTCATCGCTTCCCGGTAGCCAAAAAGTTCGGCTTCATGTTCGTTGACCGCGCTAGCGACGGCGGCGTCCCAGGCATGCTGTTGCGCCTCCCGTAGACCCGCTCGGTCAGCACATCCAGCGTCAGCGACGGCCAACTCAATCTCCTTGTCCTTGGCGATGTCCCCCGACCATGGACCACCGGACGGTACTGGTCCACCGGGTCGCTCACCCGGCGGGTAGTGGAAGTACTGAGCGTACCGCTGCGCGTCCTCGGGGTCGAGCAGTTGCGGGTAGCCTGCCTGTCGCAGACAGTCCGACCACGCCGACAAGCCGTCCTTTGCCGCCTGGTCAGCGGCGTATGCGGCGCGCGCTGTTTCGTCGATCGCTGTCGTCGGACTCTGCGGCGCGGCAACCTCACCGTAGACGGCAATCCGTGCCTCGCCGAGACAACCGCCCAATGTGGGCCGGCCGCTGTCATCGGTGATCGCTTGACCGTCTGCGGAACCGGTCAGTGCCTCCTGATAACGACGCTCCTCGGCGGCCGACGACCAAGTGAACTCAACTGACCCGACAGCTTCCGGATCGCCCGAGATGCTCTCATGAATACCGTAGCCGTTTATCTTCGCCTCATCGAGGTCCGGAGAGATCAGCGGTGCGACAACTGCAGGTTGGGTCGCAGCGCCCGTGGTTGTCTGCGGCGGGAAGCGGTCCAGGCCAGCTTCTCGCAGACATGCCTCGGTGAGCCTGCCGACCACGTCGCGGACCTGCGGCTCCATTGCCAGTGTCTCACTAAGCAGTTCCTGTCCACCTTGCTCGGCACCGGAACCACCTATATCTGTACCCGATCCGACGGCATCTGGCGCGTCGGAGCCTTCCCTGGGGGCCGATGGGCCTGCTGAGCAGGCAGACAGCAGTGCGACTGTGCCGGCCAGCGCGCCCGCAGAGAGCAACTTGCCGAACTTTTGAAGGCGAGGCATCTGACCATCCCGTATGAAGACAAGGCTCTAACTTCGGTAAGGAACCCTCTCGAAGCGGGTGACCAGCTGACCGATAGCGGTCAGCTGGTCACCCGCATGAGAGCGCGCCGCAGTAACCCAAGAGACCGCAGATTACGAGGACATCTGCGAGTCGACCGAAGGAGTCTAGCATGGACCGCATCAGCGCACTGCTAGGTAGCCGCTGTACTAGAACTGAGGAACGAATCAGAGATGAATATATGAAGTCAAGAATCCGTGCGCCCCTCTAGACACCTCGATTCTTTAGTGAACACAGTTCGTACGTTTGATGTTGACGTACCTCCCATGCGACTGATCAGGAGTCTTCAGACATAGCAGGAAATCCGCATCCAGCGCGCCGGACACCGTCCCCATTCTTGAATACAGACGCCTCCGAGCAAGCAGAGACTTAACGTGAGAGGCTACTACGTGGCTTAGGTTGGCGGCACAGCTGATAGGGCAGCCGTACTTCGTGACCTGACCGGTGCGGTGGGGTATGGACGGACAGGATGTGCG
>NZ_JBHMIP010000061.1:0-8411 GCF_048060245.1 Micromonospora sp. LOL_014
GATCGAAGTTTTCAACGATCTGGTCAAGAACGCAGTGTCGCCATGATCACTTGATCCCGCCGAGCCAACCTGAGCCCCGGCGGTGGCGGTCAGCGCATGCGGATGCACCGCACCTGCACTCGGATAGGTGTAGGTAGTGACCTGGTCGCCAGTGCCGGTATGAACGGTTTGGCTGGTCCGGTTGCCGATGGCGTTAATCGTCCAGGAATGCCAGTACGGTGCCGGGCCACCCAAGGCGCGCACTGAACGAGGTGCGGTGCAGTCGCCGGACGCCGGCGTCCAAGCCTGGGTCAGCTGACGCAGGTGGTCGTAAGCGAAGCACTGGGTGTCATCGATCGGGTCGGGCTCCCGGTCCGCGATCCGAGTGATGTTCCCGGCGTCGTCGTAGCTGTAGTTGAGGTCGGCTAGCACGTCCGGGTTGATGGCGTCGCGGGTGGTCAGGAAATCGGTGATCCGTCCGGTCTCCACCTCCCGGTCGAATCCCTGCCAGACCCGGGCGCCGCTGCCGGTGTACAGTTCGATGTTCTCGACCAGCCCGAGCGCGTTGTAGTCGGTGTCTACCACGTAGTTGCTGATCGTGCCCCCCGAGACTCGGCTGAGCGTTTTAGGCTGGCCAAGCGCGTCGTATCCGTAACGCAGGGTCTCCGACGGCAGGTCGCTGTTGGTGTTCGGCAGCGTTACGGCACTCAGACTGCCGTCGATATTCCAAGTCTTCTCGTAGAGATACGCACCGCCGACTCCCGGCTCGGTGGTCGGGATGTCGTACTTGACTCCGGTTTCCCGGTACAGATCGGTGTAGCCGAGGTACTCGACCTGGTAGGCGAGACCCTCGACCTCCCGGACGCTCCGCGTCAGGAGGCCCTTGGCGAGCGTGTCGTACTGCCACTCCGCCCGCAGCACCCCGCTAGTGCTGTTCTCGTACAGACCGATCTTCCGACCGAGTTGGTCGTACCGGTAGGCCAACTTCCGATTACGAGCATCGGTGCTACTGGTCATCCGGTCGGCGTTGTCGTAGGTGTAGACGCTGGTTCCGCTGTCCGGGTCGACGACCTGGACCTGCCGGCCGCGGATGTCGAAGGTGTAGGTCCACGAGTTGCCGGCAGCGTCGGTGAGCCCGGTCAACTGGTTCTTGCGGTTGTAGGTGTAGGTAGTGGTGTCCCACGATCCGTTTACCCCTGGGGTCGGAGCCGGGCCGTGGTATCGACGCTGTTCCACCCGGTTACCCCGGGCGTCGATGATCGTCGAGGAAGCGGTACCGCCGGCTGGCGGCGTCACATCCTCGCGGTCCCCTCCGTAACCAATGGAGGTGCGCCATCGCTCGGCGTTGTACGGCTGGAAAATCACTGCGGTCGGTCGGCCCACGCCGTCGTACTCGATCCGGTTCTGAGTATGGATGTGTGCACCATCCACGGCGCTGGCCAGTGTGGTGCCAGGGTCACCGACGGCGTGGTACTTGTCATACGTGCGCACTTTTCGCCCGGCGGTGTCATAGAACGTCTCGGTGATCAGACGACCACCTGCAGGGGAAGGAGCCTGTGTCTGCCGATTTCTCAGCAGACCGTCGAACAGTTCGTAGGAGCTGACGTAGTCGCCCTCAGCGTTGAGCTTCGAGGTCCGAACCACTGTAGGCGCAGTGGTGCGGACCGTATAGCCGAAGGTCATGTTCGCCGACTGGGTGGTGCTGCTCCGGTTGGGCAGCCAGACAGAGGTGAGCCGGCCGAGTCCGTCGTACGCCAGATCAGTCCTTTTGTCGTTCGGGTCGAGGATGCTGCTCTCGATGCCCCAAGCTGGGATGAGGGTCGTCTTGGTCTCGTGATTCCGCGGGTTCCTGACCGTCACCTGGGTGGTCGGTCCGCCGAGCGCCGGTGTGTAGGTGGTGGTTGTCAGGAAGTTCATCGCGTCCCAGCTCGACGTGGGTCGGCCGTGGCTGTCGTACGCGGTCCGTTCCTTGGCGACAAAGCTTGGTGTGCCGGCATTCCACGCCGCCATCACCTCAGTACGGGTCGGCAGGCCACGAACGTCGTTGTCGTTCGTCGGTAGCGTCCCGTACGCCGCGTCGTCGTAGGAGAGGCGGGTCTCTCCCATGATGTCGGCCTCCGTCAGCGTGCCGTTGCTGGCCGAGCAGGACACCGCAAATTCCCGCGTCCGTTTGATCCGATCCATCAGCCACGTGGTGTCGCGCCGGAGGTACTCGGTCTTGGTGCACCGCTCGTCGCCGGTACTACCTTCCACCCCGTGGTCGTCCACCTGGGTCGGCATGCCGAGGTTGTCGTAGCTGGTCGTGGTCCGGGTGACTCGCTCGCCCCGGCCGCCGTCGAGTGTGACGTAGCTGCGGGCGGTCCCAACCCGGACGAAGCGTCCGGTCACCGTGTCACCGTTGACCGTCCGAGTGGCCGTCGGCCCGGACGCCCAGGGATCGCTGACCTCTCGGGAAACCACGTCACCGGTCGGTCCGTTGCGGACCTTGACCTCGCGGGCCATGCCGGCGAACCAGTCTTGATCGGTGATGCCGTCCACGCTCGCGTTCGTCGTGCCGCCGGAAGGTGCCGCCCGGTCACCGTGCATGCCACGGAAGTAGCGGGTTTCGGTGTACATCTGTTCGCCGGCGTCGCCTACTGTCACCCCGACGCGCCCGTAGCCACGGAATACCGACCAGGTCTTCTCGTCCTTGTCGACGAGCCCGTCGTCATCGGTGTAACGCCACGCTGCACCATCGTGGTAGCTGTACGAGTATGCCTTCCGCGGGCTGCCGAACGGTGGCGATCCGCCGGTGTGGTCGATCTCGTAGATCGTGGTGACGACGTACTTGTGGAACCAGTCGGTTACCGCCGATTGGTAGCCCTCCGGCGTCCACAAGACCGGATAACACCGCTTGATGTTCGAATGCGGGGTCGGGGTGCTACCGGCAACACACTCCTCCTCCGAGTAGGTAACATTGATCGTGCCGCCGGTCTCGTTACGAATCATCGCAACGCGCCACCAGTTCATCGCTGCAGCGAAGTCAATGGTGTCGACCCGGTTCGGTAATTGAATTCCAGTCAGTTCGACGTCGGGCAGCGTTGTGGTTCCGCCGACCAGACCTTCATGGGAAATTTTCTCCAGCCAGAGGCCAGCTCGGGTGCCGTCACCCGGATCGGGGAACCCGTGAGTCAGAGTCCATCGCTCCACGTTGCTGAACGCGCTACCGTTGCGCACCTGCGTGGTGACCTGGCTCAGCCGTTTACTGGACCAAAACGTCGGGCTGAACTGGTCCACACAGGTCGAGCCGGTGCACTCCGAGTCCCACGGAGTGTCCGGCCATCTCACCTCGTTCTTGGTAGCACAGTTACTCAAGCACCGGTCTGCCTCGGTGAAGACCACCCGTGCCGAGGCGCCGTTGTCCAGGGCCGAATCACGGCCAGACGTCAGCCGGGTGCCGTAGTCGATTCGCTCAAGGTAACCGCCACGGTCGTAGCTGACCGCATCACCTGCTGTCTTATTCCTCCCATACTTGTTCGTCTCCTTTGCATACCAGAACGACATCGAGTCACCGTTCAGGTTGACGATGTGTTCCAGATTCCACCGCCAGGTACGCTCACATGAGGAATCAACGAACGCCGGATTCCGGCACGGCTCATTCGGGTCGTTGCCGAACACCGGCGCGTTCCACGCCGAGTTCGTCAACGGATCGCCGTTGACCCACCCCGGCAACCGGTTGGAGCCGAACCGGTACTGCGTTCCGTCGGTGGTGGTGAGCGTCCAATATTCGCCATTCTCGTCGCCGTTTGCCGCTCCGGTGTGCCGGATGATTCGAGCCCCATCGTCGGTTCGCAGGTGCCATCTCTGCTCAGACGAGTTGTAGAGCAACTCACCGGAGAAGCCATCGAGGTGCAACGTCGCGTTGTCGGTCTCCCAACACAGGTCATACGTCTTGGTGGTGTTGTTTCCCCCGGTGTCCTTTGCGCACGAGCGGTACCGGCGCTCAATGTAGCCGCCCGGCCAGAACTCGAAACCCTCGCCGATCCAGGAGGGCTGGTTGTTCGACGCCGCGTGCCGGCCGTCCACCGACTGAGACGAGTAGCCGAGGGCCAGATCGGGCTCCAGGCCGCCTGGGGCCGGCGGCACCCGCATCGGGTACGACCAGGTGAAGGAACCGGTGTTCCCCCCAACCGACCAGGTCGACGACGGTTGCAACGGGGTCGCCGAGTAGTCGCCCGCAGGCCCGGAGGCGCCTGCCGTCACCGCCACCAGCGTGCCCGCCGCTGCTATCGACACGTCGGCCGAGACCGTCCTCGTAACCGGGTTGTTTCGCGACCTCAGCGACGTTCCCGCGCAACGCCTCTGCTCCGGCGTGGTCAGCGCGCACTCAGGCAGGGTCACAAGCCGCAACCGGCTTGCCCAATCACCGCCGTACGCGGTGGCGAACGATGAGTAGTCGACTGTCATCTGCAGAGCGGTGGACCCGGAGCTGGCCCGAGTACTACCAGCGGCGGCCAGGTCGGCCTGTCCGATCCGAAGCAGCACGCCCTTGATACCGGCCCGCTCGGTCACCTTACGGTCCAGGGTCTGCACCCGTACCCGCTGCGCATCCAGGCTCTGCAACCGCATCCGCTCCGGGGAAACCGCCCCGGTACTGGCTCGTTCGACTCGGACCGGGAGGCCGCCTACCCGCACCGAGGTGACCCTCGCGCCGATGCTTAGTTCGGCCACGGCCATCTCGGCCAACGGCCAGGCCTCCGCCGGTTTCGCGCCGGCGCTGCGCATCGGCGTGGCTGGTTCCGGTGCGGTTACCGCCACGTCGGTGACTGCGACTGTGGGCACTGGCCGGGCGTCGGGCTTGACCGACCGCGATTCATCGGTCCGGGCCGACGCCGGAGCTTGCAGCAGGGTCACCGCGAGGACCGCCGCGATGACACCGGACAGGATGGAGCGACGACGACGCTGCCATCGAGCCGACGGCGCCACCAGGTCGAATTGAGGGGTTACCTTCACCGATGCTACCTCCGGGGCCGAGTTGGTTAGTCAAGGCGGAACGGATAGACGGGATCACCGGGACCGGCCCAGTCGGCCGGTCCCGGGCAGGGGGTCGGCCTAGGGGAGGCGTTCGATGCGTAGTCCAGTTCCGGGATGGAGCACCGGCTGCCGGTAGGTGTAGGAAAGGGCAGCGGTACCGTCTACGTTGTCGATACCAATCGTCGAAGCACCTCCCTGCTCGATATTTGTTCCGTCGTTGTCGGTGTAGGCGAAGGTGTAGCCCCCAGCCTCATCGATGATCACCTCAAAGGAAATCCTGGTCATCGGGTCCTCGTACGATCGAACATTGCGCCACTCCAGAATGAACTGACGATTCGGCGCGCTGCCGATCGTGGCTGTCCGGACGCTGGCGTCGGTGTCAACGATCCAGTCGTGCCACATGGGGTATATCGCAGCCTTCGGCAATTGCGACTCCGTCGACGACGGGATCGGCCAGGCGTCCGGCGACGAGGCCTCGGGTTCGACGAACGTGAGCAGTCCGTTGGTATCGACCCAGGCGGACGTGTACGTCTGCCCGTAGTGGATCACTGGGAATGGCAGGGTGATGGGGGTGACTGCGTCGTCACCCGTAAGCGGCAACACCGTACCGTCGGCCGGAACGAAACTGACCGGCTGTTCGGCGATAGTGTAGTGGGCGTCGGCCGGCGTGACGCCACGGGCAAAGCTCACCACACTCGTAGTGTTCGTGCCGACCGTCACCGGCGTCACCGCCGACCCGACGCACGGACCTGAACCCAGGGTTGCAATCACCGCGTACGTCCCGCCGGGTACCTCCGCGAACTGGTAGCTGCCGCCGGCGCCGGTGGTGACACTCTGCCCGGCCATCGCGACGGTAGCGCTGGCCATGGGCGTGCCCTGACAGGTCACCGTGCCGCGCACGACGCCGGAGCCCGGCGGATTGGGCTTGAAGAAGATGCCCTTACCGGATGCGAGTACGGCTTCCTTGTGCGAGTACTGGAACGCGACGGTTCCCGAGCCGTTCTCGATGCCGACCGTGGCAGCCGACCCCTGCTCACCGGCATGGGCGGGGTTGATATCGGCATAGGTGAAGGTGACATCACCATTCTCATCGAACACCGCCGAGAACGAGGCCCGCGCCGAAGTGTCACCGTAAAGGTGTACGTTGCGCCACTCCACCACCCACCGTCGGTTCGGCGCGGTGCCGCTGGTCGCGGTGGCGATCCGGGCGGCGGAGTCGACGACCCAGTCATTCCAGTGCACGTAGACGGCGGCGTTGGGCCGGCCCTCGGACGGCGGCGACGGGATGGGCGTCGAGTTGGCGTAGATCCATCCATGGAAGGCCGGGTTTCGGAAGGTCATCACCCCGTTCGCGCTGATCCACGCTGAGCCGTAGGCCTCGCCGTACAGCTTGATGGGGAACGGCGGGACTGCCTGCCACACTGAGTCGTCACCGCTCCACGCCTCGACAACGTTGCCGGGAATGAATGCCTGCGGACCGGTCCCGCATCCGTATCCGAACTCGTCGCCGTCGATCATTACCGAAAGGTCGATACGGGTCGTGGTACCACCGGCGAAGTTGAACGCTTCCCGGGCGTACTGGCCAGCACAACGGTCATCATCTGTCACGGCGGCAACGATGTGCTCACCGATCGGCACGCCGGTGAACTCATAACTGCCGTCTGCGGCGGTCAAGGTGGTCGCCCCTGACGGTGCCAGGGTGACGGTACGACCGGCCACCGGCTCGCTCGTGACCGCAGTCGTCACCGTACCCCGGACTGTGCCCGACGCGTTCGGGGTGTACGTGATAGAACCGTTGCTCGGCATTACCGCTGTGTGGAAGGAGTACAGGGCTGCGACCTCGGCCCGTTCTGTGCTCTCCAGCCCGACGGTGGCCCCCGCCCCCTGCTGGATCGGGGTGGTCAGGGTGCCGTAGTGGAATGCGATTCGCCCGTCTTCGTGCAGCACCAGCTCGAAGGTCACCCGATTGTTCGGCGCGGCTACCCCCTGCATCAGCAGATTGCGCCACTCCACTACGAACCGCTGGTCCGGTGTGGAGCCCAGCAGCTGAGTTCGGATGCTGGCCGACGAATCCACATTCAGGTCGTCCCAGAACGGGGCGATGACCCCGTTCGGAATCGCTGCCGTCGGCATCGTCGGGTTCAGCCAGATCTGGTTCACGTCGCCTGGCTGAGCGCCGAAGTTGATCAGACCGTTGGTGTGCAGCCAGGCATTCGAGTACGGCCTGCCGTGGTAGGTAAACGTGAACGGCAGCGACAGGTTCGCCCATGCGTCGTCGCCGGTCAGCGCCACAACGTTCGACGCCGCCACGTAGCCCGACGCGCCCACCACACAGGCGTACCCCATCGTTCCGTAGTCGGGCCCCAACCGGAGGTCGGACGTGCGGTTGTCGTCCAACTCCACCAGTACCTCGGCGCTACGGCCACAGCGGGCCCCGACCCGCGCCGAGACGGTGTAGCTGTCCGCTACCAGATCCTCGAATCCCCACGCCCCACCTGGGCCGGTCGTCGTCGACAACCCACGGGGGTCGAGCGTCACCGTCGCACCCACCACCGGGTTACCGCTTTCGTCCCGCAGCACCCCGGAGAGGTCGTGCAACTCCAGCGTGCCATCCTCCTGCGGGTGCACGAAGTTGATGGCCTGTCCGCTGGCTAGTGCGGGCTCGTCCACCGAGTACGCCAGACCGATCTCGCCGTCCGGCGCCTCGATCCCGACCGCGGCGAATGCACCCCGCACGGGTTCGCTGGTGAGCCCGTCGTAGTTCGTGGTGATCGTGCCATCCGGAGCCAGGACCACCTCGAAGGAGAGCCGCTGGGCCGAGTTGCCCTTGCGGTGTACGTTTCGCCACTCGACCACGAACCGCTGGTCCGTCTCGGTGCCGGTGCTCGCCGTTCGCACACTCGCCGACCCGTCCACCACGAGGTCGTCCCAGAACGGGGCAATCAGCGCGTTGGGTGCCGCCGGTAGCGGCCAGGTGCCGCTGGTCTTCGGGTGAGACCCATCCGGGTCAATGAAGGTTAGATAGCCGTTGGTGTCCACCCACCCGGACAGGTACGCCTGGCCGTAGAACGGGAAGGCGAACGGCAACGGCACCTCGGTCACCGCGTTGTCGCCAGCCAACGGAAGCACCGTCTCGTCTGCGGTAGCAAACGAAGCTGTTTGGCTGGCGCAGGTGTAACCGGAGTCGTCCGTGTACGGCGCGAGGTAAAGATCCCGCCACCGCGGCGAACCAGCGGTGATGGTCACCGTCGCGCTTGCGGTCAGGCCGCACCGGTCACCATAGTTTGCCACAAGCGTGTATGTGCCCGGTGGCATACCGGTGAAGGAATAGGTCCCGGAACTGTCGCTCACCGTCTGGTACCCAGGGCTATTGCAAAGTCGGGTGACCCCTGGTCACGGCAGGGTTTCCCGTGGTTACG
>NZ_JBHMIP010000062.1:0-6561 GCF_048060245.1 Micromonospora sp. LOL_014
ACCGGTCACCGCACCCCTGAAAACCAGCTAACCAACTCTCCATCAAACCCGGGGCTTGACATGGTGTCCGGGAGCCCGGTCGCACTGGGTCTTGCATCAGCGCAATGCGTCTGCGCTGCGTTCGCACCACTCGCGGAACGTCCCTGGCGCCCGGCCCGTGAGGTTCCGCACATCGTCGGTCACGTAGGCGGCGCGACCCTTACGGAACACCGTGTTCAGATATTCCAATGCCTGCGCCTGCTCGGCGGGCACACCCTTGGCGATCTGCGCCCGGGCAAACTCGCGAGGAGTGACTTCCTGGAAGTCGATCATCTGACCGGTCACCGCGGCGATTGTCGCCACCTGCTCACGAGAAGTCAGTGCTTCTGGCCCGGTCAGGGTGTAGCCCTTGCCGACGTGCCCGTCTTCGGTGAGCACGATGGCGGCGCAGCGGGCCACGTCCTCGGGGTCGATGACCGCCAGACGGCCCTCTCCGGTGGGGTCGACGACCTTGCCAGCGCGGATGCCGTCCAGCCACCACAGGGCATTGGATGCGAAGCCGTTGGGGCGCAGGTAGGTGACGCCCAGCCCGGACTCGCGCATGAGGTCCTCGCGCGCCGCGAGGGCTCCACCGATGACGGGATTGTCGCTGATCGGCATCAGCCGTGCACCGACCGAGGACAGCAGGACAATCCTGGTGTTGCCGGCGTTGCGCACGGCATCGATCATGACCTTGGTCTGGTCGGTTCCGCTGCCCACCTGCATGAGGAAGACGGCGTCCACGCCCTTGACGGCGTTGGCCACGTCGTCGGGGTTGTCGAGATCGCCGACGGCGCGCTCGATCTCGGCCGGCAGGTCGGCCGCCCGGGCAGGGTTGCGCACCAGGACTCGGACCGGGTGACCCTGTTCGTGCAGCTGCCGTGCAAGCAAGTTGCCGACGTTGCCTGTCGCTCCGGTGATGAGGTACATGTGTGTTCCTTCCGTGGTGATAATTACCAGGGCAGTTCGCCGTCCCGATCGGCGAAGGTGCTGCTGGGGCCGCCAGGTGTGCCAGGAATCGACCTTGGCACCGGTTCCGGGCGGCAGCCTGGCCCACTTCGGGCCACCCACGCATCGATCGAAGGCCGGGAAGAAGGCCGACAATGGGGTGATGCACGACGCACCCAACTTCGCGGCGGTGCTGCGCTCCTGGCGCACCCGCCTGCAGCCGGCAGACGTGGGCCTGCCCTTCAGGTCAGGCACGCGCAGGACGGCGGGATTGCGCCGCGAAGAGGTCGCCTGGCTCGCTGGCATCTCACCGGACTACATCAAACGCCTCGAACAGGGCCGCGCGCATCCCAGCGTCGCTATCGTGCGCTCGCTCGCACGAACGCTGCGCCTGTCCGACGCTGAGTATGAACTGGCCTGCCGCCTGGCGGGGCACGCGCCCCAACCGGGCGGACTGGTGCCCCGGCACATCGGCCCCAGCGTGCAGCGCGTGCTCGACCGTCTCGCCGACACCCCGATCGCCGTCTTCGACGCGGCCTGGACCCTCATCCAGCACAACGATGTGTGGGCCGCGCTGACCGGCGACGAGTGGCACGACCGCGACCTCCGGTCGGCGAACATCGTGTGGCGAACCTTCCACGACGACACGGGACGCGTGCGGCATCCGGATCCGCAGGCGCACAAGGCGTCACTCGTGGCCGACCTGCGCGACGTGGCGACGCGCTACCCTGCCGACCGCGAACTGAAGGACATGATCGGCACGCTGCGGACATCGAGCCCTGAATTCGCGCGACTGTGGGAAGGCTCCGCCGTCGCGCACCACAGGAGCGAACGAAAGACCGTCGACAATCCGCACGTCGGCGAAGTCGAACTCGACTGCGATGTGCTGTCGGCGCACGGCGCCGACCTGCGCATCGTCGTCTACACAGCGGCACCTGGCAGCGAAGCGGCAGACAAGCTGCGACTGTTGACCGTCCTCGGCACCGAGATCATGACCCGTCGCCACTGATGTGCTCCCACTACAGGACATCTGGCGTGGCACCCGACACCACCGTGCTGATCGACGGATTCTGGACCAGCCTATACAGAGGGAAGCCGACTCAAGATCAGATGACGTAGAACCGTACGAAACGCCGGTGCAGGCCAGTATTTACGTCATCTGCTCTTGAACTTCGGTTAGGTGTGCGGCCACGGTGTCTCTACCGCTGGATCGGTTGGCGGGTTGGGACACGTCCGGTCGACGTGGGCGGCGGTCCGTTGATCAACTGTTGAATGCGGAGGCGTTGTCCTGGTGGCTGTTCAGCGGAGGCGTGATCAATCGGTGGCGCGGAACGCTTCGGCAACTACACCCCATCGAAATCTGTCGCTTCCAATTGGTGGTTTCAGAGCTTCGTCCTCGGTGAACTGGACGCCGACGTATGACAGGGTCCGGACGGATGCTTGGTAGGCGGGATGCTGGGTGAGGGCCGGCTTTGCGTACGGTGAGACGACTATCGGAAGCCCGGTGCCAAGGGCCTCGTTGAGTACACCCAGCGCCAAGTTGTCGCTGATTCCGCTGGCCCACTTGTTGATCGTGTTGAAGGACGCCGGTGCCACCACGACGGCGTCGGCGCGCGGCAGTGTTCCGGGCTCGTCAGGGGCGCGAAGTCGGGACGCGACCGGAAACCCGGTCTGGGATGCGAGCTTGTCCGTGTCGATCCAGGTCGCCGCAGTAGGCGTGACGATCAGGCACACCGACCATCCGTCGGCCTGCAACAGGGCGACGCACTCGTCGATGTTGCGAATCGGCGGAGCGGCGGAGGAAACCAGGTACAGCGTCGGTTTGCCGGTGCCAGTCATGATCAGTTGGCATTGATCCTGGCGCGCACCGCCAAGGCGCGCAGGCCGGGTGTGGCGGCGCGACGTTCCCGGGCCAGCATGGCGGTGACCAGCGTGCGGGTCTGATCGTGCACCTGGAAGATCTGAGGTGCGGTGCGCTCGGCCGCCAGAAGGTGCAGCAGCGCTGACGGGTCGCCGCCCGGCTGCGCGGTGAACGCCGCAGCCAGGTCCAGGTGGACCTGAGCTCGCCGGCTCACCAATGATGGCGGCAGGGTCGACGTGTCGATGCGTTCACCGAGCTCGACCGCAGTGTCGAACTGGCGAACGTTGACGGCGGTGGTGACCCGGTGGATCAGCACGTTCGTCGGGCCGAAACCGGTCCAGAAGTAGTTGCGGTCCTTCCCGAGTCGGTCGGCCAGAACTGCTGCGTCGTCCAGGTGACCGAGCGCGATCTTCGCCTTGCCGCGCCGTGCGGCGACGAGTGCCAGTAGCAACGTCAATGATCCGCTGACCGACAGGGCAGCAGGACTGGACTGCTCAGGTATCCGGGCGAGTCCCTCAGCCGCTGCGTCTGCTGCGTCCGCGACGTGCCCGGGGGAGGCCAGCAGAGCGCACGCCACCGAATAGGCGGCGGCTGCTGCGAGGTTGTCGGCACCGGCCTGTTGCGCACTGCGTAGCGCCCGGTCGGCCGCTACCCAGGCGAGGGTGGGATCACCGAGCTTCAGGGCCAGCTTGGACACCGCCAGGTGGGCTGCCCCGAGGATGCCGAGTGCGCGGTGCTGCTCCGCAACACGCCGGGCGGCACCGTCCGCTCGGTGAACGAGATCAGGCAGCAGTCTCACCAGGTCGGCATACTCCGCCCGTTGGTAGGCCAGGTGCGCCGCACCGACAGCGTTCCGCAACTGCACAAGATCCACTCCGCCGCTACCCGCCGCTTCAGCGGGGGTGAACATCTGCCGCCGTCGCAGCTCAGCTGCCAGCTGGCTGGTCGGTGTGGAGTACGCCGCCGGGCCACACGATCCCGCTGCTGATGTGCTGCCGCTGTTCCGCAATCGGCGGTGCGGGCGAAGGCCCAGCTCCTCGTCACTGTTGACCTTGAGCACGCTCCGCAAAGCGCGTCTCAGCTCGTTGTCCGGGTAACGCACTTTGCCGGTCTCGATCTTTCCCACATGGTTGGCGTCAAAAGCCGCCCGAGCGGCCCGCTCAGGATCGCCGTGCCGAACAATGTTGACGGCATCGGCAAGCTCCCGGCGCGACAGCCCTTGCCGTTCCCTCGCGGCGCGGAACAACTCGTTCATCGGCGTACCCCCGTCCGGACGATCGGCCCACGGCCCAGCGTAGAGGCATTGACCCGATCCGTCACGGCCAGCCGAGCGCACTTCGACCTGACCGAGGCTCACGGCCCGGGTGGGAATCCCTCTTCCCAATTCTCTTCCCGGGAACGCGCATCAGTTCCCCTCCCTTACCGCTTCTGCCGGGACAACCGCGACGTCCACTGTATTTACGGTTCGATCGGCGTCCGCCCAGCGCCACGAACCGCTTGCCGCCGTCGGTGTCCCCGTCGCTGGCGGCGGCAAGCCCCAAACCCGTACGGAGATTGGAGAACGTCTTGTGCCTCCTCCTCACAACAGTGGTCGGCGTGCTGGTCGGGCTCGTTGGCCTGGTTGGTGGGTTCGTGTCGGTGTCGGCACCGGTGGTGCCCGGTGTGCGGGCAGACGTTGACCTGCCGGGACTGCACCGCCCCGATCGACCGGACCTGGGGCACCACGCCGCCACCACCACCGCTGTCGCGGTCGGGTCCGCGCGGGCGGCGGTGGCGCAACCAGGCCGGGGTGCAGCACCGGTGACCGGGCTGGACGACGTGCTGCATGTGCCCGTACGGCCGGTCTGGTCCTGCTCCGGGTGCGGGCCGCAGGTCGACTGGCCCTGCGGGTACGCGCGGGCCGAGTTGACCGCGAACCTGGACCCGATCTCCCGCAGCATGTACGCGGCCGAACGGATGGTCGAGGCGATCGCCGACCTGCCGGCCGAGGCGACGCCGGGGGAGATGTTCACCCGGTTCCTGGCCTGGACGAGGCGGGCCGGCCGGTGACCGTCTACCGCACCTGCACCCGCGACTGGTCCACCACGACACCCGCAGCGGCACCGTTGGCGGAGCCGGCCGTACCACTGCCGCCGACCGGTCGGCTCGCCGACGAACTGTTCCTGATCGCCCACGACGACGTCACCGGCAAGCCGCGCGTGCCGACCAGGGTTGTCGGGCGTGGGCTGGCCGCCGCGATCCTCGCCGACCTGGCCTACGTCGGCGCGGTCACGGTCGCCGCGACCGGCAAGGTCGTCACCGGCACGGCCGCGCCGGGTGCCGTCGACCCGTGGGGCCGCACGGTGCTGCGCTGGATCGACACCGACACACCGCACCCACCGGCCGCCTGGATCGACCGGCTCGCCGGGCACGCGTACCGCAGCGTCGCCGACCGGCTCACCGTCGCCGGGCTGGTCCGGTCCCGTACGGTCCGCCGCTGGTGGTGGCGTCGGGACACCGCATACCCGCCGGTGGACACGAACGTCGCGGCCTGGCCGTGGGCGCGGTTGTCGATGCGGGTACGCCGCCGCACCCGCCTCAGCGCGCACGACAGCACGTTGGCCCGACTCTGTGTGGCGACCGGACTCGGCGGCCACATCCTCGGCGTGGACACGTTGACTGCCCGTCGGCAGCTGCGGCAGCTGCTCACGCCCGTACCGCCGGGGGTCGACGAGCTGGTGCGGCGTCTTGCCGCCGCCGGCGGACGGAGCCGGCGGTGACCGCGATCTCGGAGGTCTGTCCGTCAGTGCTGCATTTGGGCTGCCGTTGTACGCCGTGCCTGCGGAGCAACTGCGACGACGAGAGCTGCGATGGCGAGTATCCCAGCGAGCCATGCAATGGCGCGTAGGCCGACCATGGTAAAGCCCAACCATGGTGGCGCCCACGGATTGCTGCCGGTGAAAAAGGCGTAGCCTGCGGCAAGTGCACCCACCGCGAGGACGGGTACGAGAAGGACTGCGGCGGAGCCGAGCAACGAAAAGGTGAGAATCCGTACGGTGGTGCGCTCCTTTGTGTAGGAATCGAAACGACGGAGGGCTAGAAATGTGGTAGTCGAAGCGATGGCGAATCCGGCAATCATCAATGGCCAGACTAAAGCTGGCTGGGAGCGACCTACCTCCATCGCGAACGTTGTGGAATCACGCGCTGATAGGCGAACTGCCACATCGTCTCGGTTTGCGGTAAACGCGTCATAGCCACCCCTGGCGCGAAAATTTGTGACGCTCCATCCGGCAGCAGTGAGTCGGTCTGCGCCGTCGGAGATCGTCTGATCGTTGGGGGTCGACGCCGGACCAAAAGGTAGAGGGATGGTAACTGTGCCGGCAGTATAGCCGTCGCCACCGACTAAGGTGCTCCAACTGTTGCTCTGGGCTGGCGCAAACGTGAATAATGAGTCATCTCTGGTTACTTCGCTGCCTACCTCGACATCGGGAAAGGCAATCTTGGCAATGTCGATAGCATCTCTTGTTTCGATGTTCGATCCTGCGGTCTGCCATCCCAGCCATGAACCGAGGGTGATGCCAGTGAGTCCGGCCAGTGCTGCGAATATTATGGAAATGGTTTTCATTCTATCCCAATTTCTGATGATCTCGCTCTGTTGATCCGAAGAATATAAATGTCATCAGCAGCTTACGTTGGCGGGATCAAGTGATCATGGCGACACTGCGTTCTTGACCAGATCGTTGAAAACTTCGATC
>NZ_JBHMIP010000063.1:0-5904 GCF_048060245.1 Micromonospora sp. LOL_014
CGACCATCCACATCTACCGGGTCCAGCCACCACCAAGATCAACTTAAGCTACGTGGCATTGGGCCTAGACGCCCCGACGGACGAGTTGATCAGAGACACGTTCGCGGCGATCCTGCGCGACCCGGCCGGCCGCGATTGACATCGTCGAGGTGACGCTGACGCACGTTATTTCGCCAATTCAACGTGTGTCAGCGCCACCTCGCGAACGCCAGCGAGCCCCGGGACCCTTGCAACTGGGCGGGTCCCGGGGTTCTGTGCGCTCCGGCTACGGAAAGCGGACCGGCGCGGGCTCAGGCGTACTTCTTCGCCAGCTCGACGAAGCTCGACCAGGACGACGGGGCGAAGGCCAACGTACCGCCGTCGCGGTTCTTGGTGTCCCGGACGTAGACGCGGCCCGGCAGATTGTCGGCCACCTCGACACAGTTGCCGCTGTCGGACCTGGTGCTCTTGCGCCAATGCGCCTCGGTCAGCTCCATGTCTCGATCGCCTCCATGATCATCTCGTGGGACAGTCGTGCGGGCAGAGCGTACCCCCGGATCGTCTCCCAGTCCTCTTCCAGCGCCTCGGTGGCGTCCGTGGCCTCGATCAGCCGCCCTTCCTGGTGGCCTTCGAGGAAGCCGACTGTCCGGCCGTCCACGGTCGCGAGCACCATCGGCCCGAGCATCCCGGGATAGCCTCCGGTGCTGAACGGCACGATGTGCACCTGCACGTTCTGCCGCTGGTTTGCGTCGGCGATCGCCTTCAACTGGTCGCGCATCACCTCCGGCCCTCCCACCGACCGGCGCAACACCATTTCGTCGAGCACCACCACCAGTCGGCAGGCGTTGGTGGCCCGGGTGACGATTTCCTGCCGGTCCAGTCGGGCGGCCAGGGCCAGCTCAAGATCCTCCGGCTTGGTGTTGAGCGCCTGCAACAGGGCGCGTGCGTACGCCTCGGTCTGCAACAGGCCGGGCATCATCATCGGTTGGAAGATCCGTAGCAGTCTCGCGCGGCCCTCGTACTCGACGAACGGGCGATACCACACCGGTGTCCACTCGCCACGGATGAACTCCCGATAGAACTTCATGAACGCGGTGCCGTACACCCGGTCCACCGCCCCGAGGTAGTCCGGCAGCGCCGGCCGCTCGCCGCGCTCCACCGCGCCGACGTGCGACGCCGAGAAGTGCAGGCGCTCACCCCAGGACTCCTGGGTGAGCCCCAGCATCTCCCGGACGCGACGAAGGTCCTCTACCAGATACTCGCTCGCAGACATAGCCTTTCACGTCCCCCAATTCATCACGGCGCACCACTGACCGGTGCCGGACATTCCCCGGAGTCACCCGCGTTGATCAATTGCCACCTGATCGCTCCCGGGCTTTTCCCATCTTCTGTGGTGGGGGGCTGATAGTCCAGGGTGGAAGTCGGCGAACACCACAGTCGACTGCACTCGGAGGAAGAATGTCGATCAGGAATGACGGCATTGGCGGGACTCCCCGCCTCGCCCGGTACATCACGTTCACAGCAGCGGACGATGCGACACCCACGCCGGGCAGGCCGCCGCTGCCGAAGCGGACACCCGGGGAGACCGACCCCGATCAGGACGGGCGGTTCCAGCTCACCGGCGCGCGCGGCGTGGCTGCCGCCCCGTACGGTGCGGTCGACGACGCCCGAAGCGCGGACCACACCAACCGGGCGGCCCGCTCCCCCGCGCTGTCCCGGGCGATCCACGACGCGAACTCCACCGCCCGCACCCACCTGCCGAACCGGACCACCGGCGAATGCCACCGGTGCGGCGGCGTCCCCGGGCCGTGCCGCCCGTTCCTACGGGCGATCGCGATCCTGGACCGGTGGGAGCCGGCGAACGCCCGACGAATCCGCGCCGTCCTGCACCTGTCCGGGCTGATGCCCGCCGGCTACCCGCACGACGACAAGGACGAATCCGCCGAGTCGTACGGAGCCGTCGACGATGCCTGAGCCGACCCCGCTGGCGTGCCCCGGTGATCTGGTGGCGCTGCGGCAATGTGACCACGTGGACGCCAACCGGCCCGTGCGGCTCCGGGTGGTGGAGATCTGGCCGTCGCCGGAGGAATACTCGTGGGTGCAGCTCGACGGCTGGGAAATCGACCCTGACGACACTGACCGCGACGGCAAGGCGGTCAGCGTCCGAGCGTACAAGGACGCGCTGCGCCGGCCCGGCACGGTCACCACGGTAGGCCGGGGGTAGCCGGCCGGTCCCCGATCGGCGCCCCCGGGGCGCAGCGTTCCCCGCGAGCCGGACCAGGACGGACGCCCGGATCCCACCCCCGTGATCCGTGATCCGAGGTCCGAGGTCCGCACCTGAGGCCGGCATCCGGACCCAGGGGTCCGGCAACCCCTGCCCAGGGACACTGGACGGGAGATCCGGGAAGCTGCGCCCGGGGGTCAACACTCCCGACGAGTTGCTCGGCTTTCGATTGCGATGCGCGCGTCCCAGCGACCGGCCGCAGCCCACTGCGGTCAAGCCCGACAGCTCAGGGCCCGGGCCGCCACCTCTTCAGGCCCTCCCTTCCATGATGAACATCCTCCCGAGGATCGCGCAGCCCCTCTGATCTGGGATGTCGGTCAACGTGGGTCAGGTCCAGTCGCCACGGCGACACGCCGTGCGATGTGAGCGCCGCGGTCGACGTCACGGCTGATTCGCCTGGTGTACGGGCTCTCCCTGATCATGGTGCCCCCTTCGCGGCGTACCAACGGCACGCGATAGGTTGTCCGTGTAGATACGGGCTGTATAGTCACTTGGTGTGGACAACACAACCGCCATACTCGGCCTACTCGGGATGAGCCCGAGCTACGGCTATGACCTGAAGAACCGCTACGACCGCTGGTTCGGACTGAAGAAACCTCTGGCGTTCGGCCAGGTCTACACGACCCTGGCGCGGCTGATCGGCAAGGGCTGGATCGTGGCCGTCGGCGAGGAAGCGGGTTCCGGGCCCGAGCGCAAGCGCTACGAGATCACGGCGGCTGGTCGAGCCCGGGTGATGGAATGGATGTTCACTCCCGACGTTCCATCAGAACGCCTGCAGAGCAACCTTTTTGCCAAGACGATCATAGCGCTGCTGCTAGGTGACGACGCGGGTCGTCTGCTGGACCTGCAGCGGGCGCAGCACATGGCCCGAATGCGCCAGCTGACCAACGAGAAAAAGAAGGCCGACCTGGCGGTCGTGCTCGCCTGCGACCACGCGTTGTTCCATATCGAGGCGGACTTACGCTGGATCGATCTGACCGCCGCGCGCCTTACCCAACTGCGAGCAGAGGTGAAGAAGTGAGCGAGGTCGAGGTCGTCAGCACGCCATCGCGGGTGCCCGGTGTCGGGCCTGTCCTGCTGAGAGCTCGCGGGCTGCGCATGACGTTCGGGCTGACCCAGGCGCTGCGCGGCGTCGACCTGGACATCCACGCCGGAGAGATCGTCGCGATTACCGGCCCCTCCGGATCGGGCAAGTCAACGCTGCTGCACGTGCTGGCCGGCGTCCTGGTGCCAGACGAAGGAGTTGTTGATTATGGGGAAACTAGAGTCAACGCGCTCGGCGAGGCGGGTCGTTCGAGGCTTCGCCTGGCCGAGTTTGGCTTTGTCTTTCAATACGGACAGCTCCTGCCCGGTTTGTCCGCATTAGACAATGTCACGATCCCGCTCTTGCTGGCCGGCGTCGGCAGGCGTGAGGCGCTGCGGCGCGCCGCCACCTGGCTCGACCGCCTCGGGCTCACCGAGCATTCCCGCAAGCTGCCTGCTCAGATGTCCGGTGGCCAGGCCCAGCGTGCTGCTGTGGCGCGGGCGCTCGTCACCGAGCCTTCCCTACTGTTCGCCGATGAGCCCACCGGGTCGCTCGACTCGCTCTCGGCAGAGGCCGTCATGCTCGCCCTCACCGAGACGGCACGGGCGGCGGGCACCACAGTCGTGCTCATCACCCACGATCCTCGGACGGCGGCCTACGCCAACCGTGAGCTGGCTGTGCGAGATGGACAGATCACCGTCGGAGGGCCGTACGGATGAGTCTGTTCTCGCTGGCAAGGCTCGTCACCGCCGGAGACCGGGGGTCGTGGGGGCGCTTGCTTGGCATGGCCGGTGGCGTCGCCGTCGGCGTCCTGCTCCTGCTGTTGCTGTGGGGTGCCTACAACGGCCTGGCCACCCGGACCGAGCGATCCACTTGGACCACGCTGATCTATGGCGTGACTGAGCAGGTCAACGATCCGGCTGCCGAGCCGCTGACCGACAGCCGGGTTTTCGCCTCGACTGTCTCTGACTATTTCGCAGGCCGCACGATTTCCAGGGTGGACATCGCCTCCACGCCGAGCTCGACGGTGGTCGTACCCGGCATCGGTCGCCCACCCGCGATCGGCACCTACTACGCGTCACCTGCGTTGATAGCGCTCATCGACGCACACCCGGCCGACCAGCTGGGCGCCCGCTACGGTACTCGGGCAGGCGTCATTGCCGATACCGCGCTAGCCAGTCCCGACTCGCTGGTAGTCGTGGTCGGCTTGGCAGCCGGCGACCTCGACCCCGGCCGGGCGGCCAGCTATTCAAGCGATGCCACCATCGGTGTGTGGGCGGTCGAGCGGTTCGGCGGGTCGGCGTTTCCCAGCATCGGCTATCGCACAGTGGCCATCATCGGCGCCATCGCCATCCTGCTTCCGGTGCTGGTACTGGTGGGAATTGTTACCCGGCTCGGCGCTGCGGCGCGCGCCGAACGTTTCGCCGCACTGCGCCTCATCGGAGCGACACCGCGCCGGGTCGCCGACATCGCTGCGGCGGAGATCGGGGCGACCAGTCTTGTCGGCGCCATCGCGGGCGCGATCCTGGCGTGGCTGCTCATTCCGGTCGCCGCACAGATGCGGGTGGGCGACGGCCGCTTCTTCCACGCCGACCTGACGGTGGCACCGGTAACGGTGATCGTGGTCGTGGCCGGTGTGGTAGCGGTGTCCACCGCGGTGGCATGGTGGCGCACGGCGTCGGCCGGGATCGGTCCGCTCGGGGTGACCCGCGAACAGTCTGAGCGGCGCCCCAGCGTGCTGGGCGTGCTGCCACTTTTCGCCGGCATTGTCACAATGCTCAGCGCCACCGTCGCGGCGCTGATGCACTCACCGCTGCCGGCGACAGACATCATCCTCATCATGGGGTTCATCCTGATCTCGATCGGGCTGATTACCTCGGGGCCGGTACTCACCTTCTGGGTGGCCCGCCTCGGGGCCAGCGCGGCGCGTAGCCCCGCCGGTGTCATCGCGATGAACCGCATCCGCCAGCACCCGCGGGCCACCTTCCGGGCTGTCAGCGGATTGGTCGCCGCAGTCTTCATGGTGTCGGTGTTCTCGGCGGCCATCACCGCCGTGGCAGCCGAATCGGCGCCTGGTGACGGCCCCGGCTTGCTGCCGCTGACCACCGTGGTAGCTCGCCTGGGCGGCCCGCCGGACTCCGCGAAGTCCTCGACGGCAGCGGCTTCCCAGGTTGCCCAAGTCACCGGTGTCACCGGGGCGGTGGTCGCTTACTACCATCCTGATGAGGGCATCATTGTCACCGCGTCCGACGCCGCCGCGTTGGGGCTGCCGGTGCCTGAAGGCGCCAGGTATGTCCACGTTCATTCCGATTACCTCAACGGCGGCACGCCGCAGGTGGCACCAGGAACCTCGCCCGGCACCGCGCCGGCGGCACTACTGGTCGCCACCGACGGCACGACCAGCACGATCGAACGCGCTCGCACCGCCATTCTGCTCAGCGGTGTGAAGCTATCGCTGCCGCCCAGCACCCGTTCCGAACAGGCGTCGTCAACCCTACAGACGTGGGCCAATCGCTACGCAAGTCTGGCCAATCTCGGCATCCTGGTGGCGACCCTGAGGTCTATTCACAGGCGATCCTGTAGAAGTGCAGCCCGATGACACAGGAGATCGTTTCCG
>NZ_JBHMIP010000064.1:0-5504 GCF_048060245.1 Micromonospora sp. LOL_014
CGCCGAATCCCATCGAAAACCCCAGCTCAAGAGCCCCTCAACCGACTACGCAACAGCCCTGACCTGCCCCCGCGCCGTCAAACGCGCCCGCCACAACCAGTACCGGATCAAGAGACCCCACGAACCGGCCAGCATCCGCCACCAGCGTCCACCGACCATCCACATCCACCGGGTCCAGCCACCATCAAGATCAACTTAGGCTACGTGGCATTGGGACTAGGCGTAGCGGGTGCCACGATAGGTTTGGCGGCGGGCGCCACTTGTGGGCCGTTCGCCGTGGTTTGTAGTCCTGCTTTTGCTGCAGTCGGCGGGTATCTTGGGGCTACTGCTGGCGCTAAGCTCAATCAACGGGCGGAGTCGGACGGTGGCATTTTCGGTTGGAGGCCGTATGATTGGACCAGAAGTTGATTTGATAATGACTAGCAGTGACTCTATCGATAGAAAATCGTTATTCAATTTTTGGCTTGCGGTAGTATTTTTTGCTTTGATACTTACTCTGACACCAGTAGCTCTTTATCGGCATTGGCGGGGTAAATCGAGTGCATATGAATGGCAATCTGCTGCAATTTTGTATCGATCAGAGCATTTTCGCCGAGGGCACGTCAGGGCAACTCCCGTGGTTTTCTTTACCGGTTTTGGTACGGTGAGCTGATCTCAACGACTTAGCGGTAGGTACTTGTATTCGAAGTGGGTCAGGTGTAGTGCTGCGGTGACGATGTCGCCGATTCTGCGTGGGCTGGCGGTGGTGTGACGGAGTGTCTTCCAGCGTCCGATCAGGATGGCGAAGCCGCGTTCGCCCTGCCACCGCAGACCGCGTAGCAGCCGGTTGTAGAAGCGGTTGTCGGGGGCGAGTCGGCTGCCGTCGGTGGGCTGCTTGACCGGGGTCTTGATGCCCTGACCTGCGCCTTCGTAGCCGGAGTCGGCCAGGGTGGGCAGGTCCAGTTCGGTGGCGGCCCAGTTCAGGGCGGCGGTGACACCGAGGGTCTGGGCGCAGGTCAGGTCGTGCAGGTGTCCGGGCATCGCCGGTGAGGTCCAGATCGGCAGTCCGTCCGGGCGGGCGACCGCCTGGATGTTCGCGCCGAAGTCGCGGTGTTTTCCGGAGTACCAGGCGTCGATCGTTTCGCCTTTGACGGACAGGGTGGTCTCGGTGAGCCGGTCGCAGTCGAACAGTTTGCCGTCGAGGATGACGTGGGACCAGCCGTCGGCGGCGACCCGGCGCAGGGCGGCGTGGAGATCCTCGGCCTGTGCGGCGAGGACCGTGATGCCCTCGGCGAGGTACCGGTAGGCGGTCGCCCGGGAGACGCCGAAGCCGGCGCCGAGCAGCGCGACGTCCTCGCCCTTGCGGAACCAGACGAGCACCATCAGCGCCTGGCGGAAGCAGGTCAGGGCACGGGTGCCGGTACGGGTTCCGCGCGTCCGGCGTTCCGCGGCGAGCAGCCGGCTGACGTACTGCACGAGTTCCCTGGGGACGTCGACCATGGCACGATATGCGATCACGTGGGGTCCTCACCGGTGGGTGATCTTGTGGTGAGAACTACCTACCGAGGGCCCCACGCCCTCTCCAGCACTGTCCGGCTTCACCGGATTCGCCCGTGTCGCACCAATCAAACCTTTTGCGTTGCTGAGATCAGCTCGGTAAATGCCATACTTATTCTTCTCTTGCCGACGACCACGTCAGATGGCCCCCCTGTATGGGCTGACGTGATAATCCTTGCGTCTCTTGCCCTCATGCTCTTGGGTGTCTTGCTGTATTGGACGGTAATGCTCTTTGGTCGTCCGAAGTTCATAATTGCTCCGCATCATCGGTCGGAAGAGGGAATACTGCAACGTCAGTAGTGATATATAGGGCGAAGTCAATCATCTATCCCGACATCCGGAGGACTTCCCAATAGGGTCCGTGCCGATTCGACGCCAAGAGTTATCGATGTGATGTGGCGTGACGGCCGCGGGTATGCCGATGGCCGGGGATGTGCTCAAGTCGGGCGTGCTGCTTGTGGAGGAGGTGGCCGGAATTGGCTAAATCATCTGAGTTATGTGGGCTCACGCGATCAACGGCCGGCCGACGCGCTATCCCCCGGCGCATGACCTGCATCAGATGTCTCGCCAATGCGGCCATCTCGGCGGGCCCGGAGAGGTCAGCGCCTCAAGCATCACCTGTTCAAGCTGGGCTGCGGTCAGCTCCTGCTGGTTCGTCCCAGGAGCGGGGTCAGCGGCCCAGGCGTTCTCCCCGTCGGAGAGAAAGATGCTCATGGCTGAGGCACCACGGGCAGTGGCGCAGACGGAGCCCCAGGATCGGTGAATGGTGATGGCCACCTCCTGTCGTGGCTGCAGCTGACGACGCAGCCAGCTCTGGACCGTCACTCGGGCGCTGAGCGCCGCTGTCTCGCTGGTCGTCGTCTTTCGGAACAGGCCGGTCCTGGTCGTCGTAAGGCACTCTGCCGTGTCCATGTGGGATGGCATCGGCGCGTCCTCGGACGGACCAGGTGGACCTCCAAACGCTGTCACGTCGCTCCCTCCCGAACTTACTCAGAGCGATCATGGAACGGTTCGACGGACAGGGCAAGTAGCTCCGGGGACATCCACGCCGACTAGACGAGTAGTTCCGAATCCTGGTCAGTGGTCGTAGGCGATCAGTGACCGGGTGACGGGTGCGCCGGTCTTGTTGTTGTGCCAGATGGCGGCGGCCATGGCGAGGAGGCGTTGAGCGACACGTACGGCGACGCCGGCCACGGTCCGTCCGCCGTGTTCTTCCAGGTCGAGTTGGCCCTTGAGGGTGTCGTTGACCGACTCGATCAACTAGCGGACCTTCTTGAGCATCGGCTCGCCGTAACGGGCCTTCTCCCGCTTACGCGACGGTCGGAGCAGTTCGATGCCCTGCGCGGCCAGGTCCCGTTCGAACGGCCCGGACGCGAAGCCCTTGTCGCTGATCAGCAGGATGCCGTCGTGCTCGGCGACGACACCGGCGTCGACCTGCAGCATCGCGGCGAGGACCTCCCGTTCGCCGATCTTCGGGTTGGCCAGGGCCCACAGGATCGGCATCCCGGTCGGGGTGCACACCAGGTACAGGCGCAGTCCCCAGAAGTACCGGGAGTGGGAGGCGCAGTAGCCGTATCCGGCCCAGCCGGCCAGGTCCGAGCGTTGGACGGTGGGGCGGGACATGCCGCACGGCACCGGGGTGGAGTCGACGATCCAGTGGTTGTCGAACCAGAAGTCGCTGTCGCGGGCCAGGTTCCGGATCGTTTTCTTGATCAGCGGGAGAGCGGCGCGCAGCCGCTTGTTGTAGCCGGGCCGCTGGGGCAGGTAGGACCTGCGCCACGGCCAGGCAGACCAGTTCGGAGTCGGTCAGTAGCGGTGGCCTGCCACGCCACCGGGGCGTACGGATGCTGTCGTCGATCTTCACGTACAGTGCGGTCAAGAGGGTATCCAGGTCTTGCGTCACAACACGATCTTGGACACCCTCCCTTCATGCCCGAACATCGCCCCCTGACATCGGAACTACTCGTCTAGGGTCGGACGTACATGTCACATAGCCACGGGGGTCCCTAGTGGATGCTGGCTAGACGCCGCCGATCCGTCCGAGCCGCCCACGACATCGCTGGCCACAGATCCTGGCCACCACCACCACCGCCACCGCCGCCGCACTGACGCTGAGCACACCCGGGCCGGCGGTCGCCGATCCACCCGGAGACCCGGTGCCGGCGCCGACCGTGACCTCGGTCGACTACCCCGACGACGGCGTGTCGCACGGCGGTCGGGACGTCGCGGGTGAGTTCACCTTCAGTACGTCGTCGCCCGATGTGGTCGCCTACGTGTACGGCTGGAGCAGTCCGGCAGGCACCACGGTGACCGTCGCCCCCGGGGCGAGCGTGACGTTGACCCTCACCCCACCGCGCGACGGCTTCAACGCCCTGTACGTCTACGCGCGCAACGAGTACGGCCGGCCCAGCCCGACGACGAGGTACCCCTTCCTGGTCACCTCGCGATCGTCGCCGATCGGGCACTGGCCGCTGATCGACACCAACAACGAGCTCTTCCGTGCCCGCTCAGGCGGCCCCGACCTGGTCCCGAGCGGCGACGTCACCTGGGCACCGGACACCTACCTGATCGAGGCGAGCACGCCGGCTTTCGACGCGGTCGCCGAAGACCCGGTCGACGTCCCAGGCGCGGCCACCGCAGCCGTGTCCGCGCTCGACACCTCGGGCTCGTTCAGCGCCGCCGCCTGGGTCCGGCCAGCCGAGCTGTCTGGCGACCGCACCGCCGTCGGTGCCGACGGGACCGGTGCCGGTGGCTTCCAGCTGGGCATCCGCCAACTCGGCGACCCGCCGGCTCCGCACTGGGCGTTCACCGTGCCGACGGGTACGGCGGCGTCGAGTCCGCTGATCTCCGCGTACCGTCCCGTGCCGATCGCCGCTTCCGACGTCGACCGCTGGACCCACCTGACCGGCGTGTTCGACGCCGACGAAGGACTGCTTCGGTTGTACGTCAACGGAGCTCTGGTCGCTGAGGCCGCGTTCGCGGCTACCCCGTGGCAGGCGGCTGGGCCGTTCACGGTGGGCCGAGGCTTCAGCGACGGCGCGCCGGCGCAGTGGTGGGCCGGCGGCGTGACGGACGTCCTGCTGTGGAGCCGGGTGGCGGACCTGGAGGACCTGCATGGTCGCTTTGCCGATCCCGGTGACACGCTTCCTGAGCTGTTCGGTGTGCTGACGCCGAGACAAGTTGGGCTGTGGGGATTCGACTACTCGGCTGACTGCTGGTGCGGTGACGAGTTCGACCTCGGCTCCTGGGGTCGCAACCTTTACCTCGCCGGCTGGGACACCGTGCCGGAGACCTCGGGGTTCGTCCACGACTCCGGTGCCCCGACCGGCCACGCGGCCTGGTTCGACGGGACGAGCGGGTACGCCTCGACCACCAGCCCGTACGATCCGGTCCCGCGTCCGGTGCTGCGTACCGATCATTCTTTCGGGGTGCTGCTCTGGGCCCGTCTCGACGGTGACCCGGCAGATCCACTGCCCGGCAGCGACGCGGTGGTGCTCGCCCAGGGCGGCGACGAGACGGACGCGTTCCAGCTTGGATACCGGGCCAGCGACGGGCGGTGGGTGTTCCGGCTGCGTGGGGCGGACGACGCCGGCCTGCCCGACCTGGCCGTAGCGGCGAGTCCGGCCGAGGCGGTACCCGGCCAGTGGACGCATCTCGCCGGGGTGTACGACGCGGGTGCGGCGACACTCACCCTCATTGGTGAAAGCTGCGCCGGGCGGGTCGGAGTCCCAACCCTGAAGGTATATGTGCCTGCTCCAAGGATCCACATCGAAGGCCTCGTCGCACCAGCAGTCAACCGATCCAGCAAAGTCCCAGTCACCAACGCTGGTTGGAGCCAGAATACCGGGCGTGGCCTGGGTCCCAGCTTGTGGATCGGTGTTGGTACCGTGCAGGTCGTCAGAAACAAGGAGGCTTATTCAGCAGGGCCCCGATAACCCACAGTGGACCCCCCGATAAATGAGACGGCC
>NZ_JBHMIP010000065.1:0-5402 GCF_048060245.1 Micromonospora sp. LOL_014
TGCCCGACGGAAGTCGGGTGGGACGGATGGCCCTGGTGGGGTTGCCTGCTTGGTGTGGGTGGTTCTGCTGGTGTGTGTTTGTTCTTTGAGAACTCAACAGGGTGCTTGATAAGCCAGTGCCAAAGTTTGTTTGGTTCCCGGCTGGTTGACTGCCGCGTTTGTGGTGGTTTTCTGGTTGGTGATTCCTTGGCATTTTATATGCCGGGTTTGATTTCTTCACAAGTTTTTGTTGGAGAGTTTGATCCTGGCTCAGGACGAACGCTGGCGGCGTGCTTAACACATGCAAGTCGAGCGGAAAGGCCCTTCGGGGTACTCGAGCGGCGAACGGGTGAGTAACACGTGAGCAACCTGCCCCAGGCTTTGGGATAACCCCGGGAAACCGGGGCTAATACCGGATATTACATGCTGCCGCATGGTGGTGTGTGGAAAGTTTTTCGGCTTGGGATGGGCTCGCGGCCTATCAGCTTGTTGGTGGGGTGATGGCCTACCAAGGCGACGACGGGTAGCCGGCCTGAGAGGGCGACCGGCCACACTGGGACTGAGACACGGCCCAGACTCCTACGGGAGGCAGCAGTGGGGAATATTGCACAATGGGCGGAAGCCTGATGCAGCGACGCCGCGTGAGGGATGACGGCCTTCGGGTTGTAAACCTCTTTCAGCAGGGACGAAGCGTAAGTGACGGTACCTGCAGAAGAAGCGCCGGCCAACTACGTGCCAGCAGCCGCGGTAAGACGTAGGGCGCGAGCGTTGTCCGGATTTATTGGGCGTAAAGAGCTCGTAGGCGGCTTGTCGCGTCGACTGTGAAAACCCACAGCTCAACTGTGGGCTTGCAGTCGATACGGGCAGGCTAGAGTTCGGTAGGGGAGACTGGAATTCCTGGTGTAGCGGTGAAATGCGCAGATATCAGGAGGAACACCGGTGGCGAAGGCGGGTCTCTGGGCCGATACTGACGCTGAGGAGCGAAAGCGTGGGGAGCGAACAGGATTAGATACCCTGGTAGTCCACGCTGTAAACGTTGGGCGCTAGGTGTGGGGGGCCTCTCCGGTTCTCTGTGCCGCAGCTAACGCATTAAGCGCCCCGCCTGGGGAGTACGGCCGCAAGGCTAAAACTCAAAGGAATTGACGGGGGCCCGCACAAGCGGCGGAGCATGCGGATTAATTCGATGCAACGCGAAGAACCTTACCTGGGTTTGACATGGCCGCAAAACCTGCAGAGATGTGGGGTCCTTCGGGGGCGGTCACAGGTGGTGCATGGCTGTCGTCAGCTCGTGTCGTGAGATGTTGGGTTAAGTCCCGCAACGAGCGCAACCCTTGTTCGATGTTGCCAGCGCGTTATGGCGGGGACTCATCGAAGACTGCCGGGGTCAACTCGGAGGAAGGTGGGGATGACGTCAAGTCATCATGCCCCTTATGTCCAGGGCTTCACGCATGCTACAATGGCCGGTACAATGGGCTGCGATACCGTGAGGTGGAGCGAATCCCAAAAAGCCGGTCTCAGTTCGGATCGGGGTCTGCAACTCGACCCCGTGAAGTCGGAGTCGCTAGTAATCGCAGATCAGCAACGCTGCGGTGAATACGTTCCCGGGCCTTGTACACACCGCCCGTCACGTCACGAAAGTCGGCAACACCCGAAGCCGGTGGCCCAACCCCTTGTGGGAGGGAGCTGTCGAAGGTGGGGCTGGCGATTGGGACGAAGTCGTAACAAGGTAGCCGTACCGGAAGGTGCGGCTGGATCACCTCCTTTCTAAGGAGCGCTCTCCCGGCGAAGGTCGGGTAGGGAGCCTGCCGCCTCCGAGTGTGGGGTGGGGGTGCTCATTTGGCGGAGACACTGGTGAGTTCGTGTTGGCAACGGCTGATGCTGCTAGTACTGCTTCTGCTTTCGGGTGGGGGTGTGGAGGGTGGTGTTGGTGCGGCTGGTGCGGATGGTGGGCATCCTGTTGGGTCCTGAGGGAACAGGCCACGTGGTGGGTTGTTGTCTCTGGATGCCAGGCGCGGCCTGGTCTTGCATACCGGCCATCGTGTGTGGTGGTGCTGGTGTGGGGCTGGGGGTTGCGGGTTGGTCGTTTGTTGAGAATTACACAGTGGACGCGAGCATCTTTGTGGTCAAGTTGTCAAGGGCGAACGGTGGATGCCTTGGCACTAGGAGCCGATGAAGGACGTGGGAGGCCGCGATAGGCCTGGGGGAGCTGTCAACCGAGCTGTGATCCCAGGGTGTCCGAATGGGGAAACCTGGCATCAGTCATGTGGTGTCACCTGCACCTGAACTCATAGGGTGTGTGGAGGGAACGCGGGGAAGTGAAACATCTCAGTACCCGCAGGAAGAGAAAACAATAGTGATTCCGTGAGTAGTGGCGAGCGAAAGCGGATGAGGCTAAACCGGCTGCGTGTGATACCTGTCAGGGGTTGCGTGGTCGGGGTTGTGGGACTCTGCTGATCGGACTGACATTCGGTCGAGAAGTGATAAAGCCAGTTGTTAGCTGAATGGTGTGGAAAAGCCAGCCGTAGACGGTGATAGTCCGGTAGGTGAAAACTTCTGGTCTTCTGTGGATGTTCCCGAGTAGCGGCGGACTCCTGAAATCTGCCGTGAATCTGCCAGGACCACCTGGTAAGCCTAAATACTTCCTAGTGACCGATAGCGGACGAGTACCGTGAGGGAATGGTGAAAAGTACCCCGGGAGGGGAGTGAAATAGTACCTGAAACCGTTCGCCTACAATCCGTCGGAGCCTTTAGGGGTGACGGCGTGCCTTTTGAAGAATGAGCCTGCGAGTTAGTGGCATGTGGCGAGGTTAACCCGTGTGGGGTAGCCGTAGCGAAAGCGAGTCTGAAGAGGGCGTTTGAGTCGCATGTTCTAGACCCGAAGCGGAGTGATCTAGCCATGGGCAGGCTGAAGCGCGGGTAAGACCGCGTGGAGGGCCGAACCCACCAACGTTGAAAAGTTGGGGGATGACCTGTGGTTAGGGGTGAAAGGCCAATCAAACTCCGTGATAGCTGGTTCTCCCCGAAATGCATTTAGGTGCAGCGTCGCGTGTTTCTTGCCGGAGGTAGAGCACTGGATGGTCTAGGGGGCCTACAAGCTTACCGAAATCAGCTAAACTCCGAATGCCGGTAAGTGAGAGCGCGGCAGTGAGACTGCGGGGGATAAGCTTCGTAGTCGAGAGGGAAACAGCCCAGATCACCAGCTAAGGCCCCTAAGCGTGTGCTAAGTGGAAAAGGATGTGGGGTCGCTTAGACAACCAGGAGGTTGGCTTAGAAGCAGCCACCCTTTAAAGAGTGCGTAATAGCTCACTGGTCAAGTGGTTCCGCGCCGACAATGTAGCGGGGCTCAAGCACACCGCCGAAGCTGTGGCATTCACGCGTGTACTTCGCTGATCCTTTTTGGGGTTGGTGCAGGTGTGTGGATGGGTAGGGGAGCGTCGTGCCGGGGGTGAAGCAGCGGGGTGACCCAGCTGTGGACGCGGCACGAGTGAGAATGCAGGCATGAGTAGCGAAAGAAGGGTGAGAAACCCTTCCGCCGGATGACCAAGGGTTCCAGGGCCAGGCTAATCCGCCCTGGGTGAGTCGGGACCTAAGGCGAGGCCGAGAGGCGTAGTCGATGGACAACGGGTTGATATTCCCGTACCCGCGAAGGAGCGCCCATGATGAACCTCGTTGTGCTAACTGCCCGAACTTGGTGAGGTTTTCGGACTGATCTGAGGGAGCGCGGGAACCTGGCGGGTAGTAGTCAAGCGATGGGGTGACGCAGGAAGGTAGCTGATCCCGGCCGGTGGTTGTGCCGGGGTAAGCGTGTAGGCTGCATCATAGGTAAATCCGTGGTGTGTGAGGCTGAGACGTGATGCCGAGCCGATTCAGGTGAAGTCAGTGATCCTATGCTGCCGAGAAAAGCCTCTAGCGAGCTTCTAGCGGCCCGTACCCTAAACCGACACAGGTGGTCAGGTAGAGAATACCGAGGCGATCGGGCGAACTGTGGTTAAGGAACTCGGCAAATTGCCCCCGTAACTTAGGGAGAAGGGGGGCCGGAGACGTGAAGCCCTTTTCGGGTGGAGCGTTGTATGGCCGCAGAGACCAGGGGAAAGCGACTGTTTACTAAAAACACAGGTCCATGCGAAGAAGTAATTCGATGTATATGGACTGACGCCTGCCCGGTGCTGGAACGTTAAGGGGACCGGTTAGCTCTTCGGGGCGAAGCTGAGAACTTAAGCGCCAGTAAACGGCGGTGGTAACTATAACCATCCTAAGGTAGCGAAATTCCTTGTCGGGTAAGTTCCGACCTGCACGAATGGCGTAACGACTTTCCTACTGTCTCAACCACAGGCCCGGCGAAATTGCATTACGAGTAAAGATGCTCGTTACGCGCGGCAGGACGGAAAGACCCCGGGACCTTTACTATAGCTTGACATTGGTACTCGAATTAGCTTGTGTAGGATAGGTGGGAGACTGTGAAGCTGGTACGCCAGTATCGGTGGAGTCGTTGTTGAAATACCACTCTGGTTGATTTGGGTTTCTAACTTCGGACCGTGATCCGGTTCAGGGACAGTGTCTGGTGGGTAGTTTAACTGGGGCGGTTGCCTCCTAAAGGGTAACGGAGGCGCCCAAAGGTTCCCTCATCCTGGTTGGCAATCAGGTGTTGAGTGTAAGTGCACAAGGGAGCTTGACTGTGAGACTGACAGGTCGAGCAGGGACGAAAGTCGGGACTAGTGATCCGGCACTTGCGTGTGGAAGCGGTGTCGCTCAACGGATAAAAGGTACCCCGGGGATAACAGGCTGATCTTCCCCAAGAGTCCATATCGACGGGATGGTTTGGCACCTCGATGTCGGCTCGTCGCATCCTGGGGCTGTAGCAGGTCCCAAGGGTTGGGCTGTTCGCCCATTAAAGCGGTACGCGAGCTGGGTTTAGAACGTCGTGAGACAGTTCGGTCCCTATCCGCCGCGCGCGTAGGATACTTGAGAAGGGCTGTCCCTAGTACGAGAGGACCGGGACGGACGAACCTCTGGTGTGCCAGTTGTCCCGCCAGGGGCACGGCTGGTTGGCTACGTTCGGAAGGGATAACCGCTGAAAGCATCTAAGCGGGAAGCTCGCTTCAAGATGAGGTGTCCCACCCACTTTGGTGGGGTAAGGCTCCCAGTAGATGACTGGGTTGATAGGCCGGAGATGTAAGCCAGGTAACTGGTTCAGTTGACCGGTACTAATAGGCCGAGGACTTGACTTCGAAGATGTACGCGTCCACTGTGTGATTCTGGGCAAACGGGCACCGTGTGTGTTTGGTTTGTTGTTAGGGTTACGGCGGTTATGGCGGAGGGGAAACGCCCGGTTACATTCCGAACCCGGTAGCTAAGCTCTCCAGCGCCGATGGTACTGCACTCGTGAGGGTGTGGGAGAGTAGGTCACCGCCGGACATCTTTAC
>NZ_JBHMIP010000066.1:0-4972 GCF_048060245.1 Micromonospora sp. LOL_014
CAGCACTGGAACAGCTGACCCGAGACACCCAAGCTCAGCGTGAGGGCCGGACCCCGTACCCGGGGTCCGGCCCTCACGCTGCGTCGGGCCCCGAGGCGCTGAGAATCGACCGGGATTAGTCGGACAGTGACCGGCGGGCGGCGGCGATGACCTCCGGATCGGCGCAACCGGCCGCGTAGCCGGCGATGCGGCGGCGGATGTCGCGGCCCAGCAGCCACAACCCGATCCGGTCGGCGACCGGGCGCAGCGCTGCCGGCCGGCAGCGGAAGCTGTACCGCCAGGTCGCCACCGTGTGATCGGGCTCGGACGCCGGGGCGAACCGCCAGCCGCCGGCGAACATCTCGAAGAACCAGGGACCACGCACCATCTTCATGCCGACGTTGGTCGGCGGAGCGTACGAGACGTACTCGCTGATCATCGTCAGGCCGTGCCGGGACCGGGTGAAGGTACGGACGCCCTTGCCGGGGCGGGTGGCCCCGTCGACGAAGTGCTGTGCCCGGATGAACGGGTCCCAGCGGTGCCGGACCGGCGTGGTGGTCTGGGACACCGCGAAGGCGAGATCCGGCGGTACGGGGACGGTGACCACTGCTTCGACCACAGGCATCGGCCTATCATCCGCCACCGACGGTCAGGTGCGGCGCGGGCGCTCGATCCGAATGGGGTCGCCCCTCACCAGCGCGTCGTGCATCCGCCAGCGGTCGGACTCCATCGCTTGCGAGGCCAGCAGGTCACCGTGTGTGAGTCGGTCGCGGAGCAGCCGCAGGGCGATGCGACGGTTCAGTTGCGATCGCCGTTCCGTGTCGACCACGACCACCAGCCCGGACGGGCGGTGGGTGGCCCGCACCGCCGTGCTGGCCTTGTTGCGGTGCTGGCCACCAGGCCCGCCGGTGCGGCAGGCGACGATGTCGACGTCCGCTTCCCGGAACACGGTCGGGGTCGGGCCGACCTGGCACGGCTGGGCGGTGACGTACCAGTTCTTTCGGCCATGCCCGGCCCGGTACGGGCTCGGTGCCTGCCAGCACAGGGTGCCAGTCCAAGAGGTGGCGAACTCCTCGGCTCCGCTGCCGTCGACGCGGACCAGCGCAGACCGGTAGGTGCCTGGCCGGTCGCCGACGACGGTCCGGGTCCGGCGGGTGGTCAGCCGCTGGGCGGCAGCGTCGGCTTCCAACCGGCGCAGCAGTTGGGCCACGGCCCAGGCGCATTCCTGCGGACCACGCCCGGCGGACAGCAGCAGGGACGCGGTCGTCACCGCTGGCCTCGGCCACGGTGACGCGGCCGCCGGTCCGGCCGGGTGCCGGTGCCGTTGTCGGCGGTCTTGTAGGTGACCAGCGGGACCGTGCTGGCCACCGGGGTGGCCAGGCGGTGGGCCACAAGGTCGGCGATGACCCGCTCGATGCGTTTGTACGCCGTCGGCGCCTCCTCGAACAGCAGTTGACGATCGCCGCACACCACCACCGAGCCGACCGGGGTACGGCGCAGCTCCGCCACGGTGTGCTTGACCCGGCCTCGGCGCAGGGCATCGGCGCGGGACATCTTGCGGCCGGCGCCGTGCGCCACCGAGTAGTTGGCGTCCGGTCCGGCGTGCGCGGCGACCAGGTAGGAGGCGGTGCCACGGGTGCCGGCGACCAGGACGTCCCGGCCGTCGCCGGGGGCCGCCCCTTTACGGTGCAGGTACCTGCCGTCCCGGATCTCCACCAGGTTGTGGCACTGGTCGACGATCGGTTCGGTGGGCGCGGCCCCGAGCGCGTGGGCGACCCGGGCGGCGAGTAGCCGCCGGTTCAGCGACCCCCAGCGTACGGCCTGGTCGTGCCGGGCCAGGTACTCGCCGGGATCGGCGGCCGGGCCGGCACCGTGCACGTCGGTGTGGGCGCGCAGGATCCGTTCGCCGAGTCCGCGGGAACCGCTGTGCACGACCAGCACGAGGTCGCCGGTGGTTACGCCGAGCCGGCCGGCGTGCGCGACGTCGGCGACGGCGTCGACCCGGGCCAGCTCGACGAAGTGGTTCCCCCGGCCGACGGTGCCGAGGCCGTCGAGATGCCCGGCGGGTACGTCGCCGTCGGCAACCTCCCAGGCCGGATCGCCGTCGCCGATCCGTAGCGGGCGGTCCAGGTCGGGGAAGCGCGCGGCCAGCTTGGCAGCGACGGCCCGCTTCAGCGTGATCGGGAAGACCGCGATGCCGCACCCGATGTCGGATCCCACCAGGTACGGGTACAGCACGGTTGATGTCATCGCGGCACCGATCGGGGTGCCTTTGCCGGGATGCAGGTCCGGCATTCCGGCGACGCGGATCATGCCGGTGAGGGCTGCGACCCGGTGGCACTGGTCCACGGCAGCTGACTCGATCCAGCTGTCCTGGGTGGCGAATATCTGCACAGTAGACAAAACAGACGCTCTCTGCTCGGAGAAGGCATGGTCGGGCTGCGATGCGCGGCAGATGCTTCTCAGAACGTCATGATCGTGATGGTCGCGCAGCCGACCCGGGCGGGGCAACGCATTTTGCTCGAAGCCTGCTGCGGGGGACCGGCGGCACGCTGCGGGTCAGAACGACGCAGGTGAGGGCGACGCAGGTCAGAACAGGGTCAGCGGCTGTGCCGGGATCGGCTCGGGCAGCGGGTCGAGCTGCGGCAGCGCGGCCCGTACCTCGTCGTGGAAGCGTCGGGCCAGGGCCGGCGCGTCGGCGTTGTCCGGGGTGTGGATGAACACCGTGGGCGAGCGGCCCTGCCGCAGCCAGGCCACCGATGCCTCGACCCAGCGCCGCCAGCCGGCGACGGTCTGCTCCGCGTCGTCGCGGCCGAGGTAGCGCACGATCGGCAGGTCGGTCAGTGCCCGGGTGCGCAGCGGGGCGCGGGGCTTCTTGACCCAGGCGTCGCGTTCGGCGTCGCTGGTCGGCTCGGCGGCGAAGAACGTCGTGGTGTCGAACGGAACCCACTCGGCGTCGACGTCCGTCAGTACCCCTTCGAGTAGCCGGGTCGCGGCCGGGTCGGTGAAGAACGCCGGGTGGCGGACTTCGACGGCGTACCGGTGGTCGCGGGGGAGTTGGCGCAGGAAGCGGGCCAGGGTGGGTACGTCGTCGGGGCCGAACGACGCCGGCAGTTGGGCCCAGATCGCATGGGTACGCGGTCCGAGCGGTGCGATCGCGTCGAGGAAGGCGTGCAACGGCTCGTCGGCGTCGGTGAGCCGGAGGTCGTGGGTGACGGTCCTCGGCAGTTTGAGCACGAAGCGGAAGTCGGGGTCGGTCTGCGTCGCCCAGGTGGCGGCGGTCTCCCGGGTCGGGGTGGCGTAGAAGGTGGTGTTGCCTTCGACCGCGGTGCACCAGGCGGCGTAGTGGCGCAGCCGCTCGGCCGGCGGCAGCGGGTGCGCGATCAGCCGCCCCTGCCAGGACTTATGCGTCCACATCGCACAGCCGACATGCAGTCGGGGTACTGCCGGCGACGGGGAAGCGGTGTCGGTGTTCGGCACGGCGACAACGATAGAGCCACTCGGTTGGAGCGCTGGACTTAACGCCGTATTCATCAACCTGTTCTGATCAAGGTGATTGAGGGGCTTAGATTTCCGGTGTCGACCTGCCCGCCGTATCCCCAGGCCGGAGCGCCCGACCCGGCCGCGGTGGGCAGCGACGCCAGGAGCCCTCATGGCCCACCGTGCCGCCACAGTCAGCGTCCGCCCCACCATCGGCGTCCGTCGTGCCGTCAGCGCCGCCGTCGCCGCGACGATCGCCGTCATCGTCTCGCTCACCCTGACCGCCGTCCCCGCACAGGCCACCCCACCCAACATCCCCTCCTACAGCACGGCGCTCAGCCGGCTGAACTCGCTGACCGTGGCCGCCGAGTCGCACCAGTCCAGCTACAACCGGTCGCTGTTCCCGCACTGGATCACCATCACCGGCAGCTGCAACACCCGGGAGCAGGTGCTCAAGCGCGACGGCAGCAACGTCGTGGTCAACAGCAGCTGCTACCCGACCTCCGGGTCCTGGTACAGCCCGTTCGACGGGGCCACTTGGACGCAGGCGTCGGACGTCGACATCGACCACATGGTGCCGCTCGCCGAGGCGTGGCGTTCCGGTGCCTGGGCCTGGTCCACCGCTCGGCGTCAGACGTACGCAAACGACCTCGGCGGGCCGGAGCTGTGGGCGGTCACCGACAACGTCAACCAGGCCAAGGGCGACAAGGACCCGGCCGACTGGCAGCCGCCACTCGTCTCGTTTCGTTGCACCTACGCCTGAGCCTGGATCCAGGTGAAGTGGTACTACGACATGACAGTGGACAGCGCGGAGAAGTCCGCCCTGTCCGGCATGTTGGCCACCTGCTGACCTGACCGGCCTGTCGGGCAATCCGGCTACCCTGCCCCGCATGAGTCTAGCGGTAACGGTCGGGATCACAACGGCACTGTCCGGCATCGACGACGAGAGGGCGGCGCGTAGCCGCGCCGCCCTCGACCAGTTGAGCGCCGCGCTGGCCGCCGAGGGCGTCAACTGGCAGGAGCAGTACGTCGCGGCGGTGCCGTCGACCCGGCCGCACCTGCGCAGCCTGCCGACCAGCTGGCTGCACCAGCTGCGCCGGGTGCTGGTCCTGGTGGATCTGGACCGGCCGGTCACCCCGATCACCGACGCGAGTGGGCTGACCGCGGACCGGGAGCTGGTCGACGATCAGGCGTCGATGCTGGAGTCGCACCTGCTGTGCCACTCCGACACCGCCGGCTACCGGAATGCGGGCCAGTGCTCCGGCCTTCAGGCCGGGGGTGTAGGCCCGCGCTGGGAGGGCCGCCAGGGCCCGAGTAGTGCCCTAAGCCGGACGGTTCTGCTGCTCGATGTACTGCGTCACGATGCTCGGTGGCGCGCCGCCGCCGGAGCCCGCGAAGTACGAGCCCGACCAGAGCTTGTTGGCCCGGTGGTAGTGGCGTGCGAGGTCGGGAAACTCCTGCCGCGGGCGGCGCGACGAGACGCCCTTGAGTGGGTTGACCAGGCGGGAAACGG
>NZ_JBHMIP010000067.1:0-4572 GCF_048060245.1 Micromonospora sp. LOL_014
CGCCCGGACCAGCACCCGCACGGCGCGTCACGAGGCAAACGTTCCCTGACACGGCACTAGCGATGACCACCGCTGAGGTGTACGCCGACTTCGCCCGCCGGCAGGCGTCCGGGGTGTCGCCCAGCTACCAGCGGCTGGCGTACGCGGTCGCCCGCGACGACGATCTCCTCGCTTTGCTGGACTCGTTGCCGCCGCCGACCCGGCAGCCGGACCTGCTGTTCGGCGTGGTCCGGCTGCTCGGCGGGCCGGTCGACGAGCCGGCCGCGTTCCACGACTTCACGGTGGCGCGCTGGCCGGCGGTCGAGGCGCAGATGCGTCGCCGGCTCACCCAGACCAACGAGGCCGGACGGTGCGCCGTACTGCTGCCGGTGCTGGCGGCGTTGCCGCAGCCGCTGGCGCTTCTGGAAGTCGGCGCGTCGGCGGGCCTGTGTCTCTACCCGGACCGGTACGCCTACCGCTACGACGGCGGCCCGATCGTGGGGCAGGGCGAGCCGGTGCTCGACTGCGCGACAGCAGGGTTGACGCCTCCGCGTACCCGGCCGGAGGTGGTGTGGCGGGCCGGGCTGGACCTGACTCCGCTGGACGTCACCGACGCCGACGACGTCGCCTGGCTGGACGCGTTGGTCTGGCCCGAGCAGGAGCATCGGCGGGCCCGGCTGGCGGCTGCGGCGGGCGTCGCGGCGGCCGATCCGCCGCTGCTGGTCCGGGGTGATCTGGTCGACGACCTGCCGGCGATGGCCGCGTCGGCGCCGCCGGAGGCGACGCTGGTGGTGTTCCACACCGCAGTGCTCTACCACGTGCCGGCTCCGCGCCGGTCGGTCTTCGTCGACCTGGTACGCGGCCTGCCGGGTCACTGGGTGGCGAACGAGGGGCCGGACATCCTGCGCCACGGCGCGCTGCCGCCGCCACCGGACGACACCCTGCACAACGTGCTCGCCCTGGACGGCCGGCCACTGGCCTGGACCCGACCACACGGCCAGGGGATGACCTGGTTCGGTTGACCGCCGACCCGGGCGGCGGCCGTTTCACAGGTGGGTGGTTCGCGCGTCGCGGGCTGTCGCAGGCCGGGTTGTCGGCAGCGCGCGGGACAGGAAGTCCCGGATGTGGCCGACCACGGTGTCCAGGTGACTTTCCAGCAGGAAGTGACCGCCGCCGGGCACCAGGTGGATCTCGGCGTCCGGGAGGTCCCGCGCGAAGGCACGCGCCCCGTCCGGCCCGAAGATCAGATCCTCGGCCCCCCAAACGGCCAGTAGCGGCACCTGACTGCGCCGAAAATACGCGTGCAGCTTCGGGTACAGCGGAGGGTTGGTGGCGTAGTCGCGGAAAAGCGCCAGCTGTGCCAGGTCGTTGCCGGGGCGGCTGATGTCGCGGTGGTCGTACGTCCAGGTGTCGGGGTCGACCAGGTCGGGGCGGTCCACGCCGTGCATGTACTGCCAGCGGATGGCGTCCAGACCGAGGGCGGTGCGCACCGCCGGCTCCGTGTCCGGTCCCGGATCGTCGGCGTACGCCCACACGGGTGTCCAGAAGTCGGGGACGAAGCCGTCGTCGTACCCGTTGCCGTTCTGGCTGATGACCGCGGTGATCATCTCGGGGGCGCGGATGGCGAGTCGCCATCCGATCGGAGCGCCGTAGTCCTGCACGTAGATGGCGCAGCGGGTGACGCCGAGCTCGGCCAGGAACGCTTCGGTGACGTCGGTGAGTGCGTCGAACGTGTACGGGAACGCGTCGGCGGGCGGGGCGTCGGAGTGGCCGAAGCCGATGTGGTCGGGGGCGATGACGTGGAACCGGTCGGCGAGTCGCGGGATCAGCCGGCGGAACATACGTGAGCTGGTGGGGTATCCGTGCAGGAGCAGCAGCGTCGGCGCGTCGTGGGGGCCGGCCTGTCGGTAGAAGACGCGGTGCCCTCGCACGGTGGCGTACCGGTGGTGAACTTCGACCATCTCTAACCCTCTCAGAACTTCGTGGTGGTTATCTGGATTCAAGTGGACCCGATCTGCGATAACCTGTCAAGCGCGGTGAGAGGGTTAGTGGCGAGGGTGGGTGAGATCACCGTGATCGACGAGCAGGCGCTGATCGAGGCGCTGAACAGCACACCCGTGGTGGACGGCCGACCGCAGGATCAGTGGGCCGACGACGCCGCGCTGCGGCAGTGGGCACACCGGCACGGAGGCTCCGGCGACCCGGCAACGACCACCTGGCTGCGGACCGCCAGGGACGCGCTGCAGGCCGCCACCCGCGGTGCCGTGCCCGAAGCGGACCTGCGGCGGATCCTCGCCGGCGTCCAGCAACTGCCCGAGGTCGACGCGTCGGGCCTGCGCTGGCGCCTGTGCGGGCCCCCCGACCGGATGCTCGCCGTGCAGCTGGTGCTCGCCTGGTTCGACGTACAGGCCCGGCTACCCGGCCGACTGCGGCCCTGCGACAACACCGAGTGCCGCCTGTTCCACCTGGACCGCAGCCGTGCCAACACCGCCCGCTGGTGCTCGATGAAGACCTGCGGCAACCGGCTGAAGGCGCGCCGACACCAACAACGCACCCGCCGGGAGCCGGCACCCTGAACAGGGCAGCACGGTCCACCGCACGAACTCAGGATCCGGTTCGTTCGCCCAGCGTTTCCAGCCTGGGGGCGCACCTGATCTGGCGGCTCGTCGTCGATGCCGCCGCGACGACGGCCAGCCACGCCGCCAGGGCGGCGAAGGTCGGCACCGCGCCCAGGGTCTCCAGCGCTGTGCCGCCGAGGAGGGCGCCCACGGGGCGGGCACCCCAGCCGATCATCCGGGAGGCGCCGTTGACCCGGCCCTGGAGGCGGTCGGGGGTCAGGGCGTACCGGTAGGCGGCGGTGGTGGTGTTGAAGATCGGGCCCACCAGTGCGCCGACCGTGTAGACCGCCCCCAGCGTGAACACGGTCGGGGCCAGGGCCAACGCCGCCATCTGCGCGACCCACCACCAGAGCGCGCCGATCAGGATCACGTTCGGGGAAACGAGGCGTTGTACCGGCGGGGCCACCAGGGCACCGGCGATCGCGCCCACGCCGAAGAGCCCGAGCAGCAGACCAACGCCGGTCGGGGACGCGCCGAGGTCAGTGGCGCGCACGATGACGGCCAGGCTGAGGGTGCTGAAGGCCAGGTTGCCAGCCGACGCGATCGCCACGAGGGCGCGCAGGAGATGCTTACGCCACAGCCAGCGGACACCCTCGGCGATCTCTGCCAGCAGGGGGCGACGCTGCGCCACCCGCTTCTCCTCCAGGTCCCGCCGGATCGGGGCGACCAGGGCGACGCCCACCACGTACGACACGGCGTCGGCGGCGAACGGCACCGCGTGGCCCAGCCCGAACAGCAGGCCGCCCAACGGCTGGCCGGCCAGGTCGGCACCCTGGTCGCGGGCCTGGTTCTGGGTGATCGCCGTCGGCAGTTGGGGTTTCGGCACCACGTGTGGCAGGGCGGCGGTCTCGGCGAGCAGGAAGAAGACGTACAGCGTCCCCTCGACGAAGGCCACGACCATGAGGTGTCCGATCGTGATCCGTCCGAGCGCGACGGCCACCGCGACCGATGCCAGGGCCACCGCCCGGCCGGCGTCGGCGACGAGCATGATCCGCTTGCGGGGCCAGCGGTCGACCAGGGCACCCGCCGGCAGGAACCAGATCAGGAACGGGGCCGCCTGCGCGGCCGCCACCAGCCCGGCCTGCGCCGGTGAGCCGGTGACGGCCAGCACGAGCAGCGGGTACGCGAGGCCGCTGATCCGGGTGCCGAGCGTCGATACGACCTGGCCGCTCCACAGTAGGAGGAAGTCACGGTTTCGCCAGAGGGAGACCGGCACCGGGCCAGTCTGGCAACCGGCTGAGGTTAGGCACAACCAAGATCATTTGATGCTCTGCTGGGATCGTGTCGGCGTGTCGGCCGGTTTTTCATCAAGTGATCATGGCTGGCCGGGCTGGTGCAGCCAGACCCGCAGGGCGCCGACCGGGGCGAAGCCGTGTGCTCGGGCGCGCGCGAGGTCGTCGCCCCGCTCATAGCCGACCAGCGGCAGCCCTGGAATGTGGACGGCTGCCTCGGTGATGGCGGTCGCCCGGACATCGGACTGTTCGCCGCTGTCAGCGGCGAACAGGTTGGACAGACCGACGACGTCGCCGTCGCAGGTCAGGACGAAGCCGCCAGCGCGCCTGCCGGGACTATCAGACGCCCCAGTCCCGCCGGGGCACCGCCGCCTGTCCGCAGAAACCGATCTGACCGCCCGTCGCGCTGGCCGGGCAAGCGCTACGCGCACACGGTTGCTCCGGTGCCGGTGCCAGCGGACCGCCAGGATCAGATGACGTAAACTCGGGTGACACGCCGAGGAACTCCCGCGATCTCGTCAGCTGATCTTGCGGCCGCGGTCGGCTCCCTGATGATGAGTTTTCGTGTCCGTACCCCCGTCATACCTGCGACGGGCCACGACGAGCGGAGCGATGACCTGATAGGTGTGGAGACGCGGCTGACGTTCCTGCGGGCCTGGTGGCGTCGGGAAGAATGCTGAGTGGTGTCCCGCACCGGGTTTGATGGAGACATCGAAACCTGGGAGGAACACCAGCGATGCCCG
>NZ_JBHMIP010000068.1:0-3999 GCF_048060245.1 Micromonospora sp. LOL_014
GTCGATGACAGCGCGTTCACGCAGGCCAGAAGTACTCTCAGGCGACTACGCAAAGCCCCTGCGGTGGCGGCTTGGGTGAGTGCGTCGAGCATGTTGATGCCGTGTCGGGTGGCGGTGTAGCTGCGGATCGCGGCGAAGTGTTCGGCTCCGGTCATGGTGCGCATGCTGCCGGAGACCTTGACGCGGAGTTTCGGCAGGCGGATGGTCCGGTCGGCGGCGTTGTTGTTGAACGGCACGGTCGGGTCGGTGATGAACCTCAGGTAGTCGTCGCGTCGGTCGCGGAGCCGTACGAACAGGGCGTGGTGCTTGCGTTGCAGCTTGCCTGTCCGGTGGCGGTGGCGGTGGCGCCGAGCACGACAGCCGAGCGCAGCAGGTGTGCCTGTTCGGCCAGGTCGGCCGGGTCGGGTTCACCACCGCCGACGCGGGCCGTGACCGTCAGGCGGTTCAGCTGCCGCAGGGCTGCGATGGCCTGGCCGGCGAGGTCGGCGACCTGTCCGGCGGCGGTGTCGACCACATAGACCAGTTCCCGCAGCACGTGGGCGTTGCGCAGGGCGTGGACCGCGTCGGTGTAGGTGTTGTACGGGGCCCATGCGTCGTGTACCGCGACGCCGGTGAAGGCGGGCAGCACCAGTCCGTCGACACCGTGTCTGCGGTGGACCGTCAGCAGCACGTCGGTGTGCGTGGAGGTGGAGTGCAGCCAGGCCAGGCGACCGTCGACGCGCATGCCGGTCTTGTCGAAACGAGCCTGTCCGAATTCCTATGTAACGCCCCGTTCTGTATAATTATCGGGCATCGAGGGGGTGTGGTTCGGGAGGAACAGGTCCAGCGCGTTGAGGGCCTGTTTCCAGCCGTGTACGCCGGCGCCTTCGACCATCCGCGGCGATCCGCCGCGTCAACGCCGCGACCTCCGCGTCGACATCGACGCCAGGGTCGTACTGCTCCACCGTTGAGACTGTCATCGAAACTGGTCCTATCTGTGTCGACCGGCTACCCGCCGGTCATAACGGACTAATACCGACATCCGCTACATAAAATTCCCTACAGGCCCCCATTTCGCAGCGCTCGACGTCAACCACTTTCGCGATTCAGCCGCCCGAATCCTCGCCGGGACCGACCACTCCAAGGCTTGTTGGTCAAAAGGCTGTGACCAGGATGGATGAGGTTTTCGGCATCCACAAGTCTCGGTGATGACCTCCAATCGGCGTCAACGCGCGACGGGCAGCACGGCGCGACGTAGCGTCTGGTTCGACAGCGCGGTGAGCCCTGCAGCGGCCGCGAGGGCGGTGCCGCCCATAAATGCCGCCGCCGGTCCCCACAGCCCGGCGACCAAACCGGTGAGCGCGTAGCTGACCGGAATGCCACCGTAACCGGCCAGGCTGCTCAGACTCATCACCCTGCCCAGGTACTGCGGCGGTGTGTGCGCCTGCAGCAGGGCCATCCCGAGCGCGCCAGCCAGACCGATGCTGACGCCGAGCAGTACCGACGCGGCGACCGCCCATTGCCTGGCCGGGGCAAAACCGACACCAGCGAGCGCGGCCCCCGTCACGAAGGCGAGAGGGCCAATGAGCAGGCCGGCGCGCGGGAGCCGGCCGAGCACTGCCACGGCCACCGCTGCCAGCGCGGCACCGACACCGAAGCCGCCGACGATCAGGCCGACCCCCGTAGCACCCCAACCGCGCTCCTGGGCCAGCAGCGCGATGCCCACGTTGAACGGGCCGGTGAAGCCCAACTCGGCAACCGCCGAGACGAGCAGGATGGTACGCAGCAACGGCGACCGCGCGGCCACAGCCAGTCCGGCCCGGACCTCTCTACCCATACCCCGGGATCCCCCGGCGGGCTTGGCTGCCGCTCCGGGGCGGACCCTGACCGTGGCGAGCGCGAGCACAGAAACGGCGAAGGTGAGCGCGTTGAGCGCGAACGCCGCCGTGATCCCGTGTGCGGCCACGACCGCCCCGCCGAGCGGCGCACCGGCAACGATCGCCCCCCGCGCCAGCGTCATCCGCATGCCCTGCAGCCGGGCGAGGTGCTCGGACGCCACCAGATACGGCGGCAGCGCCCCGACAGCGGGCAGGAACACCGCGTCGACCGCGCCAAACACCAGCGCCACCACGATCAGCACCGCGAGGGCTGGTTCCGTGGTGGCCGTAGCCACCGCCGCAGCGACCATCACCGCGCAACGCAGCGCGTCGCTGCCAAGCATCAGCCGCCGCACACCCCACCGGTCGACCACCGCCCCACCCACCGGGAGCAGCACCAGCCGGGATACCGAAGCGGTGGCCAGGACCAACCCGGCCCCACCGGCGCCAGCAACCTGGACAGCGGTCCAGGCCAACGCCACGAAGTAGACTTGATCACCCACAATCGACACGCCCAGCCCAGCGAGCCAGCGCAGGACGTTCCCGTCCCGGTAAGGAGGCGGTTGCCGGACCGGAACCGTCTGCGGCGTCATGGCCTGAACGGGAAGGCGTGGATGAACATCAGAACCGGCTCCCGGCCGGGCTCGTCGGGCCGATCCTCGGCACCGACTCGCCCGCGCTCGGCCCACTTCTGCACCACCGTCGTCAGCTCGGCACTCAGCTCGGCCAACTCGGGCGCCGTGAGACGGAGCAGGGAGTCGCTGGAGAACGAGGCGTCGATCCACGCCTCGCCCCAGGCGTGATCCTCGTCGATCCACCGTTCGAGCCGGCTAATCTGATGGGCCAGCATCTGACGCCTGGCCGCGACCGCCACGCCACGGGCCTGCGGATCGTCGGCGAACTCCGACCCCGCGAAGCTGAAACCCTCGTGGGTCTTGCGCCACCAGCGCTCCCGCCGGTCACCAGAGCGGCACGGCGCCTCCTCGATGAGGCCGTGCGTGGCCAGCTCCCGCAGGTGGTAGCCGACCAGTGAGAGCGACTCGTCGACCAACTCGGCGAGCCGGGACGCAGTCGCCTCCCGCTCCACGGTCAGCGCGTAGAGCAACCGCAGCCGCAATGGATGGGCGAACATCCGTAGCTCGGCAACGTTCGTGAGTCGCCGGTTCGATCCGGGTGGCATGCATCCACCGTAGAAGCTCAAAGACTTTAGTGCAACTTTTTTGTCTAGTCCGTTGGGAACGGTCACCGGCCCGAGCTCAGCTCCGCAAGCCGGTCCGATGAACGACGGCGCACCTAACATCGTCGACTGCGACGAGGTGACTTGGGACGTCGAGGGATCTCGCACCAGGTGACGACACTGCAGGCTTGAAATGTGTCCCCTTCGCGGCCGAGCGTCACTCCGGAGGCTGCGAGGTGCGGTTTGAGAACCGTGCGCCAAGCCGGAACACACCCGCTCGACCTGCCATACATCCGGCTTGTGGCGAGTGCGCCGCCGTCGACCCGCATGATGTAACCGATTTCCAGCCGGTCCAGGGTGCTGCGGAACTGGCTGTTGTCCCCGTAGCCGGCGTCCGCGGGCACGAGCGGCGGACGCAGCCTGTGCTCGGCCAGCTCGTCGAGCATTTCCACCACCAGTGCCCGCTTCGGCCGATGATGCTCACCCTCGAGTATCTGGCACCGGCCCCGACGGGCGGTCACCTCGGCCCGGTTCGCCTCATCGACCGCGTCGCCGTCCCACAGCACCGGCAGAAACAACCGCCAGTCCAGAGGACGCGACGCGGTGTCGACGCCCGCGTGGACGCTCACCCCGATCTGACAGTTCGCGACCTTGCCCAGGGTGCCGGAGTACTGCCTGGCCCCGCCCGGCGAACTTTTGCCGTCCTTCGGGAAGCCGATGTCGTCCACCACCCACGCCACCGGCTTGACCACATCGACAGCGCGGCGGGCCGCCGCATCCACGCCGCACTAGGTCCCACGTCGAGGTCGTTCTGATCTGCCGCAACCCCATCGGGAGGTGCACCCGACATCGCCAGGGCGGCCGTACACCATCGCCGGACATGCGGGCGTGTAGGGTGCCCAAAACTAGATTCCGGCTGCTGACCTGCGGTTTCGAGGACTCGTTCAGACGGCTCGGTGGTACTCG
>NZ_JBHMIP010000069.1:0-3901 GCF_048060245.1 Micromonospora sp. LOL_014
CCGCGGGGAAGTTGTTGGCCCGTTACGGGTTGAAGCCGATGAGGTTGAAGGCGCTCGGGGAGCGGTTGTGGAACCTGGGCGGGAAGTTGAAGGACGCGGTGGGGACGTTCTTCTCCAGCCGAAAGAAGCTCGACGACCTGGGTAGTTGTCCGGTGTCGAACAGTTTCGTGCCGGGCACGTTGGTGCTGCTCGCCGATGGTTCGACGAAACCGATCGACGAAATCGGCGTCGGTGAATTGGTGCTGGCGACTGATCCGGAGTCTGGTGAGACGGCGGCTAAGGCGGTCGTCGCTACCATCACTGGCGATGGCGCCAAGGATCTGGTGGAGATCACTGTTGGCGTCGACGGCGACCGCGGCGAGGCTGAAGGCGCCCTGATCGCCACCGACGGTCATCCGTTCTGGGTGCCGGAGGTGGGCGAGTGGCTCGACGCCGCCGAGCTTGAGGCCGGGCAGTGGTTGCAGACCTCAGCTGGTACGTGGGTCCAGGTCACCGCCGTGCGTCAGTGGTCCGAGACCCGTACGGTCCACAACCTCACCGTCGACGACATCCACACGTACCATGTGATAGCCGGCACCACGCCGGTGCTGGTGCACAACTGTGGTGACACCTTCCGAAGCGATACCCGTGGCCCAGATGAGATCTTTGAGACGGGCTTTGAGCCGCGTGGGTCGAATATGGACCTTGAAGAACATGTGGCCGGCGTGTCCGGCACCTATACGCCAGCTTCTGGTTACGTATCTACCACAACAAGTGAAGCTCACGCGATTTCCAGAGGCGGGTATGTCTACCGCATCCGAGGCGTCGATGGCATTGATGTCAACAAAGCAATTCCTGGCAACAGGATGGCACATGAGAGGGAGATCGCCGTTCCGGGACGCGTTCCTACCGAATGTATCGTTGGCTGCCGAATGCCAGATGGAACCTTCCGCTCCAACCCAAATCTTAGGGGACGACGATGATCGAAACGGTCGAGCTCCAGGCTGTTGCCCGTGACGGCTCGTTACGTCGGGTTAAGCTGGCCTTGGAGTTGGCGCCACGACCGATGCTCTCTGTCGAGTTGGAGGGTAGAGATCTCGGCAGTGGTTCGGGTGACAATGTCTTTGTGGCTTTGATGAATGCCAGACTGATACTTGAACAAGAGGGGCAGCTTCTATGTTGCCAAGGTGCTCGCGTCAACGTCTTCGCGTCTGGAATGCTCCAACAGTTCAGTGGCGGCAGGCAAGCCTACGTTTTGACGGATAAGCAGTCTCTAGCTGATTCTGAAATTGTGGACGTCCTCGCGCCGGCCAGCCCAGACGAGGTGGTGACCGTCGCGGAACAGAGGGCGTTCGTATTCCGCTTCTTCAAGCTCGACGATCGATCCAGTGGTCAAGCCTGATTCGCGGCAGGAGGTAGGCGGTCGCGTCCATTGTGGCCGAATAAGGGCTCGCAAACCGTGGCGGGGACTGTAAGAGCGTGTCTCAGGTGGTGAGTGTGATGTAGCGCTTGTGGCAGGTGAGGGCGGCGGCGAGGGTGACGAATGCGCAGTACAGGCCGGGGTCGCGTTCGTAGCGGATGGTCAGCCGGCGGTAGCCGGTGAACCAGGCGGATGGGTGGGCCGCGGCGTGTGCGTGGGCGTTGTTGGACTTGATTCCGTGGACGAAGGCGATCGGTCTGGTTCGGAAGGCGGACAAGTTCATCTCCGCGGTGACGCGGGTCGGTCGTCAGTTGTTGAAGTGGCGTGACGACACGAAGTGGGCTGATCGGGTCCTGGCGGGTGCGTCGTGTCCGGTTCCGAACAGTTTCGTGTCGGGGACCCGGGTGGTGATGGCCGGTGGGGGTAGTAAGCCGATTGAGGATCTTGAGGTGGGTGAGGAGGTTCTCGCCACGGATCCGGAGACCGGTGAGACGGCGGTCAAGTGGGTCGAGGCCGTGATCACGGCGACGGACGGGCATCCGTTCTGGGTGCCGGGGCTGTCGGAGTGGGTCGACGCGGCAGACCTTGCGGTCGGGCAGTGGTTGCAGACCTCCGCCGGCACGTGGGTCCAGATCACCGCGGTCGAGCACCGTACCGAGGCGACACGGGTACACAACCTCACCATCGCCGACATCCACACGTACTATGTGGTGGCCGGCAACACGCCGGTCCTGGTGCATAACGCAAATTGCGGGCCGGGTGATCCGCTTGACGAAGCTCGCGCGGCCCGTGATTCCCTTGCTGAGGAAGTAGGTCGGAGTAAGCCGACGGTGACGGGCGGCAGAGATCCCGCGACGGGACGGGTTGCCGCAGGCTGCAGCAGTAACCGGTCGGCTGTGCTGAGGACGATGTAGCCCGGCAGCTTGGTATCGATCCTCGGGACGTGGAATTCACTGAAGCGGTTCGGCCGCGTACTGGTAGACAGGTTCCGATCTGTCACCGCTGTCAAGATACCTATCGGCCATCGCAATTCCCGTCGGGCACCTTGGTGAAGCCGGGAGGATCTTGGGGCCTGGAGGTTGTACCGTGAACTTTGTAACGCGAGCTCTCATTGAGTCGGTAAACTGGGCTGCCTTAAGGGCTGACTCTGGTAACGGCGGTGGCATCCCTCGGGCGCTTAATGATCTATGGGAAGCGTCCTCCGAGGATGAGGCGCGGCGTGCTTACTGGCAGATTGACAACGAAGCCGTCGTGCAGGGGCAACTTTACGAGTCGGCGGTGCCTACGCTGCAGGCTTTGCTTTCGATGGCGTCAGTCATTCCGTCAGGCCCGAGACGGCGGGCTGTGGCGGAACTTATACAGCAGATTGTTTTTGGTCAGCCACATAGTCTGGAGAATGCCGAGGAAAACGTCGATATAGTGGCCAGGTGTAGCCATCTCGCGATGGGTGCGGTGTGGCTCTTTTATGGTTGGCTTACTGATGACGACAGTGAGGTGAGAGAGCTGGCGCTCTTGATTCTACAGAAAGTCGAGGACGACGACCAACGGAAATTCATGATATTCTCTGCTTGTCGCAATAAGGATTCCTCGCCTGGTGTTCAGGCGGCATTGGCGGAAATCGACCGCGGTCTGCATTAGCGCGATCCTGTCTGCCCTAATCTGTACGTATCGATACTACAGAGGTTGAAAGCTGACTTCTGTCGGCGTGGCGGCGTGATCGAGGTCGATGGGCTCGGTACCCGCGTCGGCTGGCCGAGCGCGTAGGTGGTAGGTGAGGGGGATAAGGTTTTTCGTGTGGCGTTCGATCTGCCACAAGAAGGCAGTGGGTGGCCTCCGTTTATGGTTGAGCGGGTGTGGGCTGCCAAAACCGATCTTCGGTTGCATCTGAAAGTCATGAATACGCCTTTCTATGCTAAAGGAGTATCCTATGGCGACATAATTCTTGTCCGTCCTGACGACGAACGAAGGGAAATTGTATTCAAGAAACTTGTTAAAGAGTCCGGGCACTCAACAGTCCGACTTCTCTTTAAGGCGGCAGAGGGTCGTCGGCGCGCTGAACAGTTGCTGGTTGATCACGGGTGCCCATGGGAGGTTGGGACCGAGGACTACATTGCAGTCGATGTGGCACCATCAATAAGCTACCTGAACCTTAGAGTGGAGCTGATCAAGTTGAAAAATGAAGGTCTTGTCGGGGTTCAGGAGAGTGCCATCTCAACGCTCCATCAGGCGCAGCTGCCTGAATTCCCGTGAGGTAGCTGATCGGGGCGACCGGGCAGATCACGCATCGGCGGATGGCGCCGTTCGGCACTGCGCGTGGCACTCAGCCGGGGGTTGGTCAGTGGTTGGGTGAGAAGGGCTTCGTCGGTGGTACGCAGGATGTGTCGACGGGGTTGACGCATCTGGGTGCGCGGGAGTATGACCCGCAGACTGGTCGGTTCATCTCGGTGGATCCGATCATCGATGTGAGTGATCCGCAGCAGATGCACGGGTACGCGTATGCGA
>NZ_JBHMIP010000070.1:0-3891 GCF_048060245.1 Micromonospora sp. LOL_014
GCGTCAGTGGTCCGAGACCCGTACGGTCCACAACCTCACCATCGACGACATCCACACGTACCACGTACTCACCGGCAACACCCCGGTACTCGTACACAATACGAATGGTGGGGCCTGCCCGATCAACCGGCCCACGTTCATCGCTGATGCGAGTGGCACCATCGTACCTACAAGTGCATCGCGGCTCGAGTCCGGCCTGCAAGCAGCTGTCGAGGCAGGAGAAGAGGGATTCAGCACCTTCCCGACTAGGTCGGCGGGGTCGGGATTCCAGCTACCAGATGGTAGTAGAATCCGTATTATGCAGCCTTCGGCTAATGGAAATGCGGGGCGCCGAGCCTCGTTTACCAACGGTGCCGATGCGCCGGTCAGCCCGTTCACGGGTAAGCCTGTGCAGCCGCCGAGGGACGTCAGTCCCAAACCGTACGTCCGATCCCGGACGCATGTGAAACTGGAGCCATAGAGTGGTTTTAGAGGAGATCCGGACCTTTCTTCCTCTCCCGATTGCTGCCGCTGAGGCAGACACCGACGGTGTCTGCCTCAGCGGGGATCGGTGGCGACTTCGCGTGAATACCAGCTGGAGTGTTTCGGTAAATGAAATGATAGTTATGTCACCGTCGATTTCGAAAGATTTCGCGACGGCTTGTGGCTTGAGGGACTTGGTGGGAGATGAGTTCGTGCGAGTAGGAGTTCAATCTCGCCAGGTTGGGCTCGATCTGATCTTGACTACACGATCGGGACTCGTCTTCGAGATACTAAGTGATTACCCCTATGGGGAATGGTTGCTTACACTTTGGTCTCCTGGAGATGAGCGGCAGACGCCAATATTTGATCTCGAAGGGCCTGTCAGTGAGTAGCGGATGACTGATTCGGATGGTGATGTACGGCTACTGCGACCCTCGCTAAAAGTCTCTATTGCCAAGGCTGTTGATGAAACCTAAATACAGTTATGACAACGTCGACGAAATTATATTCGTCGGCTCCAGGGTGATCGTTCAATAGTGGCTGAGTTTAGGGTGACTTACGATGCGAGAGCTGATGCGGTCTATATCTATCTGAGTGAGGTGGGACCTGGTGGGGTTGCCTCTATGTACCCATGTGATCCGTTCCGGGTCGGTGGAATGATCAATCTCGACTTTGATGATAGTGGCAGGCTTGTGGGGGTGGAGGTGCTTGGTGCTGCATCGAAGTTGCCGCGAACTCTAATCGATCAGGCGGAAAGAGTGTGAAGTGATCAACGGTTTTCGGGTATTGTTAGTAGTCCGCCGATCGGTCAGGGCCGTTGCGTAGTCGGCTGAGGGCTGGCTGAGGTGGGAGTTTGGGAGGAATTCGGGGGTCTATGCAGGATGGGCGCGGTCTGGCGGCCGCGTACGACCCGGAGCTGACCACGATGACCCTGTACGTCCACGGCGACGAACAGCCGGAGGACTTCCCGAAAGGGGTCCGCCGATTCGGAACCGGGCTTTGTCGATGTAACGTGGCGTGACGGCCCGGGTGTGGTCAACTCGGGCGTGTCGCTTGTGGAGACGGCGGCCGGCATCGTCTGGATCATTCGGGTTGTGTGGACTCGAACGATCAACGGCCGGCCGCCGCGTTGTGAGCGTATGACCGGGTTGGACTCCGATCAAGTCGGCTGGTTGGTCGAGCAGGTGGGCGCGCTGCTGGGCTGGGACCTGCCGGTGGGACGGCCGCGGGCGTTGCCGCTGGACACGGCGCTGGTGATGGTGCTGTTCGGGCTGCGGCACAACCTCGCGTCGGACGTGCTCGGTGAGGTGTTCGGCCGCGGCTCGACGACCGTGGAGCGCTACCGGGAGGAGGTGGAACCGTTGGTGGACGAGGTGTTGACCCCGTTGTACGAGCGGGTCCGTGACCAGGCCTGTCGGGACGCGGTCCTGGTCGATGGTCTGGTCGTGCCGGTCGGGGAACGCGACGACGTCGACGGGTTGTTCTCCGAGAAGAAGGGCTTCTGCGGGCAGAACGTGCAGGTGGTCGCCAACCTCGCGGGACGGGTGGTCGACGTGGGTGATCCGTGTCCGGGGGGCATGCACGACCGGAGGGCCTTCGACGTCTCCGGGATCGCGGCCCGGTGGGCCGGCCACCACGCCCCGGGCGGGCCAGGGATGATCGGTGACAAGGGCTACCAGGGTGCCGGCATCGCGAGTCCGTACAAGAAGCCCCGGGGTCGGGAGTTGACCGAGGTCCGACGTGCGTGCAACACCGCGCTCAACCGGATCCGCGCCGCCGTTGAACGCGCGATCGCCCACCTGAAGTGTTGGAAGGTTCTCAAGACCGGATTCCGCAGATCGCTGGAACAGTTCCCCACCACATTACTTACGGTAACCAAGTTGGAGATCTTTCGCGTTTACGGATTACGTTAAACCGACCTGGAAATAGTTTTGGGAAGTCCTCCCGGATGGAACGCCTGTCAAAATTACGGTGGTAAACTGATGCGCATGAAGGCCGTTGAGCGTCTGGTTGGCATCGGCAGTGCACCACTTGGCCGTGAGTTAAATTCGGAAGTTGTGGCGGATGATTCTCTGCTTCCTTTATACCGAGCAAAGAACGGGTTCTTCGCCTTTGAGTCCGCTCTGCTGATAAGGCCGTGGGGAGGTGGGCCGGGAAGCGTCGAGTGGTGGAACGACGAACTCGGCTGGAGATCGGCTTATGCCGCTCCATCTAGGCATGCAATCTGCTTCGCGAAAGACGCATTTGGGTTCCAATTTACATTGGATGGCTCGGGGTTTTTCTCTTTTGATCCGGAGACGGCGGAGTTGGAATATCTCGGAAAGAATGTAGAGGATTGGGCGGCGGCCATCCTCGACAATGCTGACACACTTACAGGATTTCCCCTTGCCCATCAGTGGCAAATCGTAAACGGGGAGCTTCCTCCGGGGTGCCGAGTTGCCTCGGCCGTCCCGTTTGTGCTCGGTGGCGAATACAGCGTTGAAGCGCTGAGAGCGAAACCGGATATTGAACTGGCAAGCTTTAGGGCGCACGTCTACACGTAGATAAAGGACCTTCCTGACGGGGGTAATGTGAATATTCGCTTCGAGTGAGCGCCCGGGTGCTAAGGGGGCATCGGCTTTGTACGGTGAGCTGCGGCTGTTTGCAGACTACCACCAGATTCACTTGTTCGACGAAGGGTCGGTAACTGACCTAGGGGATGTCTGGACGGAGGGGGCGGTTGCGGACCAGTTGGCGGTCGGAAGTGATGCCATGGCGGTCGGCACTGTTGCGAATATGTCCGTGTCAGTCAAGGTGGAGGTACTGGATGACCCTCCGGTCAACGACTGGGCAGAGTTCGACCACGTGGTCGAAGGTAGTCTCCACGTTCCATCAGGAAGACTGGTCGTCATGGGATGCACGGACTATGAACCTGAAGCGGCCCGATTTAGTGTTCCCGAGTGGGCGCGGGTTCGCGTGGCCAAGTCGAACTTAGATGCTGCCATCAGCTCGGATCTAGAAGCGGACCCGGAAGAACCAGCTACCACAGAGTATATGCGAATACAGGTATGGGAGGCTGCCCTCAGTTCGGCGCTGGTGCTGAAGCGATGGCGTTCTAAAGGTGTAGAGTGAACGTAAGTAGTCCCAAGTCCTGTGGGAACTTTATGCAACTCGGACAGTTGCTGTAATTTGTCCAAGTGGCAGTCCTTCGAAGTTGATGATCCGGGATTTGGGATATTGGCGATGAGGAAGTCCTGGCCACGGACTTCAGGTCACAGGCTTGATTGAAGCTTGCGCTATGACGTCGAGATCGTAGCCGTCCGGGTGGAGTGCGACGGCACAACTCATTCGTACAATTGATTTCTGTCCTTGTGGGCGGTTGGTCCGGGAGGATCCGGATTCGATCACGGTGTATCTGCCGAACATGGAGTTGAAGCTGAACCGCTCCAA
>NZ_JBHMIP010000071.1:0-3794 GCF_048060245.1 Micromonospora sp. LOL_014
GCTGTCGTCGATCTTCACGTACAGTGCGGTCAAGAGGGTATCCAGGTCTTGCGTCACAACATGATCTTGGATGCCCTCTCCTCATGCCCGGACATCGACCCCTGACTTCGGAACTACTCGTCTAGGCATTGTATCTCCAGACGGTGCCTGTTGCGAAGGCGGTGACTTCGTCGAGGCGTACCCGGGCCTGGGTCATCGCGGCGATCGCTGACCTGGCCGCAACGACCGAGCACAGCCCTTCGAACCTCACGGCCTGTTACCGCCGCCAGCGCCCTGAGCGCGGCATGAGCGGATGCTCGCAGGCGAGCAACGACCAGCCGATCTGGTACGAATGCCAGGTGGCCTACTTCGACGACTTGACCACCTACAGCTATAGCGAGGTCGACACCGTCGAGCTGGAACGGGAATGGCTACAGTTTCGGCCCGGATACGACCGGATCAACGTCGGGTGGCTCGATGCCTCGCACCTGTTCGAGGTGGGACCCACGCCAGACCGGTTCGCGAACACGCTGCTCGACATCATCGTGGCTCCGCGTATCAACGCGGTGCGCGAATTCCACCGGTGCCCCTTTTGCCCGAATCGTCCCGGGGACTCGATGGTTTCCGTGGAGCATCCGAGCGGCAGAGTCTGGTTGGGACACACCGAGATCAGGGTGCCATCACGGCCAGGCGCGATGTTCGCTGCACCGTCGCTCATCTGGCACTACGTCACTGCCCATTCCTACCGACCGCCGGCTGAGTTCATTGAGGCCGTGGAGCAGGACGACCAGGGCTGGACTTCGGACGCGAGCCCCTGGATACCCCACGACGCTGTTCGCATCACGTTCGACTGATCCGATGCGCGCGTATCGTGGTCATCAAAGGGAGGATGCCAGGGGGCGCGGGAGGGGCACGTCCGCAAACCGTTCGCGGAGGTGGCCGTCGTCGTCCTGCGACTACTCGACACCCCGCCCACTACATCGGCAAGGTCGTGCCTCGATTGCCGCCTGCGACTCGGTGTGACGCCCGACGGCGGCAGATGCGGATGCTTCATCAGAGGCTGCCTCACCGCGAGGACTACGGTGGTGGTGTGCAGATTCCCCATCTCGGTACGGTGACGAAGACCGCCGAGCCGGGCTGGTATCGCAGTGCGCCGATACCGGTGCCGGTATTGGGCGGTGGGCCTTGCCGCATCCGGGTCGACGGCTACGACGACGACCCGGCGCAGGAGGACTTCCACGCCGCGATTCGCAACTTCCTCGCGCTCGACCGATCGGCGTTGGCGGTGGCTGCGCCATCGATCTACGCCTACTACCGCGATGTCGCGGATGACCTCCTGGCCGCCGGCGACGACGAGTGGCACGTCGAGATCAGCGGCCCCGACGAGGTCCTGGCCCATGTCCAGCTTGGCAACGAGCCGATCGTCGTGCGCGACCCCTACGACGATCGCCGCGCCTATGTCTCGATCGGGGGCGAGTGTGCCTGGGAACCTGAGCACGGCCTGCAGATCGGGTTCCGCGACGGTGCCACAGTGACCAAGGTGGGACCGTACGACGGACACCTCACCAACTCGGCCGCCTACGCCGACGACGAACTCGATGGCGTCGTCTACCACAGTTCCCGGTAACGGTGTAGCTGGACCCCCTCGGATCCCCTGAACGCCCGGTCCGCAGCAGATCCAGACAGCAGCGGCAGATCGGCGAGTTCAAGGTCATATCCGCTGGCCCGGTAGCCCGCCCATGAGCGATTCTCACCGGTACGATGCGCCGGTGGAAATCTTGGCGCAGATGCGGTCCGTACCCACGCTCGAACGGTTGCTCTGCCATCCCAGGCTGCCGTTGATAGCCGGTTGGGAGACCGAACGCCCGGCGATCCGGATCTGGGAGTACACGGTCGGGCAGTTGCGTGAGGTTGGCGGTGTCGGTGCAGATTCGGCCGTCTACGACGCCCCCGACTATGCCCGGCGCAAGCGGACACCCTCCGCCGCCTGGCATCCGGACGAGCCGCAGCTGATCGTAGCGGACGGTAACAGTACGGCCTGCTGGACTCCTTCGGGCATCACCACAATCGATGGCGATCCGCCGACTGAGTACCAACGGGAAGTGGCATTCGGTCCGGACGGTCAGACGCTCTGGTTGTCGCCCAGCGGCGGAGAGAACGGCTGGGAGTCCTCCATCGCGCTCGACCTCGCCTCCGGCGCAACCGCAGTCGGCCCGCGCTGGGACACCGGAGTCGCGGCGTATCCGGGCGGTGGCCTCTTAGCCACTCTACAAAGCGAGCAGGGTGCCACGCTGGTGCTCTTCTCTCGGGATGAGCCGGTGCTGCGGCCATTGCGGCGGGTGTTGGTCCTCGACTGCGACGGATACGAGACACCTATCTTCAGCCCGGATGGGCGGTATTTCGTAGTGCGGGGCAACGCCTACGAAGAATCGCTGGAGGTGTTCGAGTTTCCTTCGCTGCGTCGCGTTCTCGGCCTGACACTCGGGGACCCAAGTCCGGGGTACCCGTACCCGCAGGAGCGGGTGGACAATATGCGCGCCTGGTCGCGCCACAACGTCGCGTTCGGGCCAGCTCCGGGTGTTCTCTGGATCGGTACGCCGGAGGGTGCCGTCATCGAGTTCGAGATCGACGGGAAACGGGCGGCCGAGTATGATGCGCTGCCCGGGTCGATGGTGACGGCCCTGGCGGCCGCCGCTACAGGCGAGTTGATCGTTGCCGGTCGCGACGGCACGCTTCTGGTGCTGTCGGGGGGACGGGCCGGCCCAGCCGAGGCATCGACCGCCGCAGTAACCGAGTTCCTTGCCGGCACCTCTGAGGCTTCGGTCATCGACATGAACCAACTTGACCTCACCGATGGAAACCGGATCTGGCAGCCCAGCGATCTGCAAACGGTCACCGACGCATCAGACAGCGACCCGTCATGGCTGAAGATCCGGGCTGCCATGAACCGGCTTACCTAACCTCAACGCGAAGACGTCGCGCCGAGTTGCGCATCGCGGTTTGGTGGTCGGCAGCGAGAAACGACAGCACCATCGGCGTGGGCTGTGGTCGGGTCGCGCAAACGATTGCCAGCGGGGCACCTGTACGAACATTGGGATGATCAGCTGTGCTGATCTCGGCGCGTCCGGAGCCGGCAGCTGGCACCGCCATCACCCGTTGGGACGATCGGTTCGCGGCGTGAGCGGATCTCGCTGTACCGCCCCGGCACCGTCAACCGCCGGAGCAGCGCGTGGCGGCAGGTTCAGATCCGGACGCCCGCGATCGGCGACGCTGCTTCGAGTGGAGGGCTCAGGCACGTTACTCGCGCGAATAACGTGCCTGAGCCCTCCACTCGACGGCGCACCGAGACTCGGGACCGAGACTCGATGGACCGAGATGCGCGATTTGCGGTCACGCTACGCCGGCGGTCCGGCGGGCGTGCGGGACGGCTCTATCCCCTGAGACCAGGGCCGGCGCTTTCTACACGTTGTCGGCGGAGGATGGGTAGGCGCGGCTGGTCAGTGGTGGTGCTTGGTCAGCTCGACGAAGGAGCGCCAGGCGGACGGGCCGAAGGCCAGGGTGCCGCCGTCGCGGTCCTTGGTGTCCCGGACCAGCACCCGGCCGGGCAGGTTGTCGGCCACCTCGACGCAGTTGCCGGATGAACCGTTCGACCGCGACGACTTCCGCCATGCTGGTTCATTGATCACTGGATCATCCCTAACATCAGGTCTCGGGTCTGGTCGGCGGACAGCGCCAACTCGTTGACTGCCTCCCAGACTAGTGCCGTGTCAGGGAACGTTTGCCTCGTGACGCGCCGTGCGGGTGCTGGTCCGGGC
>NZ_JBHMIP010000072.1:0-3706 GCF_048060245.1 Micromonospora sp. LOL_014
TCTACCAGATCATCACATCAAATGATCTTGAACTGGCCGCTTGACATCGATAGGAGCATCCTCGGTCTTTCACTTGAGCGTTGGTGGCTCTTCGAAGTTGAGCGGGGTTCGCGGTTGACGGCGACCCTGGCGTAGAGGGCTCGCAGCCCTTCGGTGATCATCTGAGTGTCTAGATCGGATGGTCACAAGCGGAGAGCTGCGAGCATGGTCAACGATACGACCCGGCTGCTGGGCCTGGACGGCCTGGTGGTGGATCAGGTCAGGTTGGACCCCGACGGTGTCCCGGTGGTCGCTCTGTCTACCGCCGATGAGCAGGCACGATGCTGCCCGGACTGCGGTGTGCGGGCCCGGCGGGTCAAGGACTGGGTGACGACCCGGCCGCAGGACCTGCCCGTGGCGGGCCGGGCGACACGGCTACGGTGGCGCAAACGCCGCTGGCATTGCGACCAGGACGGATGTCGACGCCGGACGTTCACCGAGCAGGTGGCGCAGATCCCAGCCCGGCACCGGGTGACCGCCCGGTTGCGGCAGGTCGCCGGTGCGGCGGTCGCCGACGGCGCCCGCACGATCGTGCAGTCCGCCCGCGATCACGACCTGTCCTGGCCGGTGGTCGCGGCGGCGTTCACCGCCCACGCGGACGTCGTGCTGCCCGACGAACCGGAACCGGTGGAGGTCCTCGGCATCGACGAGACCCGCCGGGGCCGGCCGAAGTGGGTCTTCGACCAGGCCAGCCAGGCATGGCAGAGCAGTGTGGACCGCTGGCACGTCGGCATGTGTGACCTGTCCGGCGGTCAGGGACTCCTGGGCCAGGTCGAGGGCCGCACCGCACAGGTGGTCGTCGACTGGCTCGGCTAACGCGGCCAGACATGGCGCGACCAGGTCCGGTACGTCGCGATCGACATGTGCACGATCGTCAAGTCCGCGGTCCGTGAGGCGCTGCCGCACGCCGTCCTCGTCGTCGATCACTTCCACGTCGTGCAACTCGCCCACCAGGCCCTCAACGAGGTCCGCCGCCGGGTCACCGTGCAGGTCCGGGGCCGCCGGGGACGCGCCGGTGACCGCGAATGGGACCTGCGTAACCGTCTGACCCGCTCCGCGAGGCGGATGCGCGCTGACCGCGTCGACACGCTCTGCGACGAGATCGCCGGGCTACCCGCCGGGATCAGCGTGCCGGTCCTCGCCGCGTGGAACGCCAAGGAGGACCTCCTCGACCTGCTGGCCCTGGCCCGCACCCACCCGGACCGGGAACACGTCGCTCGGCTGCTGCACCTCTTCTACCAGCGCTGCGCTGACAGCGCTCTACCCGAACTCGCCCGCCTCGCGACCACGATCGAGATCTGGTGGCCCCAGATCCTCGCGTTCCTGCACACCGGCATCACCAACGCCGGCTCTGAAGGCACCAACCGGGTCATCAAGACCGTCGCCCGCGACGCCTACGGCTTCCGCAACCCGATCAACCAACGCCTACGAACCCGCTGCGCGACCACCCGAAAAAGCCGCGGCCACCTCAACCCCGCCTAACTTCGAAGAGCCGCGCTGGTGTCGAGGCCCGCCGGGACCCGGCGAGCGCGGTCGGCGCGATCCGTCGGACCGCGCCGACCAGCTCGGGGTGCATCCCAGAGCCAAAGCAAAGTCATCTGGCGCGTCTCGGACCTTCCGAACACCCCGACCGTTACACAAAGCAGTCGAATGGTTGCCCGGAATAGTTCACTGGGTCCGGTTGCGGCTCTTAGCCAACACAAGCGGGAGATACCGGAAGCCGAGCCACGCGCCCAAGCCGAAGCACACGATTCCAGCCAGCCCACAAAGCCATGCCAACACACCACTCCCGTGTCCCATGCCCTGCATCAGCAGGAATCCCAGCCCTGGAAACAGCAAAGTTGCACCAATGTTCCGACTCAACTCGGGGTAGTTTGGTGCATATCCGGCCAAAATCACCAGAAGACCCGCACCGACCAGGCCGCCTCCCACCACAAGTCCGACAACAGTCACCAGCGCCGACATCTCTACATCCTCACGTTCGACTGAGATCGCACATCATACTGGACAGGAATCCCCTGTGCGACACCACGTCGGCGACTCCCCTTCCTGTCATGACCCAGTCGGACGGGCTGGGTCCTCCTGTACGACTGAGCCTAGACAGCATTGATCAGCAGTGATGCGGACATGGGCACGCTACTCATCAAAGATGATCCGAAGGTACAAACAATGTCAGATCACTGGAGCCGTGCGCATCCATTAAATCCACTCCGGACCTTAATCTGGAATCTTCAGCCCACACCCTCCATCTTTGCCCTTTACGCACTGCGGAGACGGGCCTTATATCCGCGCAAACTCCCGCTTCTCGCTGGTCACCCATACTGCGCCCGACCCGTAGTCGTCACGATTGTTCCACACTTCATAGAGTTCATGCCAAGCGGTCCAAGTGACGCCAACGTACATTCCGACTCCGCCCCCTAACCCGGCACCGGAAACGGCACCTGGCCAACCACCAATTGAACCCCCAATTGCAATGCCGATACCCGCACCCGTCGCCCCAAAAATCGACGCATTCGTTGCCATGTCGCTCCTAATACGACCCCAATCCACGCGTTCTCCACTCGGCATATTCTCAGGATATATAGGCACCCATCGGAAGAAGACACAGGAACCCTTGACGCGGCAGGCCAACTCGCCATCCACCGCAGATCCACCAACATAGCATATTTGATCCTCGTTGCGGCAATCACTGTCAATGTGACAGGCTTCGGCCACGTTGCAGTTGTAGATCGCCCCGCTGCCGCGCCCTCGGTTCTCGATGATGCAGGAGCCTGGTGAGTTGCACTCGTAGATGACGTTCTTGGTGTCCTTGTCTTGGCCACGGATGGTGCAAGTGGTCTGCTTGTCGCATTTGAAGATATCGGGCTTCCCATCACGTCGCGGACCACTCGAGGCCTTGTTCGAAACCCACTTTCCCTTCTTGTAGACTACCTTTTCGCCGTACTTGCGATAGTGATCCTCGTCACCCTGAACGCTGTCGGTGATAAGGGGTTTCAGACCGTCCGGGTCGCTGAAGGTGATCGGCGAGTTGTTGGCGTAGGCATAGCCGTTCCATTGGAGCGGGTCATCGTGGTCTTGAAGCGGGTCGATGCTGATGAACCGGCCGATTGTCAGATCGTATGCCCGGACACCGATGAACACGAGCCCGTTGTTCTCCACCGTGCCGCCGACGAAGCCCTTGTCGTTCGGCCATCCGGACGCGCTGCCCCGGACCGTTCCGTACGGTGTCTGCCGGCGGGTCGTGGCCGTGCCCGTGGTGGCGTCGACCGCCACCTGGGCTGTCTGCTGGTGGTCCTCAACCAGCCAGGTCAGGCCGGCGGCGGAGCGGGAGGCGATGGTCTTGCCGGCGTGCGAGTAGTAGCGGGTGCAGGAGGTCTGGTTGGTGCCGGTGTCATGGCGGATCTCCTGGCCCGGCAGGTAGAGGGTGGTGCCGGTAGGGTCGCGGCGGATCAGCCGGTTGCCGTCAGCGTCGTAGAGGTAGCCGGTGACGCCGGAGGTGTCGGTCATCGACTCCAGCCGGCCCTCGTGGTCCCAGGTCAACGTCTGGGTGCCTGCCGTCGCCGTGGGCCGGGTCAGAGTGTTGCCCGAGTTGTCATAGGTGTAGGAGGGCGGAGTCAAACGGTCATGGCGACACCCGGTAAAATGATCTTGGGTGTCGAGTGATTGG
>NZ_JBHMIP010000073.1:0-3373 GCF_048060245.1 Micromonospora sp. LOL_014
ACGAGACCGGCACACGACACCAGATTCGGATCGTCGAACGTCGCGCGCACCACTGGCGCGTTCGTCAGCGATAACCAAAGCGTAGTCACCGTGCTCGATGGCGCACTCGTCGACCCGCTCCAACAGGTGCTGAAGCACTACGGTATGCGGCGGGTCAGGGTGGGGGTAGCGGGCACGTTGCCCGACTACTTCCATGGCTCGGGCGATGACCATGACGTCCTGCGCGGCGACCGCTTCGATCACGTCATCGAACACACCGACCCGCGCCCGAACTGGCACTTCCGCCTAACCGCCACCCGCGTGAAAGATCTCGTGCCCATGGAGTTCGACCTTCGCGTCCAGCCGATACGCCGCTGCCGCAGCGGCAGCAACCCGGAGGACTTCCCGAAAGGGGTCCGCCGATTCGGAGCCAATCTTTGTCTATGTAACGTGGCGTGACGGCCGGGGTGTGATCAACTCGGGCGTGTCGCTTGTGGAGACGGCGGCCGGCATCGTCTAGATCATTCGGGTTGTGTGGACTCAAACGATCAACGGCCGGCCGCCGCGTTGCGCGCGTATGACCGGGTTGGACTCCGATCAAGTCGACTGGCTGGTCGAGCAGGTGGACGCGCTGCTGGACTGGGACCCGCCGGTGGGACGGCCGCGGGCGTGCCGCTGGACACGGCGCTGGTGATGGTGCTGTTCGGGCTGCGGCACAACCTCGCGTCGGACGTGCTCGGTGAGGTGTTCGGCCGCGGCTCGACGACCGTGGAGCGCTACCGGGAGGAGGTGGAACCGTTGGTGGACGAGGTGTTGACCCCGCTGTACGAGCGGGTCCGTGACCCGGCCCGTCGGGACGCGGTCCTGGTCGATGGTCTGGTCGCGCCGGCCGGGGAACGCGACGACGTCGACTTCGGGCCGTACCGGGAGGCGGGAGAGGCCGTATTCGTGCCGCGTGGCCCGGTCGGCGCGGAGGACGACGGTTGGCTGCTCACCTACGTGTACGACGGCCGGGTCGGCCGTAGCAGCCTGGTGGTGCTCGACGCCGCCGACTTCACCGGCGATCCGGTGGCTGTGGTGCACCTGCCGGTGCGGGTGCCCAGCGGCTTCCACGCCAACTGGATCACCGGTTGAACCCGCCAACTAGGCAATTTCAGCTATCTACGACGTCATCTTGCCAGCTAGCTTCGCAACAGGATGTCATGCCTGTCTCACGGAAGGTGTGCGAAATGGCCCATTCCGCTGCCCATCCCGCCCCCCACTCCGCCTCCTCCGCCTCCTCCGGCTCCCCCGGCCTCGTGGGCCGGCTCAACGGCGCGCACCACAAGCTGGCCCTGAACGCCTTCCTCGTCGTCGTCCTCGCGCACTGGGCCGAACACCTGGTGCAGGCATACCAGATCTGGGTGTTGGGTAGCCCTCGCCCGCAGGCCCGAGGCGTGCTCGGCCAGTGGTTTCCATGGCTGGTCAGCTCCGAGTGGCTGCACTACGGGTACGCCATCGTGATGCTCGTCTTCCTGTTCCTGCTCCGCCCCGGGTTCACCGGACGGGCCCGGACCTGGTGGACCATCGCACTGGCCATCCAGTTCTGGCACCACATCGAACATCTGCTGCTGCTGATCCAGGCGCAGACCGGCACCATTCTCTTCGGCCAGCCGGTGGTGACCAGCGTGGTGCAGTTGATCGTGCCCCGCGTCGAGCTGCACCTGTTCTACAACTCGGTGGTCTTCATCCCGATGGTGATCGCGATGTACCTGCACCTGCGCCCGAACGAGCGGGAGCGGGAGCAGATGAGCTGCAGCTGTGCCGGCCACGGGTCGGAGGTCCGACCGCTCGCCTCCGATGCGGCCTGACCCGCGCCCAGGCGTACCAGCCGCTGCTCTCGGGCTGGCCGGCGTCGTCGCCGTGGTCGCCGCGGTGCTGCTGGCCACTCCCGGCAGCGCCCGTGCCGAGGAGGGCAGGCTGCTCCTGGCGGACCCGCCGGTCGACGCGGCGCTCAGCGGCGCGCCGACCGGCGTGACCCTGTCCTTCACCGACACCGTGCAGCCGGAACTGTCGCACGTCGAGGTGTTCGACGGCGCCGGCGACGAGGTCACCGACGGCGACTACCGGCAGGTCGCGCCGGACCGGGTGCACCAGCCGGTGCGGATCGGCGCCGACGGTGACTACACGGTCGCGTACCACGTGACGTTTCCCGATGGTTCGGACGTGACTGACGTCTACCGGTTCAGCGTTGGCACCGGCGTGCCGCCGGCCGCGCTGGACGCCGCGACCCGCGAGGCCCGTACCGACGCGGTGTCCGAGCACGCGCACGAGATCGACGGATTCAGCGCGACCCTGCTGGTCATCGACGGGCTGGTGCTGTTCGTGGTGATCGCGCTGCTGTGGCTGCGCCCGCGCGACGGCCGGCCGACGTCACTGCGCTACCGCGATCCTGACTGACTGATCAGGCAGCAGGCAGTGCGCGCCGTCCGTCGCCGCGCCAGACCGACTGATCGGCGCCGGCGGGTCCGCCCGCCGGCGCCGATCAGTCGTTGGGCATTGTCAGGGGATAGGGAAGAACGCGCGGACGAACCGGTCCCAGTTGCGGTCACCGATCGTCGCCCGCATCCGGGTCAGCAGCCGGGCGGGTATCCCGAGTCGGTACCGCACGCGCGGGTTGGGGTGGGTGACCGCGGTCTCGATGACCTTGGCGACATGCTCGGCGCGGACCGCCACCTTGCCGCGCAGCGGCGGGTTGTCGCTGAGCCGGTACGCCTGGTGCCACTGTACGAAGTAGTCCCAGAAGTCCTTGTACAGCGCAGGGTCGCCGTGCGACTGCATGCCGAGGTCGGCGACGCTGTCCGGGACGCATCCGCCGAGGATCGGCGACGGCTCGATCAGCACCACCTTGATGTCGAACCGGGCCACCTCGTGCCGCAGCGAGTCGCCGATCGCCTCCAACGCGTGCTTGGTGGCCTGGTAGTAGCCCTTGATCAGCTTGACCGACTCGGCGGGCGACATTGCCAGCATCCTCAGATTGTCGTACGCCGCCGAGACCCGGGCCAGGTCACGGGTCGACTCAAGGAACAGCTCACCGGCCAGGGTCTCGATGTAGCCGAGTGGTGGATCGTCCCGCTCGAAGCTGAGCAGGGCGAATCCGCTGCTGTCGGCCAGGTGCGCGCCGGCTTCGAAGCGCTGCGGCCATGGAGCGACGCCGTGTGTGTCTGCCATGCAGGTCCGTGATCATCTGGTGCGGGCTGCGGTCCTGACGCCGATGCCGGGCATCGAGGTCAGGACCGGGGCGAGAGGGTGCGCGTTGAGCGCGGTGAGGATCTGGTCGACCGGGCGGGCGCCCATGCGTGGCGCGCGGGCTTTGACGATCTCGGTGAGTTTCGCCCGGCCGGCCCTGCGCAGC
>NZ_JBHMIP010000074.1:0-2831 GCF_048060245.1 Micromonospora sp. LOL_014
TCAATGTGGTGCACGGGTTCGGGCCGGGTGCGGCGGGGGAGTGGCTGACCACTCATCCGGGAGTCGACGCGATCACCTTCACCGGTGAGTCGGCGACGGGGTCGGCGATCATGCGGGCGGCGGCCGACGGGGTGAAGGCGGTCTCGTTCGAGCTGGGCGGCAAGAACGCGGGTCTGGTGTTCGCGGACGCGGATCTGGACGCCGCCGTCGCCGGCTCGGTGCGGTCGTCGTTCACCAACGGCGGCCAGGTGTGTCTGTGCACCGAGCGGTTGTACGTGCAGCGGCCGGTGTTCGACGAGTTCGTGGACCGGCTGTCGGCCGCGGCCCGTGACGTCCGGTACGGCTGGCCCGCTGACGAGTCGATCTCGACGATGCCGCTGATTTCGCGCGGCCATCGGGACAAGGTGCTCGGCTTCTATGACCTGGCCCGCGTCGAGGGTGCCGAGGTGCGCGCCGGTGGTGGGGTGCCGTCGTTTGGTGATGCCCGTGATGGTGGCGCGTACGTGGAGCCGACGGTGTTGACCGGGTTGGGGCAGTCTGCGCGGTTGTTGCGGGAGGAGGTGTTCGGCCCGATCTGTCACATCGCCCCGTTCGACACCGAGGAGGAGGCGTTCGCGTTGGCGAACGACTCCGACTACGGGCTGGCGGCGACGGTGTGGACCCGGGATGTGGGGCGGGCGCACCGGGCGGGTGCGCGGTTGGACGCGGGCATCGTGTGGGTGAACACGTGGTTCCTGCGGGACCTGCGGACCCCGTTCGGTGGGGTGAAGGCCTCCGGGGTGGGCCGGGAGGGTGGCGTGCACTCGCTGGACTTCTACTCCGAGTTGACCAACGTCTGTGTGGATCTGACATGAGCGTGACTGTGGATGTCGGGGCCGCTGTCGCGGTGCTGACCGGGGCGTACGACACCGGGGTGCCGTGTGCGCCGCTGCGGAACGGCCTGTTGCCGGTCGGTGACGTGGCCGCCGCGTACGCGGTGCAGCGGGAGTTGGTCGCCGGCTGGACAGGCGCGGGCCGCCGCCGGGTCGGCGCGAAGATCGGCCTGACGTCGCCGGCGGTGCAGGCCGCGTTCGGCGTCTACCAGCCCGACTTCGGGGTGCTCTTCGCCGACATGGCGGTGCCCGACGGCGACGAGGTCGACCTGGCCGGGTTGATCCAGCCCAGGGTGGAGGCCGAGGTGGCGTTCGTGCTCGGCGCGGATCTGCCGGACGGGCCGGCGACCGTGGTTGACGTGCTGCGGGCCACCGACTTCCTGCTACCGGCGGTCGAGATCGTCGACTCCCGGATCACCGGTTGGGACATCTCGATCGTGGACACGGTGGCGGACAACGCCTCGTCGGGGCTGTTCGTGTTGGGTGACCGGCCGGTGCCGGCCGCCTCGGTGGATCTGCGGGGGTGCGGCATGGTGCTGGAATCGGCCGGTGTGCCGGTGTCGGTGGGTGCCGGTGCCGCCTGCCTCGGCAATCCGGTGCACGCCGTCGCCTGGCTGGCCTCGACGCTGGCGGCGGCGGGGGATCCGCTGCGGGCCGGTGACGTGGTGCTCTCGGGTGCGCTGGGCCCGATGGTGCCGGTCACCCCGGGGGCGGCGTACGAGGCACGGATCGCCGGGCTCGGCTCGGTGCGGACCAGATTCAGCGCGGAACCGGCCGACCGGTCGGCCGACGGCGAGTCAGGGGAGGGGTCGTGATGGGTGTCGGGGTGGCGGTGATCGGGTCGGGCAACATCGGCACCGATCTGATGATCAAGGTGCTGCGGCTGTCGGAGTCGCTGGACATGGTGGCGATGGTCGGCATCGACCCGGAATCTGACGGGCTGGCCCGGGCCCGCCGGTTGGGTGTGGCGACCACGAATGATGGGGTCGACGGCCTGGTGGCGATGCCCGAGTTCGCCGACGTCGGGTTGGTGTTCGACGCCACGTCGGCGGGTGCGCACCGGCGCAACGACGAGATTCTGCAGGCGCACGGGCGGACGGTGGTGGATCTGACCCCGGCCGCGGTCGGCCCGTACGTGGTGCCGCCGGTGAATCTGGACGCGCACCTGGCCGAGCCGAACGTCAACATGGTCACCTGTGGTGGGCAGGCGACGGTACCGGTCGTCGCCGCCGTCGCGGCGGTGGCCCCGGTGGCTTACGCGGAGATCGTCGCTTCGATCGCGTCCCGCTCGGCCGGCCCTGGGACGCGGGCGAACATCGACGAGTTCACCCAGACCACCGCCCGCGCCCTGGAGGTCGTCGGCGGTGCCGGCAGGGGTAAGGCGATCATCGTGCTGAACCCGGCGGATCCGCCGCTGCTGATGCGTGACACCGTCTACTGCCTGGTCCCGGCCGGCGTGGACACCGGCGCGGTAGCCGCCTCGGTGGAAGCCATGGTCCGGTCGGTCGCCGGGTACGTGCCCGGCTACCGGCTCAAACAGGCCGTGCAGTTCGACCCGGTCGACGCGTTCGTGCCGGCGCTGGGCAGCCGGTTCACCGGTATCCAGGTGTCGGTGTTCCTGGAGGTCTCCGGTGCCGGGCACTACCTGCCCGCGTACGCCGGCAACCTCGACATCATGACCTCGGCGGCGCTGCGCACCGCGGAACGCCTGGTCGCTCTCCGAGCGGAGGCACGGTCATGACCCGCCTGTACGTGCAGGACGTCACGTTGCGCGACGGCATGCACGCCATCAGGCACCGCTACACCGTCGACGAGGTCCGGGAGATCGCCGCCGCGTTGGACGCCGCAGGGGTCGACGCGATCGAGGTCGCCCACGGCGACGGCCTGGCCGGCTCGTCCGTCACCTACGGCCACGGTGCCGCGTCGGACGCCGACTGGATCACCGCCGCCGCCGAGTCG
>NZ_JBHMIP010000075.1:0-2825 GCF_048060245.1 Micromonospora sp. LOL_014
CGACTCGGCGGCGGCGGTGATCCAGTCGGCGTCCGACGCGGCACCGTGGCCGTAGGTGACGCTCGATCCCGCCAGCCCGTCACCGTGGGCGACCTCGATCGCGTCGACCCCTGCGGCGTCGAGCGCGGCGGCGATCGCCCGGACCTCGTCGACGGTGTACCGGTGCCCGATGGCGTGCATGCCGTCGCGCAACGTGACGTCCTGGATGTACAGGCGGGTCATGACCGTGCCTCCGCTCGGACAGCGACCAGACGTTCCGCGGTACGCAGCGCCGCCGACGTCATGATGTCGAGGTTGCCGGCGTACGCGGGCAGGTAGTGCCCGGCACCGGACACTTCGAGGAACACCGACACCTGGACACCGGTGAAGTGGCTGCCCAGCGCCGGCACGAACGCGTCGACCGGATCGAACTGCACCCGCTGTTTGAGCCGGTAGCCGGGCACGTACTCGGCGACCGACGCCACCATGGCCGCCACCGAGTCGGCCACCGCCTCCCGATCGACGCCGGCCGGGGTCAGGCAGTAGACGGTGTCGCGCATCAGCAGCGGCGGATCCGCCGGGTTCAGCACGATGATCGCCTTGCCCTTGCCTGCGCCGCCGACGACCTCCAGGGCGCGGGCGGTGGTCTGGGTGAACTCGTCGATGTTCGCCCGCGTCCCAGGGCCGGCCGAGCGGGACGCGATCGAGGCGACGATCTCCGCGTAAGCCACCGGCGCCACCCGCGTGACGGCGGCGACGACCGGTACGGTGGCCTGCCCGCCGCAGGTGACCATGTTGACGTTCGACACACCCAAATGGGCGTCCAGGTTGACCGGCGGCACCACGTACGGGCCGATCGCGGCCGGCGTCAGGTCGACCACGGTCCGGCCGTGCGCCTGCAGGATCTCGTTGTTGCGCCGGTGCGCGCCGGCCGACGTGGCGTCGAAGACGAGTCGCACGTCGGCGAACTCGGGCATCGCGACCAGGCCGTCGACGCCGTCGGCGGTGGTCGCCACGCCGAGGCGGCGGGCGCGGGCCAGCCCGTCGGATTCCGGGTCGATGCCGACCATCGCCACCATGTCCAGCGACTCCGACAGCCGCAGCACTTTGATCATCAGGTCGGTGCCGATGTTGCCCGACCCGATCACCGCCACCCCGACACCCACTACGACCCCTCCCCTGACTCGCCGTCGGCCGACCGGTCGGCCGGTTTCGCGCTGAATCTGGTCCGCACCGAGCCGAGCCCGGCGATCCGTGCCTCGTACGCCGCTCCTGGGGTGACCGGCACCATCGGGCCGAGCGCGCCGGAGAGCACGACGTCGCCGGCTCGCAGCGGATCCCCGGCGGCTGCCATGGTCGAGGCCAGCCAGGCGACGGCGTGCACCGGGTTGCCGAGGCAGGCGGCACCGGCACCGACCGACACCGGCACACCGGCCGATTCCAGGACCATGCCGCACCCCCGCAGGTCCACCGAGGCGGGCGGCACCGGCCGATCGCCGAGCACGAACAGCCCCGACGAGGCGTTGTCCGCCACGGTGTCCACGATGGAAATGTCCCAGTCGGTGATCCGGGAGTCGACGATCTCGATCGCCGGTAGCAGGAAGTCGGTGGCCCGCAGCACGTCGACCACGGTCGCCGGCCCGTCCGGCAGGTCGGTGCCGAGCACGAACGCCACCTCGGCCTCCACCCTGGGCTGGATCAGCCCGGCCAGGTCGACCTCGTCGCCATCCGGCACCGCCATGTCGGCGAACAGCACCCCGAAATCAGGCTGATACACGCCGAACGCGGCCTGCACCGCCGGCGACGTCAAACCGATCTTCGCGCCGACCCGACGCCGCCCGGCCCCTGTCCAGCCGGCCACCAACCCCCGCTGCACCGTGTACGCGGCGGCCACGTCACCGACCGGCAGCAACCGGTCCCGCAGCGGTGCACACGGCACCCCGGTGTCGTACGCCCCGGTCAGCGCCGCGGCAGCGGCCTCGATGTCCACATTCATGACATGTCCACACAGACGTTGGTCAACTCGGAGTAGAAGTCCAGCGAGTGCACGCCGCCCTCCCGGCCCACCCCGGAGGCCTTCACTCCGCCGAACGGGGTGCGCAGGTCCCGCAGGAACCAGGTGTTCACCCAGACGATGCCGGCGTCCAGCCGGGCACCGGCCCGGTGCGCCCGCCCCACGTCGCGGGTCCACACCGTCGCGGCCAGCCCGTAGTCGGAGTCGTTGGCCAGCGCGAACGCCTCCTCCTCGGTGTCGAACGGAGCGATGTGGCAGATCGGGCCGAACACCTCCTCCCGCACCAGCCGCGCCGACGAGTCGAGCCCGGTCAACACGGTCGGCTGCACGTACGCGCCGCCGTCGCGGGCGTCGCCGAAGGCCGGCACGCCACCACCGGCAAGGATCTGCGCGCCTTCGGCGCGGGCCAGATCGTAGTAGCCGAGCACCTTGTCCCGGTGGCCGCGCGAGATCAGCGGCATCGTCGAGATCGTCTCGTCGGCGGGCCAGCCGTACCGGGCGTCGCGGGCGGCGGCCGCCAGCCGGTCGACGAACTCGTCGAACACCGGCCGCTGCACGTACAGCCGCTCGGTGCACAGACACACCTGACCACCGTTGGTGAACGACGACCGCACCGAACCCGCCACCGCCGCGTCCAGATCCGCGTCCGCGAACACCAGACCCGCGTTCTTCCCGCCCAACTCGAACGACACCGCCTTCACCCCGTCAGCCGCCGCCCGCATGATCGCCGACCCCGTCGCCGACTCACCCGTGAACGTGACCGCGTCCACCCCCGGATGAGTGGTCAGCCACTCCCCCGCCGCACCCGGCCCGAACCCGTGCACCACATTGA
>NZ_JBHMIP010000076.1:0-2791 GCF_048060245.1 Micromonospora sp. LOL_014
GACGAACGCCTACGCGAGGTAGTCAACAGGGCCAACGTTGCCTGACGCGGCACTAGATCACTGTTGGGCTGGTCGTGGTGGTCCGCCGGGCCTGCGGGCGGGCAATGATCGTGGGCTGCGTACGATTGATCCTCGGACGGACGAGTCGACCGGGCGGCCGCGTCAGCGGGGGGATACGTCCCCTGCTGCCGAGGAACGTCCGGACTCCACAGGGCAGGGTGGTTGCTAACGGCAACCCGGGGCGACCCGCGGGACAGTGCCACAGAAAACAGACCGCCGGGCGGTGAAACGCCCGGTAAGGGTGAAACGGTGGGGTAAGAGCCCACCAGCATCCCGGGTGACCGGGATGGCTCGGTAAACCCCACCCGGAGCAAGGCCAAGAGGGCCGGCGTCGCCAGACGTCGACCTGCGCAGGCGTTTGAGGGCTGCCCGCCCGAGTCTGCGGGTAGGCCGCTGGAGCCTGCCGGCGACGGTAGGCCTAGATGGATGGCCGCCACCGCTGCGCGACCCGGGCAACCGGCGCGTACGGGACAGAATCCGGCGTACAGGTCGACTCGTCCGTCCCACCCCAGCTCGGCGCGGTGATCAAGCCTCTGAGCTGCACGAACTTCCCGTCGTCGATGGTCGTTCATGGTCAACTTTGGTCGTCATATGACGCCCTGGAGACGCCCTGACGCCCTGGAGACGCCCTGATCTTGGACGGTTCGGGGCGGTGCCGACGGCGGCCGGGGACGCAGCCCGCGCGGGGTACGGACCCGGCGCGATTGGTGTCGGTGGCAAGCCAGTCCGGGGTATGGACTGGCGCGGCAGCCGGAAGCCCCGACCCCGACGGCGGCCAACCCCGACGGCTTCCGGACCGCCTGCCGCCGTCGGCCAAGGGGAAGGCGGGGACTCGAACCCCTAACCCGCGTACGGGCTACGGATCGGGCCGAACCGGGCACGTCGGCGGTCTGGGCTGCGGCGTGCTCCTCGACGTCTCTCGGCCTCTCGCGGCTGCTTCGGCTCCCGTTTGTACTGACGTTGTCGTAGTTGATCTTCGTAGGTCGGCTTGCTGCTGTTTGACTGGCCCCGACAGCGATGACGTGATCCCGACTCGGTGAGGTTGGTGATTGTGCTTGTCGTCGATGATGGTGGCGTGGCTCGGGTGTTTCCTCGTCGGTGGCGGCGGCGGACGGTTGTGTTTGCGGTCTCGGCTGTCGTCTGTGGCCTGGTGGCGCTGTTCGCCTGGTGGAATCCGTGGGGGTGGGGGCTGCCTCGATCCGGCTGGACGGGTACGGAGCAGGCTAGCTGGATCGCGGGGATTGTCGGCGGTGTGCTGTCGTTCGTGACCGTGGTTGACGGGTTCATGGCGCGGCGCGTCAAGCCTGGTCCGCCTCCGGTGCCGAGGGGTGCGGTGGTGCGTGTCGGGCGGGTTCCGCAGCAGGCGGCGTGGTTTCAGAGCCGGCCTGCAGGCGCGGAGCTGTCGCGGGCGGCCAGGGCGGGCCGGACGGCGGTGTTGACGCAGGTGTTGTCGGGGATGGGTGGGGTGGGCAAGACCCAGTTGGCGGCGGAGTTTGCGCGCCGGTTGGAGCGGGATCGTGAGGTGGATGTGCTGGTGTGGGTGGCGGCGTCGAGTCGGGACGCGATCGTCGCCCGTTACGCCGAAGCTGCCCGCTCGGTGGGAGCCGCCGTGGCGGGAGACGGGGACGATGAGGCGGCGGCCAGCCGGTTCGTGTCGTGGTTGGAGCGTACGTCGAAGCGGTGGCTGATCGTGTTGGACAACCTCGATAGCCCTGGTGACGCCGCGGACTGGTGGCCGCCGAACAGTCGAAATGGTCGGACGGTGGTGACGACTCGTCGCCGTGATCCGGTGCTGGACACGGACGGCCGTGTCCTGGTCGACGTCGATGTGTTCAGCCCGGATGACGCTGTCGATTATCTTGATGGTGCGATCGGTGCCAGTGGTGACCAGGATGACGATCTGGCGGCGTTGGCCGCTGAGCTGGGGTATCTGCCGTTGGCGTTGGCGCAGGCGGCCGCGTTCATCCGGGACCGGAGTCTCGACCCCGCCGGTTATCGGGCCCGGCTGGCTGACCGGCGGAAAAGGTTGGTTGAGCTTGTTCCGCCGGATGACGCTCTCCCGGATGGACACCGGGCGACGGTCGCGGTCACGTGGTCGCTGTCGATCGACGTGGCGGACAGCCATCCGCCGGCCGGTCTAGCTCGACATGTGCTGAATCTCGCCGCTGTGCTGGATCCGAACGGCATCCCCGAGGCCGTGTTCACCACCGATGCTGCCGTGACGCACCTCGCGGACCGCAGCGGGCGGCAGGTGACAGCTGACGACGTACGCGACGCGCTACGGAACCTGCACCGACTGAGCCTGGTCACCCACGACGCGGCCACCGGCACGGTCCGCGTACACGCCCTGGTGCAGCGGGTCACCCGCGACCCCCTCGACCCGGTCCACCTCGCCGCTGTCGCCCGGACCGCCGCTGACGCCCTTTTGGCTATATGGCCGGCTGTCGATCGGGACCACGGAGCTACTCAACCCTTGCGCGCCAACGCTGTCGCTCTGCGGACGACCAGCGGTGAAGCCCTGTTCCACCCCAACATTCACTCAGCACTGTTCCGCGCGATCAACAGCCTCGGGAGCACTGGACAAGTCGAGTCCGCCGCTGCTGCGTTTGCAGGTTTGCTCACCGACTCTTTGCGGGTGCTGGGGCCGGATCACCCCGGTACCCTGACCATCCGGAACAACCTTGCCTACTTGCGGGGTGAGGCGGGTGACGCTGCCGGTGCGGTGACCGCC
>NZ_JBHMIP010000077.1:0-2707 GCF_048060245.1 Micromonospora sp. LOL_014
TCGATGACAGCGCGTTCACGCAGGCCAGAAGTACTCTCAGGCGACTACGCAAAGCCCCTGCCCCGGACCTCGCGCCCCGGGCCTCGTGCTTCCTGCTTCCTGCTTGGGGCTTCGGGTCGGCGGGTCGGCGGGTCGGCGGGTCGGCAGACTTCCGGTACCTCATGGTGCCTCCGACGACCTGATGCCACAGGTGCATCTTGATGCACCTGTGGCATCAGCTCAACCGGCATTCCGCTACGGCGGGCAACATCCGAGGTTCCGGCCTCACGCCGACGGCGTACCGACCAGGTGTCTCATCGCTGCCAGGGTCTGGTCGATGGTGGCGGGGAGGTCGGGGTCGCCGTGCTGGTCGAGCCAGCGGGTCACCGCGGTCCGGAACGTGGTCACCGCGATCTCGGCCGCCAGCCGGGCGGTCAGATCGTCGATGCCGCGATCGCGGAAGCCCTGCTCCAGTGCCGCCGACAGCAGCGCGAACTTGCGTAGCTCGCGCTCGTGCAGAGCCGGTTCGGCGTCTATCACGGCCCGTCGGCGTAACAGGGTGCAGCGCCTGCGGCAGGCAGGCACCGAGGTGGTGGCGGTCGGCCGCGACCGGGAACGGCTGACCCACCGCGCCGCAGGTCGCGCGGGCCTGCCCGGCCGGCACCCACTACGTCGACGTCGGCAACGAACTGAGCGCGTTCGAGTCGCTGCACGCCATGCACCGGGAGGCGGTGGCGACCGGTCGCACCCTGGTCTGCGGGGCGGGCTTCGGTGTGCTCGCGACCGAGAGCATCCTGCTGCACCTGCTGGCGGGCGAGGAACAACCTTCCCGGGTACGCATCGACGCCGTCGCGTCGGTCGAGGTCGAACCCGGTGCCCTCGGCGAAGCCCTGGCCGCCACCATCGTGCACGCGTTGCGCGACGGCGGCCGCGAGGTTCGGCAGGGCCGGTTGGTACGCGTCCGGGCCGGCGGTGCCGCCGAACGGTTGACCACCCCCGACGGCGACGTGGTCACCACCGCTGCCATGGGCAGCGGCGAACTCTTCGCGGCCTGAGCCACCGAGGCGGATGAGGTCGAAACACGGCTGGACCGGTTCGCCCGTGCCCTGCTGCTGCCCGAGGCCGACCTGCGGGAACGGTGGTCCGAGTGGTCGGCGATCCCGGATGAGGTCATGCGGGACGCGGCAGTACGAGCCGGCAGCCATTATCAGGTCGACATGGCCACCTTGGCCCGCCGGTTGACCGAGCTGGGCCTTGTCCGGCCAAGCGGAGGCCGACAAGATTCGTGCGGTCCGCACCAGCAAGGCGGACATCGAGGAGAAGAACCTACTGCCGAGCCAGGAGCTGGAGCCGGGGTCGCTGCCGCGCAGCTACACCCAGGCGGTCCTGCGGCTTTACCGGCGCGAGGTCGTCACCCTCGACCGGGCGCTTGGTCTGCTGCTCGGCACGTTCGGCGCGGACGACCTACCCGAGCTGCCCCCGGCGAACGAGGCCGAGATCTGGGCCTTCGCTGACGAACCGTCCCGGAAGGAGCTGTTCACCGAACTCGCCGACCGATTCACCAAACTCGGCGGCGCAGATCTGCAGATCCCGGACCGAGCCCACCAACCTCGCGCGATCGAGACCTCTTGAAGCACTGTCTGCAACCAAGGATCGACTCCCACCGGCGTTCCGGCCGAGTCCGCGCTACTCTGCGACACCCCGACGTCGATCGCGGTGAGGTGGCCTTTACCGATGGCGTACACCTGACATCGGCCGTCGGTAAGCAGGCAGTCGATACGGGCCGAGAGTCGCACGCGCGCGACGACCGCCCCAGCCCGGTCCACGGCGACAAGCTGATTCCCGGAGCAGGCGAAGGGCGCACTTCAGCAGCTGCGGGTTGACCACCTGACATAAGGCATGGTTTATACTCGGGGCATGTGGGACGTGGTGCTGGTCGCCCCGGTTGAGGAGTGGTACCTCAGGCTGTGCGAGTCGGACCCGACCTCCGCCAACCGGGTCATGGAGGCGATCGACCACCTGGCGGAGGAAGGCCCTTGGCTTGGCCGGCCGATGGTCGACCGGATCCACGGCAGTCGGTTGCACAATCTGAAGGAGCTGCGGCCGGGCTCTGCCGGGCGCTCGGAGATACGTCTGCTGTTCGCCTTCGATGTCGAACGGGACGCGGTGATCCTGGTCGCTGGCGACAAGGCGGGCCGATGGAACCAGTGGTACCGGGAGAACGTCCCGGTCGCAGAGGCGCGGTACGAGGAGTATCTGGTCGAGCGCAAGAGTGGGGAGGGGTCATGACGGCCCGTCGGTGGAGCGATGTGAAGGCTGAGGCGGTCACCCGACAGCCGTGGCTCGCCAGTGAGGAAGCACAGGCGCAGCGGGCCGCGATTCGCGGCGAGAATATCGGCCGCATCCGGGGACACGAGTTGGCCGAGATGCGTAAGTCTGCCGGGCTCACCCAGGCCGAAGTAGCTGTGGCACTCGGGGTGAGTCAGGCCAGGATCTCCCAGATCGAGCATGGCCAGGTCGACAGCCTGGACACACTGCGCGCGTACGCCGAAGCGCTGGGTGCCGAGGTTTCGATCGTAGTGTCCCGTGGTCCGCTCACCCTGCGGGTTGCCTGACCAGCCCACGAGACCCCGGAGCAGAGTAGGCACCGAGCCGCTACCGGAATGTGGGCCAGTGCTCCGGCCTTCAGGCCGGGGGTGTAGGCCCGCGCTGGGAGGGCCGCCAGGGC
>NZ_JBHMIP010000078.1:0-2571 GCF_048060245.1 Micromonospora sp. LOL_014
GGCCGTCTCATTTATCGGGGGGTCCACTGTGGGTTATCGGGGCCCTGCTGAATAAGCCTCCAAGAAGGTCAAGGCTAGAAGTATAATAACGCGAAGCCCGATCAGGACTCGCCAATATGCAGAAGCTTCACGGACACGACGAACGAGATCGTCAGATGACCCCACCATTCAAACCACCTCCCAACTCGAGTGGACGGCTCGGACGGGACGGCAGCACATAGACACATCCACTCGGGACCCCCGTGGCTATTGGGCATGTCCGTCCGACCCTAGTGTCCCGTGTCTGAAGTCTTTTTGCGGTTGGCTCTGGTGAGGATCTGGTCGGCGGTTTTGGTCCAGGCGAAGGGTTTGCATCGCTGGTTGTAGCCGTCGATGAACGCACGGATCGCGGCGGTCAGGTCGGGCACGGAGGTGAAGGTGCCGCGGCGGATGGCCTGGCGGGTGATGATCCCGAAGAAGATCTCCACCATGTTCAGCCAGGAACAGCTGGTGGGGGTGAAGTGCATGGTGATGCGGGGGTGTCGGGCCAGCCAGGCTTTGACGTTCGGGTGGTTGTGGGTGGCGTAGTTGTCGACCACGACGTGCAGTTGTACTCGGGGGTGGGCCTTGGCGACCTGCTTGAGGAAGGCCAGGAACTCCACGTTGGAGTGCCGGTCGAAGCAGGCGTCGGCGCTGACGCGTCCGGTGGCCACCTCCAGGGCGGCGAACAGGGTGGTGGTGCCGTTGCGGACGTAGTCGTGGGTCCGACGCTCCGCCAGTCCGGGGCGAAGCGGCAGGATCGGCGCGGTCCGGTCGAGCGCCTGGACCTGGGACTTCTCGTCGACCGAGACCACCACCGCGCCGGCCGGCGGGTTCAGGTACAGGCCGACCACGTCCCGGATCTTGGCTTCCAGTTGAGGATCGGTGGAGAACTTGAACGTCTCCGACCGGTGCGGTTGCAGGCCCCATTTGCGCCAGACACGTGACACGGTGGCGAAGCTGACCGGTGTTCCTTCCCGGCGCAGCTGGTCGGCCAGCAGCCGCGCCGACCAGTGCGTCACTCCGAGGTCCGCTGGTGGCCGCCCGTCGTCGGAGACGGTGCGCACCACGATGGCGACTTCGTCGACCACCGACGGTCGGCCCGAGCGTTCCAGGTCGGCCAACGCGTCGATGCCGCCGGCGTCGTAGCGGTTGCGCCACGCCAGGACCGTCGGTGTCGACACTCCGACCTGTCGGCCGATCGCCGCGTTCGGCATACCTTCAGCGGCCAGTAGAACGATCCTCGCCCGCTGCGCCAGGCCCGCCGCCGACTGTGATGACCGGGTCAACGCGCGTAGACGAGACCCATCTCCCGGGCGAAGCGCCAGTGGCGCGGCAACAGACATGCCTCATTGTCCCGCACCTGAACCACAAAACCACTTACGACACGCGACACTAGAGATCCACCCCCATAGCTGTAAAGGCGGTATCACAAGCCGCTACCACAATCCGGTCACCAGCCGGCAAGCTGGACCAGCCCGCTGACTCAGCGTCGCCTGCCCTCGCCCCCATCTATCCGAGGTACGGACAATCACGCCGCTCAGCGTGGTGGCGTAGCCGGAGCCGTACCGTGTCGTGGATGGGGATGTCAGCGAACTCGGCAGGATCGACGAACCGCACCTCGGTCGACTCGTCGCTGACCAGAATCGTCCCGCCAACGATCCGACCGAGGTAGGTGACGGTGAACTCCTGGCGCACCTCGCCGTCCGCGTACGCGATCACGTGAGCCGGGTCGGTGTAGACGCCGAGCAGCGCGGTGACCTCGATGTCGAGGCCGGTCTCCTCCTTCACTTCTCGGACGACGCACTGTTGCAGTGTCTCGCCGACCTCCATCGTGCCGCCGGGCAGCGACCAGTTGCCGGAGTCGGCGCGTCGGTGCATCAGCACCCGACCGCGATCGTCGGTGACGATCGCCGCACCGCCAGGGACGATCCTGTTCGCCCTCGGCGCGGCCGGGTCGCGGTAGTAGTCACGGCGACGGGTCACGACACCTCCCGAAGCGGATACGGAGTGCAGGTCTGCCAGACCTGCTCGAACTGGTCTGCGTACGCGGCGAAGACCCCATGCGGTGACAGCTCCCGCAGGTGAAGGGCTGGGTGCTGATAGCCCCGCGCGCGGTACAGATGCGGCGTCACGATCATCTGATGGTCGAACCGGAAGACCGAGTTGTACAGGTGCACCGTGTGCAGACCGACCGTCACTCCTGGTACCTCGTACAGCGGCTCGCAGAAGTTGAGTGCGTTGCGGATGCGGCCAGGCAGCGTACCGCCGATCTGTTCAAGGTCGTCGCGCTCGGCGACGTGCGGACAGTCCGGGTCAGCGAAGGCCATCCGGACTCGGGCGCCGTTGGCACACTTGTCTGCGATACGCTCCATTGTGTCCGGCAGCATCTCCATGATGAACGGGTACGCGTAGCCGAGTAGGTCGATCTGCTTCGTCGCGCCGGTCAGCAACGCCGTCCACACCTGCTGTGGAACGTCCGCCCGGTGGGCGTAAGAGCGACCGGCAATAGGGTCCAAGATCCGGACATGCGGGTACCTGGAAGTAGTAGGC
>NZ_JBHMIP010000079.1:0-2521 GCF_048060245.1 Micromonospora sp. LOL_014
CGCCCGGACCAGCACCCGCACGGCGCGTCACGAGGCAAACGTTCCCTGACACGGCACTAGTGGTGGCGGTTGGGTCCGTGCGGGTCGGGCCCGACTTCGTCGGGCAGCGCCTCGTCGTCGGGCCACGTCTGGTCGTCGGGCGCTGTCCCCTGTCGCGCGGCGGGCGGCGACTGGTAGGTGGATGCGGGCGGCTGGTAGATGGGTGCTGGCGGGTATTCCTGCGCCGGCTGTTGGGCCGGATCGGCGGGTGTCGAGGGGTACCCGGGCGTGGGCTGGTCCGGGTACCCGGACGCCGGCGAAAACGGGTATGTCGCGGCCGGGGACACCAGCTCGACCGACGCGGCCCGGCGGCGGGCACGGCGCCGCAGAAGCAGCACCACGAGCACGATCAGCCCGATCACCAGCGCGCCGCCGGCCGCGCCGCTGGCCCAGATCAGCCAGCCGGCTCCGTCGGCAAATTTGTCTTCGATCTTCTGCAGTTCGGTGGCGTTCTGCCGGTACGTCTGCGCGACCGAGTTCACCGGCGCGTTCTCTACGACGGTGCCGAGCTGGCTGATGGCGGTCTCGTAGTCACCGGCGAAGTAGGCGTCGAGCCCGCTGCGGAACAGTTTGTCGGTCTCGCCCAACGCGTTGTCGACGCCCGCCTCGGTGAGCAGCGCGGTGATGGTTTGCATCGGCACCAGCGCACGGTTCGCCCGGTCGGGCAGTTCCAGGTCGTTGTCGAGCACCCCGACGACGTGGCCGTTCGTGTCGATCGCCATCCCGCCGAGCGAGTGGATGCCGACGTCCTCGTTGACCCGGTACAGCGACGCGGAGCCGCGGGTGCCGGTACCGATGACCTTCACCGGCTTGGAGCGCAGCGAGTACGTCGCCGTGCGGGGATCGACCTCGTCGGTGGCGTAGCCGACCACGACCAGCGAAGCCCCCGGGTCGAGGGTGCCCGACGACGCCAGTTCGACCGCGGGCAGGTTCTGCTGTTCCAGCTTGACCAGGGCGATGTTGCCGGCGTCGGCGTCCAGCACCTCGACCACCTCACCGGGGATCGCCGGGCTCTCCGTCAGACCGCCCGTGGGTGCCACGCCGAGCTGCCCGTACACCTGATGGTCCGGCTCGTCTGCGGCCTCGATGCCGGTGAAGATGCTCTGGCGGAGGTTGTCGGCGACGTAGCGGTCGAGTGCGTCGGCCTCGAGGGTTTTCTCCGCGATCAGGATGCGTCCGAGCGAGTAGAGGGCGTTCTGCGCCGCGGTGTCCTTCGCCGGCCGAACGCAGAGCCCGTTGGTGATCACCTCGCCGCCGGTGCCGACGACGAAGCCGCTGCACCGCCGGGTGAACGTGATCGGCGACGCGCGCAGCGGTGCGCCGGACTGCTTGTCCCGCAGGTATCCGGTGTAGACCAGTTCGACGTAGACCAGTGACGGCGAGGCGATCGCTAGGGCACGCTCATCCAGCGTGTACGGCGGAGCTGCGGCCGCCGGGGTCGGCGCCACAAGGGCCGCCAGCGCCGCGGCGACCGCTGCCGCGTACGCGACGACGCCGGTCAGCCACGACGCGCCCGCGCCGACCGTACGGGATAGATCTCGCCTAACAGTCATTTTTGGACTCACAGGTTGGGCTGGTGCTGGTAGCGTCTTCCACCCTACGCACCAGTCGCGACCGCGACCGCCGAGGCCGAAGAGAAGCTGAACGCCGGCCGGAGGCCGGGTCACCACGGTTCACGGTGCCGTTGTGAAATTCGAGCGGATCACCGTCGACCCTGCTAGATGAGTGAGGCACCGTGTATCCGTGGGTTGCGCATCCCGGTGGCGACGGTGGTGGCGATGGTGGCGGACGGCATGAGCGCGGACGAGATCGTCTCGGAGCTGCCGGACCTGGCCGTTATGACGTCTGGGAGGCGCTGCGCTTCGCGGCCGAGGCTGTCCGGGAACGGGAACTCCCGTTGCATCACGCGGCATGAGGTTCCTGGTCGACAACAACCTGTCGCCAACGGCGGCGACGGGTCTGCGCTCTCACGGGCACGATGTCGAGCGCGTGAGGGGACGACGGCTTAAACGGGGTCGCTGGTGGGCTGTACGGCGGTTAGACTGCCGAACCTGGTCGCCCGCCTGCGTTACTGGGGGGTGTCCCTATGGGTTCTGTCAAGTAGCGAGGCGGGGTTCGTCCGCCGTTTTGGGCTGGTATGGCCGTTGGGTGCGGAGCATGGCGTGGAGGACGTCGACGCGGCGGCGGGCGAGGCAGATGAGTGCGGCGTTGTGCTTCTTGCCCTCAGCGCGTTTGCGGTCGTGGTAGGCGCGGCTGAGCGGGTCGGCGATGGCGGCGAACGCGGACGGGAAGGACGCGCGTTTTAGCTGTTTGTTGCCGCCCTTGGGTGGGTGTTCGCCGCGGATGCTGGTGCCGGAGCGGCGGGTGACCGGGGCCAGGCCGGCGTTGGCGGCGAGGTGGCCGGGGGTGGGGAACGAGGTGCATGCGTGGCGCGCGGGCTTTGACGATCTCGGTGAGTTTCGCCCGGCCGGCCCTGCGCAGC
>NZ_JBHMIP010000080.1:0-2048 GCF_048060245.1 Micromonospora sp. LOL_014
CGTCGCCGGTGCTCCACAGCTTCTCGTCCAGGGTCACGGTCCGCCACGGGCCCTCGGGCACCCGCCCGGCGGCGCGCTCGTCGGCCAGGACCAGCCCGGCATCGACCTCGCGCAGCATGTACTCCATACGCTCGGCGGGAATATCGGGCTCGACCGGCACGTACACGCCGCCCGCCTTGGCGACGGCCAACAGGCCGGTGATCGCGGCGAGCGACCGGTCGGTGCTGAGCGCCACCGGCACGTCCGGCCCGACGCCGAGGTCGCGCAGCCGCCGGGCCAGCCGGTTCGCCCGTGCGTTCAGCTCGCCGTAGGTCACCGACGCGGCGCCGGAGACCACCGCGACCGCGTCGGGATCGGCCGCCGCCCGGGCCTCGACCAGCCGGTGCACCGGCGCCGGCGGCACCTCGGCGGCCGGCCCGTTCCACGACGCCACCGTTGCCCGCTCGTCCTCGCCCGTCAGCGGCACCCACCGGTGACCCGCCGCCGGATCCGTCACCATCGCCGCCATCACGCGCAGGTAGTAGTCGCGGTAGAGCAGCACCTGCTCCGGCACCAGCACGTCGGTGTGGTAGTCCATGCCGAACAGCAGCCGGTTCGAGTACGGGTTGCGGATCACGCCCACGTTGAGCGGGAAGTTCGTCGGCTCCGCCCGGTCGGTGGTGAAGCTGTCGATCTTGTCGTCGGTGATTCGCATCTGGCCGGGTCCGAACGCCCGGTCCAGCACGTGGAAGTGGTTGTGGACGAAGTTCACCTCGAACAGCGGGTCGCCGCCGATCTCCCGCTGGAGCGCGCCGAGCGGGTAGCGGCGGTGCGGCAGCAGTTCCCGCTCGGTCGCGAAGACCGCCCGGACCAGGTCACGCCAGCTGCCCGGCGGCAGCCCGAACCGGAACGGCACGGTGTTGAGGAACATGCCGCGCACCTCGGTGCCGCCCTCCTCCTCCAACCGCCCGTTGGCGGTGAGCCCGACCAGCAGGTCGTTCGTGCCGGTGACCAGGCTCATCACCTTGAGGTGGGCGGCCAGCAGCACTGCCTTGAGCGGGACGGCGCACTGGCGGGCGAGGTCGAGCAGCCCGTCGCACAGATCCTCGGGCAGCAGCGTCTCGACCGAGCCGTACCCCTGGTCGGGGTGGTGCTCGCGCCACTCGTGCGGCTGGAACCGCCCGGTCACCAGCGGCGGCCGGTCGGTCGGCCACCGTGGCAGGCGGCAGTCGGGCCGGTCGCCGACCCGGTCCATCCAGAACCGGCGGCTCTCCGGCGAGGCGAGGATCTTGCGCTCGGCGGCGATGAAGTCCCGGTACGCGGAGACCGGCGGGACGAGCACCGGATCCTCACCGGCCATCAGCCGCTGGTACACCTCGGCGATCTCGGAGATGGTCGAGTGCAGGCTCCAGCCGTCGAAGATCGCGTGGTGCTCGGTGATCGTCCACTGGAACGACTCGTCGGTCAGCCGGTGCAGGGCGAAGCGCAGCAGCAGCGGCCGGGAGTGGTCGAATGGCCGCCGCCGCTCCGCCAGCACGTACGCGTCGAGGGCCTCGTCCCGGGCCGTTTCGTCGAGGTGGCGCAGGTCGGCCACGGTGAACGGCATCTCCGCGGCTCGGTACACCAACTGCATGGGCTCGCTGAAGCCGCTGAGGTCGAAGGCGGTCCGCAGGATGGGGTGACGGGCCACCACCCGGGCGGTCGCCTCGCGGAAGCGCGCCTCGTCGAACGGTCCGGCGATCCGCAGCCCGTCGAGGTTGTGGTAGGCGCGGCGCTCCGGGTTAAGCTCCATCTCGTAGACCATGCCGACCTGCAGCTCGGCCATCGGGTAGGCGTCCTCCACCCCATCCGGCACCAGCGCCCGGTCGGCTGCGGAGATCAGCGCGAACGGTTCGCGGCCGGCCGTCTCCGGCGCCTCGGCGGTCCGCACCAGCATGGAGAGCCCGGCGACGGTCGGGGCGCGGAACAGGTCCGGCAGGTCGAACGTGAGCCCCTCGGCGCGCGCCCCGCCGAGCACCTGGATGCTGCGGATCGAGTCGCCGCCCAGGTCGAAGAAGTTGTCATGCCGG
>NZ_JBHMIP010000081.1:0-1842 GCF_048060245.1 Micromonospora sp. LOL_014
CACCACCAGCATCGAGACCGTCACCGCCACCATCACCGGCGACGGCGTCAAACACCTCGTCGAGATCACCATCGACACCGACGGCCAGCACGACGATAAGGGCGGTTACCCAGACACCACCAACGGCCACAGCGACCCAGGTGTCGCCCAGATCACCGCCACCGACGGACACCCCTTCTGGGTCCCCGAACTCGACGAGTGGATCGACGCCACCGACCTGCAACCCGGCCAATGGCTCCAGACGAGCTCCGGCACCTGGGTACAGATCACCGCAATCCACCGCCGGACCGTCCCACACGCCACCGTCCACAACCTCACCATCAGCCACGTCCACACCTACCATGTAGTAGCCGGCAACACGACAGTCCTCGTCCACAACTGCGGCGATGCAGCGAAGCACAGCGTAGATAACCTTGCGGACTCGCTAGACGACAATGTCGTATTCCATTACACGTCCGAAGGCAGTCACGCCAAGATCATGGACGGCGGTGTGGTAACTGCGAACGCAAAGGGCGTCACGTACTTCACAAGGGAGATGCTTAGCTCTAAGGAAACAAGCAACGCACTCTTCATGGGAAGGGGCGGGGACCGAGGAACCCACCTGATCGCGCTCAGGTTGCCCGCTGGGACTAAACTGGTGCCTGGCTCACAACCCAACGAGCTCATGTACACGGGGTCGTTCAGATTCACGCTCGATGACGTGGTTTTCCATGGCCCGAATCCATTCGGATGATGAGGAAGTATGTTCGAGATCGACAACATCGACGAGCTTTACGCACTTCAGAAGGGCTTGATGGAGATCCGCTTCAACGCGGCCGATGTGGATTGGGCGGTGAAAGGTAGCCCGTTCCTGAGTCACGTACATGAGCGGCTAGTTGAGACGATCATTGCGCATCACGAAGAAATCGGGGAGTCGCGGAAAGCGCAAGGTTGGCGTGATTGGCGTCGATTTGAAGCGCGAGCAATGGAACGCCCTGCCGTACGCGATTACCTGGCCGAAATGTGGGGTGAGTTATCCACGCCGGAAGCCAAAAGAGGGGCTGTGGTCGATCAAATGCGCCCGTTCGTCTTCTCGGATGAGAACGTAACTGAAATGATCGCCGAAATTGAAGCAGAGTGGCGCAATCGGTCGGCTCTTTGATTTCCAAACGTTCGATTGATCCGGAGTTGTGGAGCGTCGGTGGACCACTCCATATGGTGCTGGTTCAGTGACTTTATGCGCCGGGGTGCATGGTTGTGCACCCCGGTTGCTGTCACGACTAATGTCAGGCATCCAGAACGCATGCAAATGGATCGATGCAGATTTCAGGGCTTGGGTACCTTGGGTACCGAGATTGCGGCTGCTCGTTGGCACGGCGCGTAGCGGCGTGGCGTCGATCCCTGGAACCCGGCGCGTGGGTTGACCCGTGATGGGATCGTCACGGCCTTGATCGCTTCGACCGGGAAGCATCGCCTGGCCGCCTTGGTCGTCGCGCGGGCGCGTGCGCGCGGGCCGAAGGCAGTAGCGCGTGCGCGCGGCCCGGCGTAGCCGGGCCGCTCTTGATTAGGTGAAGCAGTTTTTAGCCCAGTGGTTCCATCGGTGGCGGGGCTGCTGGGCTATGCCTTGGGGTTGCGGCGCTGCTTCTTCGGTGCCGGCTGGTCGGCGGGCTCGGAAGCTCCGCTGGCAGCGGCTCGTCCGAGGTTGGCTTCGTAGGCGGCGAGGTCGTCGGCGAGGTCGGTGTGTGCTTGTTGGAGGGTGGCGAGTTCTTCGGTGGCTTGCCAGGCGGCGGCGGTGTCCTTGTTACGAGCAGGTAGTGGCGGGGGCCGGCGGTGGCGATCCACGCCCACGCGTACCAGCGGTCG
>NZ_JBHMIP010000082.1:0-1728 GCF_048060245.1 Micromonospora sp. LOL_014
AGATGGAGCGCGACCCGGAGCGCCTGCCGTACCACAACGTGCACACCCTGCGGCTGACCGGTGCGTTCGACGAGCGCTGCTTCCGGGCCGCGGTGGCCCAGGCGGTGTCCCGCCACGCCGTCCTGCGCACCGCGTTCGCGCTCACCGGGTTCAGCGAGCCGATGCAGCTGGTGTACGACACCGCCGACGTCCCGATCACCGTGGCCGACCTGCGCACCCTGGACGCGGACGGGACCCGGGCGGCGGTCGCCGCGCACCTGGCGGCGGAGCGGCGCTCGCCCCTGGACCCGGGCACGGCCCCGCTCTGCCGGATGGCCGTGCACCTGCTGGCCGGCGACGCGTTCCAGTGGACCGTCACCGAGCACCACGCCATCCTGGACGGCTGGAGCCTGGCGTCTCTGGTCGGCGAGATCGTCGGCGCGTACCGCCGCCTGCTCGCCGGCGAGGAGCCGGCGGTGGCCCCGCCCGGCTCGGCCTACCGCGACTTCATCGCTGCCGAGCGGGAGGCAATGGCCTCGGCGGAAAGCGCCGGCTATTGGCGCGAGCGCCTGGCCGAACCGCCGGACGGCCGCCTGCCTCGCTGGCCCGCGGACCGGCCTGCCCGGCTCAGCGCCGCACCGGTCGCGGGGGAGCGGCACAGGCACGACGAGGACAGCGGGGCGGGTTCGCTGACCGGCCCGCTGCCCGAGGACCTGCCGCCGCGCCTGCGCGAGCTGGCCCGGCGCTGCGGGGTGCCGCTCAAGGCGGTGCTGTTGGCGGCACACGTGAAGGTGATGAGCCTGATCACCGGCTCCCCGGACGTCGTGGTCGGCCTCACCGCCGACGGGCGGCTGGAGGAGGACGGCGGCGAGGACGTCCTCGGGCTGTTCGTCAACACCGTGCCGTTCCGGCTGCGGCTGCCCGGCGGTACCTGGCGGGACCTGATCCGGGCGGTCTTCCGCGCCGAGAGCGAGCTGCTGCCGCACCGCCGCTACCCGATGGCCGCGCTGCAGCGCGAGCTCGGCGGGTCGGCGCTGTTCGAGACCAACTTCGTCTACACGGACTTCCCGCAGCTCACGGCCGGAGCCGCAGCCGACGACGACGCGGGGGACGTCTCCCGTACGCACTTCGCGCTGGTCACGGCGTTCGGCCGCGAGCCCGGCGCCGACGGTCTGAACCTGCACCTGGAGTATGACGCCAGGGCGCTGCCCGCGGTCCAGGTCGCCGTGCTGCGCGACCACTACCTCCGGGCGCTCCGGGCGATGGCCGCCGAACCGGCCGCCGAGCACCGCTGGGTGTCCCTGCTGGACGACCGCGAGCGGGACCTGGTGGCGTCCTGGAACGCGCGGGTCGCCGACGTCCCGGAGGTGCCGGTGCACCGGCTGGTCGAGGCCCGGGTAGCGGCCGTCCCCGACGCCGTCGCCGTGGCCACGGACCGGACCGCGCTGACGTACGCGGAGCTGAACGTCCGGGCGAACCGGCTGGCCCGGCGGCTGCGCGACCTCGGCGTCGGCCCGGACACCGCGGTCGGTGTCCATGTCCGACGGTCCGTCGAGATGGTCATCGGCTGGCTGGCCGTGCTCAAGGCCGGCGGCACGTACGTTCCGCTCGACCCCGGCTTCCCGGCGGCCCGGCTGGAGTTCATGCTCACCCAGGTCGGGGCGCCGCTGGTCCTCACCGCAGGTGGCGTGCCCGAGGGCCCGTGGCGGACCGTGACCCTGGACGAGAAGCTGTGGAGCACCGGCGACG
>NZ_JBHMIP010000083.1:0-1602 GCF_048060245.1 Micromonospora sp. LOL_014
CCGTCGCCGCACCCGACACCCCGACCCCGCCACACGACCACTCCCCGATCCGAGCCGCCTCCGGCCCCGCGACCAGGACGGCCGTCGTATGGTCCGCGGACGGATCGGCCGCCATCGCCTGCAGCGCGCGCACATGGTGGTCGCGCAGCAGGGTGACCTGCTCGCGGGTGAGCCGGCGGGGGTCGTACTCCAGCTCCAGGCGCAGTCCCACGGCACCGGCCTCGCGGCTAACCGAGACGAGCAGCGGGAAGCTGGTCCGGGCCGACCCGGACGAGCCCTGCCCGGCCGGGTCGATGCGCCACACGCCCTCGCCGCCGGCCAGCCGCCCGAAGCGGTGAAAGTCGTTGTAGACGAAGCCCGCCTCGAACAGCGACGCCCCGACGAATTCGCGCTGGAGGGCGGCCATCGGGTAGCGGCGGTACGGCGACATTTCGCGTTCGGCGTCGAGGACCGCGCGGGCGAGGTCCTGCCAGCTGCCGTCCGGCAGGCTGACCCGGAACGGAAGGGTGTTGAGGAACAGTCCGCGCACCTCCGCGCCGTCCGGTTCCTCCAGACGGCCGTGGGCGGACAGGCCGGTCGTGACGTCAGGGCTGCCGGTGACCAGGGCGAGCACCCGCAGGTGAGCGGCGAGCAGTGCGGTCTTGACCGGCACGCCGGCGCGCAACGCGAACCGCTCGACCCCGGCGCGCAGGTCGGCGGGAAGCGTGGTGACCAGCGAGCCGTCGTCGTCCATGGGCTGCCCGGACGCCGTGGACCAGCGGGGCAGGGGGCTGCCGCCGCTGCCGGCGAGCCGGTCGTGCCAGAACTCTCGTGCGGCCGGCGTGGCCAGCGCCGCGCGCTCGGCGGCGATGTAGTCGCGGTAGTGCGAGCGCAGCGGGGCGGGCCGCAGGTCTTGCCCGGCGAGCAGGCTTTCGTAGGTGCTGCTGATCTCGGAGAGTGTGGAGGTCAGGCTCCAGCCGTCGAGGATGGCGTGGTGCTCGGTGACGGTCCACTGGAACGCGTCGTCGGCGAGCACGTGCACGCCGATCCGGCAGAGCGGGGCCACGGCCGGGTCCAGGGCGGTACGCCGTTCGTCGCGCAGGTAGGCGTCGACGGCTGCCGCCCGGGTGTCCGGCGATGCCGCGCGCAGGTCCGCCACGACGAGGGGGATCTCCGCGTCCGGATGCACCAGCTGCATCGGCTCGCGGTACCGGCTCGTGTCGAAGGAGGTACGCAGGACGGCGTGCCGGGCGGTCACCCGGGCCAGCGCGTCACGGAAGCGGGCCTCGTCGAACGCGCCGGTCAGCCGCAGGGTGTGCACGTTGTGGTACGGCAGGCGCTCCGGGTCGCGCTCCATCTCGTAGACCATGCCGACCTGAAGTTCCGCCATCGGGTACGCGTCGTCCAGACCGTCCGGCAGCAGCAGCCGGTCGTCCTCGCTCAGCAGCGCGAACGGCTCGATCGCGGCGGTCTCCGGCTCGCCCGCGCCCATCGCTGCGGCCAGCCCGGCCGGGGTCGGGTGGGCCAGCAGGGTGGCCAGGCCGGCGGCGAGCCCCGCCTCCCGGGCCTGCCCGACGACCTGGATGCTGCGGATGGAGTCGCCACCCAGCTCGAAGAAGTCGT
>NZ_JBHMIP010000084.1:0-1445 GCF_048060245.1 Micromonospora sp. LOL_014
CAATGCCACGTAGCTTAAGTTGATCTTGGTGGTGGCTGGACCCGGTAGATGTGGATGGTCGCTGGCCGGTCGTGGCGGATGCTGGCCGGTTCGTTGGGTTTCTTGACCCGGTACTGGTTGTGGCGGGCTCGTTTGACCGCTCGGGGGCAGGTGCGTTCCCTGCGTTCGGGGATCATGAGATCGGCGATCCGGGTCAGGTGGACCGGTAGCTGGTCAGTCCAGTCCTGAGGGGGGAATGTCCGCCGTGCCGGTGGCGGTGCGGCGGTTCAGGCGTAGGACCCTGGTGAACGATATCCGGTCGGGGTCGATGTCGGCGGCGGCTGACGCCTCGGCGATCAGCGCGGTGATCGCGTGGTGGACGATCAGGTAGGCCCGGATCTCCTGATGGACCAGGTCTGGCAGGCGGGAACGCAGGACCCGGCCGGGGCCGCGTAGGTGGGTCTTGAGTTGGTCGTTGCCGGTTTCCTCCTCCCAGCGTTCGTGGTACGCGGCGGCGAGTTCGTCGGCGCGGGCGTCGTGGGGGTCGACGATGCTGGTGATCAGGGTGATGACCTCGCCGGTGCCGTTACCGACCCGGTCGGGCACGGTGTACTCGACCACCCTCGCGAGGTGGACGACCGGCAGGCCCTGCCTGTCGAACGCGTCGGGAACCGTGTCGACGTCGGTCAGGTCGGCCCCGGCGCGGGCGGCCGCGAGGAGCCGCTCCCGCCGGGCACCCCGGACCGTCGGCCTGATCAGGACGGTGATCCAGGTGCCGTCGGGCAGTACCCGCACGACCGGCAGGTCGAGCTGGGTCGGCGCCCGCCACACCAGCGCCGCACCGGACGCGACGGCGGTGTCCCACGCCTGCCAGGAGTGGAACCCCCGGTCCGCGACGAGCAGTTCGTCACCGCGTAACCGCGGATACAGCCGCTGCGCGAGGGTCTTCTCACCCACCGCGTAGGCGTCGATCTCCGCGGCGACGAAGGCGTGGGTGCCGCACTCCGCGAGGGCCACGACCCGTGCCTTCGGGTACGCCGACCGGTTCTCCCCGGACCCGGCGTAGCCGAACTCGGCCGCGTTCGCGGCGCTGTCGGGCACATCGACGGTGAACCCGTCGATCGCCAGCAGCCGCCACCGGCGTAGGAACGACCCCCGCGCGGTGCCCAACGCGGCCACCGACGCGGTCGGGCCCGACCCGCCCGCGACCGGCCCACACGTGCGCGCGAACACCTCGTCGAACACCCGGCGGCCCAACCGTTTCCGCGCCTGGGTGATCGCGCTCGACGTCGGCACGCTCCACCCCGCGTCCCAACACCCGAACCGGTCCAACGACCCCGTGACCCGGGCCGCGACCTCGGTGTAGTCATCGTCGGGGAACAACGTCAGCCCCAACGTCAGATACACGGCCACATGCGCCGGCAACTTCCCGTCCGACCGCTGCTCCCGCACCCCGCACACCTCGA
>NZ_JBHMIP010000085.1:0-1430 GCF_048060245.1 Micromonospora sp. LOL_014
GAGGCGGCTCGGATCGGGGAGTGGTCGTGTGGCGGGGTCGGGGTGTCGGGTGCGGCGACGGTGCATGAGTTGGTGGCTGCGGTGGCGCGGGTGCGGCCGGATGCGGTGGCTGTCACTGGGGGTGGGGGGTCGCTGACGTATCGGGAGTTGGTGGAGCGGGCGGATCGGTTGGCGTGGCGGTTGCGTGCTCTCGGTGTGGGTCCTGAGGTGTGTGTGGGGGTCTGTCTGGAGCGGTCTGTGGAGATGGTGGTGGCGTGTCTGGCCGTGGTGCGGGCTGGTGGTGTGTATGTGCCGTTGGACATGGCGTTTCCGGGGGAACGGATGGAGTTCATGCTCCGTGATGTGGCGGCGCCGTTGGTGGTGACTGATGCGGTGTCTGTGGGTGTGGTGCCGGAGGGTTCGTGGCGGTGTGTGGATGTGGCGGAGGTGGGTGGTGAGGTTGTCGGTGGGTTGCCGGAGGTGGATCCGGATGGTGGTTGTTATGTGATTTTCACGTCGGGTTCGACGGGTCGTCCGAAGGGGACGGCGGTGTCGCATCGCAATGTGGTGCGGCTGATTGGTGGTGTTCGGGAGTTGTTGCCGTTGGGTCCGGATGATGTGTGGTCGTTGTTTCATAGTTTCGCGTTTGATTTTTCGGTCTGGGAGATGTGGGGTGCGTTGATCACGGGTGGTCGGCTCGTGGTGGTGCCGTTTGCGGTGAGTCGGGATGTGGAGGCGTTTCACAATCTTGTTCGGGAGCAGGGGGTGACGGTGTTGAGCCAGACGCCGTCGGCGTTCCGGCAGTTCGAGACGGTGGATGAGCGTGTGGGTGGTGGTGGGGTGTTGCGGGTGGTGGTGTTCGGTGGGGAGGCGTTGCATCGTCCGTCGGTGCGGCGGTGGGCGTCGCGGTATGGGTATGAGTCGCCGTTGCTGGTGAATATGTATGGGATTACCGAGACCACTGTCCATGTTACTTATCTGGCTCTTTCGGAGGGTGATCTTGGTCACGAGTTGACTCGGATTGGTCGGCCGTTGCCTGATCTGGGTGTGTATGTGTTGGACGTGTATGGGAATCCTTGTCCGATCGGTGTGACTGGGGAGTTGTACGTTTCGGGTGCGGGTTTGGCTCGTGGTTATGTCGGGCGGTCGGGGTTGACGGCTGAGCGGTTTGTGCCTGATCACGTTTCCGGTGTGTCTGGTGCCCGTCTTTATCGCAGTGGTGATCTTGGTCGTTGGACCGTCGATGGAGGGCTGGAGTACGCCGGTCGTGTCGATACCCAGGTCAAGGTACGTGGTTACCGCATCGAAACCGGCGAGATCGAGGCGGTGCTAGGCGCCTGTCCGGCCGTCCTGGAGGCCGCCGTGATCGCCCGGGTCGGCACCGACGGGCAGGCCGACCTGGCCGCCTACCTGGTCGCCGCCGGCCCGGCACCGTCGCCGGACGAACTGCG
>NZ_JBHMIP010000086.1:0-1383 GCF_048060245.1 Micromonospora sp. LOL_014
CAGGGCTATTGCAAAGTCGGGTGACCCCTGGTCACGGCAGGGTTTCCCGTGGTTACGGCGTCGATGAGGTCGTGCGGGCGGTGGCTGGCACGTCGGGTGGCTTCGGCGATGTTGGTAGCACCATCAACGTGGTGGTATCCGATCGCGGTGTTGCGGAGCGTGGCGAACACGGCGGGCCCGCTACCCGTTCGGGCGCTATGGGCATCCTCACGGAACGTGACATCCCGTACGTGATGGAGCCGATTCTCGATATGCCATTCCGACCGCGCCCAGGTGCCCAGATCAGCGGGCTGGGCCTGGTCGGCGGGCAGCGAGACGGTCAGGTACGCCGTCTCACGGGTGGTCCTGCCCTTGATCGTGCGGGTCCGGGTGATCCGGACGGCCTGCCGCGCGTAGGGGAAGCCCAGGCCTCCCGGGGTGGACACGGTGAGGACCTTGACGGTGCGGGTCTCCTTGCGTCCGTGACCGGTCTCGCGGGTCTGGGACCCGACCGGGACCTCAGCCCAGGGAAGGGCCTTGAGCTGGGCGAACAAGGTGGGCTGGTTGGCCTTGACCGCGGTCATCAGATGTCCGCCGTCGGCGGCGAGCAACTCGGCGTGCCCGGTCTGTGCGTGCAACGCGTCCGCGACCACGAGGACGTCCCTCAACGATCCCAGCACGGCCGCGACCAGGCGTAGCAGCGGGGTGAACGCCGGGATCTCGTTCGACTTCGCCGCGATCTGGACCTGGGCGAGCACGATCCCGGTGCCGGTGTCGTACGCCGAGAGCAGGTGGACCTGCCGCCCGTCGGGTAGTCGGGCGCCCCGGGCGACCTTGCCGTCCACGGCGATCACCAGGCGCCACCGGCGCCCGCCGATCACGACCGGCCCCGCCCGGTCACGCAGCCAGCGGGCCAGAACCTGTGACAACACCTCGGCGTCGAGCCGGATCAACAGCCGCCACACCGTCGTGGCGGCGGGTACCCGTCCGGTGAACCCGAGCCGGGCCCACACGGGACGGTCCTGGAAACGCACCCAGTCGTGGACGGCGGCGAACGTGCACGCCCCGGCCAGTACCGCGCACACCGCCGCCGCAAGCACGCTGACCAGCGGGTATCTCCGGCCTCGTGGATCCCGTGGGTCGTTGATGGCCTCCAGGGCCACGAACAAGCTACGGCGGTCACGATCGGTCACCACGACTGGTGACGGCAGGTTGGGGGGTCGATGTGGCAACACGATCTCGGTCAGTGATGATGACATCAGCGGGTGCGGTCCTCTTCTGGGTCATGGTCTTCGCAAACTCATGATCACCAGCGGGCCGCACCCGTCCTACACGGACCCCGGAACTCGCCGAATCCCATCGAAAACCCCAGCTCAAGAGCCCCTCAACCGACTACGCAACAGC
>NZ_JBHMIP010000087.1:0-1348 GCF_048060245.1 Micromonospora sp. LOL_014
CAGGGTCATTGCGTAGTGGGGTAACTGCTGGTCACGGTCGTGATGAGGTCGTGGGGGCGGCGGGCGGCGCGGCGGGCGGCTCTGGCGATGTTGGTCTCGCCGTTGCCACGGTGGAACCCGATCGCGGTGTTGCGCAGGACCGCCGCGACAGCGGGCCCGTTGCCGGTACGAGCCCGGTGGGCGTCCTCGCGGAAGGTCACGTCCCGGACCCAGTGCAGCCGGTTCTCGATGTGCCATTCCAGACGGGCCCATTGCTGCAGTTCAGCAGGTCGGGCGTCGGCTGCGGGCAGTGACGCCACCAGGTAGACGGTCTCTCGTGTGCGTTTACCGGCGGTTGTGCGGGTACGGGTGATCCGGACGGCCTGCTGGGCATGCGGGAAGCCGATGCCACCGGGAGTCTGGAGGGTCAACGCCTTGACGGTACGGGTCTCCCGGCGGCCGTGCCCGACGTCGCGGTGTTGGTCCCCGACCGGCACCCGCGCCCACGGAAGGCGTTTGAGCTGGGCGAACAACGTCGGCTGGTTGGCCTTGACCGACACGTACAGGTGTCCGCCGGCAGCGGCGACGGCACGAGCGTGGGCCACCTGGGCGTGCAACGCGTCCGCGACGATCACCACACCCGCCAGGCTCCCCAGTCGAGCCTTGACCTGCTCCAGCAGCGGGGCGAACGCCGGAATCTCGTTCGACTTCGCCGCGACCTGGACCTGCGCCAGGACCACACCGGTCGACGTGTCGTAGGCCGACAGCAGATGGACCCGTCCTTCGGGCAGGACAGCACCCCGCACCACCTTGCCGTCGACAGCGATGACACGCCGCGCCGGCGCGGGCGCTGGTAGTCGGGAGCACAGCCAGTCGGCCAGGACCGACGTCAACGTCTTGGCGTCGACGCGGACCAGCAACCGCCACACCGTGGTCAGGACCGGTACCCGGCCGGTGAACCCGAGCCGGCCCCACGCCGACGCGTCGAGATCATCGACCCAGTCGCCGATCGCCGCGAACGTGGAAGCCCCGGCCACCACCGCACACACCGCAGCCGCGAGCACGCTCGCCAAGGGGTAGCGGACTCCTCGCGGGTCACGAGGATCGGGAACTCGGGCCAAGGCTTCCAACAGGCCATACGCCTCCCGGTCGGCGGGCATCGTGCCGGATGGGGCGGGGGCGTGCTGACGGATCACGTCGATCAGCGATGATGACATGCGCGGGTGTGGTCCTTGTCGGTGTCATGTTGTCGCAGCAACTCCATGATCACCTACGGGCCGCACCCGCCCTTTGTCACCCTCCAACCAGGTCGATGACAGCGCGTTCACGCAGGCCAGAAGTACTCTCAGGCGACTACGCAAAGCCCCTG
>NZ_JBHMIP010000088.1:0-1322 GCF_048060245.1 Micromonospora sp. LOL_014
CACTGACAGAGATGATGGAGAAGAGCACCTCCCGCCGAGGTCTGACCCAACCACTGACTGACCTCGGGTCCTCATCGGGATCTGTCGACCTCGGTCGGGAGGTGCTCGCGCACGCACCGGACGTGGCGTTGTGACCTCATAGGAGCCTGGCCAGAGGCCCCATCTCTGTCTTGTCCGCGTCGCCCAGCTGGTGCGCGCCGCCCTGCCCCAGTCACGAACGACAGGACGACGATGCCCTCCATTACACCTGACCACGCCGCGATCTTCGACGTCGCCGGCGGGGTGGACACCCATCAGGACACCCACACCGCGGCCGTGATCGACCTGGTCGGACGGGTGCTGGGTACCCAGCAGTTCCCCGCCACGGCCACCGGCTACGCCGCCCTGCTGGCCTGGATGCGCGGGTTCGGACAGCTGCTGCGAGTCGGAATCGAGGGCACCGGCGCCTACGGCGCGGGCCTGACCCACCTGTTGCGCGAGGAAGGCGTCGACGTCATCGAGGTCGACCGCCCCAACCGCAAGACCCGCCGGTTTCAGGGCAAGTCCGACCCGATCGACGCCATCCAGGCCGCCAAGACGGCCCTGGCCGGTGAACGGACCGGCACCCCCAAGCACCGCGACGGCCGCGTCGAGGCACTGCGTAACCTACGCGTGGCCCGTCGCAGCGCCGTCGACCAGCGCGCCGACGTCCAGCGCCAGATCAAGGCCCTGATCGTCACCGCCCCCGACCAGCTGCGGGCCAGCCTGCGCGGCCTGGCCGTCAAGGAGCTGATCGCCGCCTGCGCCAACCTGCGACCCGACCGGGCCGACATCGCCAGCCCAGCTACCGCCACCAGCATCGCCCTGCAATCCCTCGCGCGCCGCCACCAGCAACTGTCGGTCGAGATCGCCGATCTCGACGAACTGCTGGAGCCGCTGGTCGCCGCGATCAACCCCGCCCTGGTCGCCGCCAACGGTGTGGGCACCGAGGTCGCCGGGCAACTGCTGGTCACCACGGGCGAGAACCACGACCGGCTGGCCTCCGAAGCGGCGTTCGCCATGCTCTGCGGCGTCGCCCCGATCCCCGCCTCATCAGGCAAGACCACCCGCCACCGTCTCAACCGCGGCGGCGACCGGCACGCCAACGCCGCCCTCTGGCGGGTCGTGCTCTGCCGGCTGCGCTGGGACCCCCGCACCCGCGCCTACGCCGACCGGCGTACCAAGGACGGCCTGTCCAAGAAAGAGATCATCCGGTGTCTCAAGCGCTACGTCGCCCGTGAGCTCTACCAGATCATCACATCAAATGATCTTGAACTGGCCGCTTGACATCGATAGGAGCATCC
>NZ_JBHMIP010000089.1:0-1310 GCF_048060245.1 Micromonospora sp. LOL_014
CGGGCCTGCCCGACGACCTGGATGCTGCGGATGGAGTCGCCACCCAGCTCGAAGAAGTCGTCGTGCCGGCCCACCCGGTCCACGCCGAGCACCCGGCCCCAGATGCTGGCGAGCAGTTCCTCGACCGGGCCGACCGGGGCGGTGTACTCCCGGGTGACCTCGGAGCGAACGTCCTCGGGTTCAGGCAGGGCCCGGCGGTCCACCTTGGCACGCGGAGTCAGTGGCAACGCGTCGAGAAAGACGAACAGACGCGGCACCATGTAGCCGGGCAGCCGCTGCCCCAGCCAGGCCCGCAGGTCACCTGCCGCGACGTCACCGACCACGTACGCCACCAGGTCGACACCGGCCAGACCGTTGGCCCGGGTGACCACCACGCACTCCCGCACGCCGTCGTGCCCGCGCAGCACCGCCTCGACCTCGCCCAACTCCACCCGGTAACCACGCACCTTGACCATATGGTCCGTGCGCCCCAGGAACTCCACCAACCCGTCCGGCGACCACCGACCACGGTCACCGGTCCGGTACAGCCGCTCACCCGGCCGCACCGGATGCGGCACGAACCGTTCCGCCGTCAACCCCGGCCGGCCCAGATAACCCCGCGCCAGGCAGGGCCCGGAGACACACAGCTCCCCCGGCGAGCCCACCGGCACCGGCAGTCCGGCCTCGTCCACCACCCACACCTCGGTGTTGACCAGCGGGACACCCAGCGGCAGAGGGCCCACCGGCACCGACCCACGCCGGAACGACCCACACACCGAGAACGTCGTGGTCTCGGTCGGCCCCCAGCAGTTCACCAGCTCCAGACCGGGGCAGCGCTCCAGGATCCGGGTCACATGGCCGGGCGACACCGTCTCGCTGCCGGTCAGGAAGCGGCGCAGGCCGTCGAAGCTCTGCGGCTCGTGGTCCACCAGCAAGGCGAACAGCGACGCCGTCGCATGCAGAACCGTGACCCCCCACTGCGCCACCCAACCGGCGATCTCGGCCGGCCCGTACCGCACCGGCGGCGCCAGCACCAGCCGCGCCCCACCCACCAGCGGCGCCCACACCTCGAAGGTCGAGTTGTCGAACGAGAGCGGGGCCAGCTGGAGCAGCGTGTCCGCCGGGCCGAGAGTGAGGAACTCCCCGCCGTGCAGCAGCTCGGTGACGTTACGGTGCCTCGTCACCACACCCTTCGGCCGACCCGTCGACCCCGACGTGAAGATCACATAGCAACCGTGGTCCGGACCAGCACCACCGGGCAGGTTCCCGTCGTCGCCGGTGCTCCACAGCTTCTCGTCCAGGGTCACGGTCCGCCACGGGCCCTCGGGCAC
>NZ_JBHMIP010000090.1:0-1229 GCF_048060245.1 Micromonospora sp. LOL_014
CTAGTGCCGTGTCAGGGAACGTTTGCCTCGTGACGCGCCGTGCGGGTGCTGGTCCGGGCGGTGGGGTGCCGCCAGGCTGTCCGGGTGGGAGAGCGAGTACGCGTCCGTAAGATCGACGACGACGAGGGCCAGCGCCTGTTGCGGATCATCCGTAGAGGCACCGGCTCGGTGGTGACCTGGCGACGGGCTCAGATGGTGTTGCTGTCCGCGCAGGGCATGCCAGTGGGGAAGATCGCGGAGGTGACGTTCACCAGCGCGGACCGGGTCCGCGACGTGATCCACAACTTCAACGCTGACGGCTTCGACTCGCTCTACCCGAGGTACAAGGGTGGCCGGCCCCGGACGTTCACCCTGCCGGAACGGCGCGAGATCAAGAAGATCGCCAAGTCCAAGCCGGCCGAGCACGGTCTGCCGTTCTCGACCTGGAGTCTGGCCAAGCTGGCCGACTTCCTGGTCGCTGAGGGGGTGGTCGACGACATCAGCCACGAGGGCCTACGGGTCCTGCTCCGCGAGGAGGGCGTGTCCTTTCAACGGGTGAAGACCTGGAAGACCTCCCGCGACCCCGACTACGCCGCCAAGAAGGCCCGCGTCGAGCACCTCTACGCGATCGCCGACGACGAGGTCGTACCCGAGGCCGGTGAGCCCGACGTCATCTTCTGCCTGGACGAGTTCGGCCCGTTGAATCTGCAGCCCCACCCTGGACGGCAGTGGGCCGAACGCGGCGGACGGCACAAGGACCCCGAGCGTGGGCCCAGGCCCCGCCGACGGGCGACATACAACCGCCCACACGGCGTCCGCCACCTGTTCGCCGCCTACGACCTGGGCGCGGACAAGCTCTACGGCCACATCAAGCCGACGAAGCACCGGACACGGTTCCTGGAGTTCTGCCGCTACCTGCGCGGCCTGCACCCGCCGCGGACCCGAATCGCGATCGTCCTCGACAACTACTCCCCGCACCTGAGCACGAAGAAGGACACCCGTGTCGGCGACTGGGCCGCCGCGAACAACGTCGAGTTCGCCTACACGCCGACCAACAGTTCCTGGCTCAACCGCATCGAGGCCCAGTTCACCGCCCTGCGCTACTTCACCCTCGACGGCACCGACCACACCAGCCACGCCGAGCAGGGCAGCATGATCCGCCGCTACATCATCTGGCGGAACAAGCACGCCGCCGACGAACGCCTACGCGAGGTAGTCAACAGGGCCAACGTTGCCTGACGCGGCACTAG
>NZ_JBHMIP010000091.1:0-1158 GCF_048060245.1 Micromonospora sp. LOL_014
CCGCCGCTGGCGCCGCCGTTGGAGCGGGTGCTGGCGCCGGTGTTGCCGCCGGGTTTGGAGGTGGCCTTGCCGCTCCCGCCTCCTGCGCTGGTCCGGCCGCGGCCTCCGCTGCTGGTGGAGGCTTTGGGGTTGGTTTTGGCCTGGGCTTGTTTCTGGACGGGGTTGCCGGTCTTCTTCGACGCGTTGACAGCTTTGTTGCTGGTGGTGTTGGCCTTGTCGGCGGCTTTCTTCGCGGCGGCCTGCGCGGCGCGTTTCGCCCGCTCGGCCGCGGCCTTCTTCGCGTTCAACGCGACGGTCTCGGCGGCGCGGGCCGCCCGCAGCACCGCCTGGGCTGCCGTTTTCGCTTTCTGCCAGGCCCTGATCGCGGAGAAGGTACGTTCGACGGCCTTGACGATCCGGCCGAACGCTTTGAACAGTTTGATGGCGGGCACGAACTCGGTGACCAGATCGACGCAGGACCACACGTCGCCGCCGAAGCAGCCCAGCGCGGCGTTGAGGCCGATGAACTCCTTCAACACGTCCCAGGCCACCGACAGGATGACCGACCTCATCGACCGGCCCGCGGCCGACTGGGCCTGCGCGACCTGCGCGGTGGACAGACCCACCCCGGCCAACGCCGCCGCCCGCTCCGACGCGGTCAGGCTGATCGACAGACCCGACGGGTCGGCGTGGGTGACCGGGTTGTTGTGCGCGTACGCGTACCCGTTGGACTGCAACGGGTCCGCCACATCGAGGACCGGGTCGGCGGACAGGAACCGGCCCACCACCGGGTCGTACAGGCGGGCGCCCAACGGGGTGTAGCCGGACGCCTCGTCCGGGGTCGCGCCGAGGAACCCGGCCCGGGTCTTCAGATTCGTGGCCAGCACGTCGACCGCGCGGGGGTTACCGAACGGATCCCGCTTCAGGATCCGTACCGGCATCCCCGACAAGGTCGAACCGACCTCCGCGTACGGGCTGCCCTGATGATCGGCCGCGACCGCCGCCAACTGGACCGACGCCGACCCGTAGGCGTACCGCAGCATGCCGCCACCCGGCACCGCGTAGCTGCGCTGACTGTTGACGTTCACCCCACCGGCGGCCACCGTGACCACCGCGTCGGCCAGGTGCAGCGTCGCCCGCCGGTCCTGCACGGTCAGCAACCGCGCCCCGTCCGGACCG
>NZ_JBHMIP010000092.1:0-1081 GCF_048060245.1 Micromonospora sp. LOL_014
ACCGGTCACCGCACCCCTGAAAACCAGCTAACCAACTCTCCATCAAACCCGGGGCTTGACAAGGTGTGGGAAGATGTCCGCAGCTACGCCCTGCCCATCGCGGAGTCCCGCGAGATGATCGAGAAAGCGGCGCTGACATGGAGCTGACCGGCACCCCTCGTTTCCGCAAGTCGACCCGGTCCAACGGTGCCGGTGGTGCGTGTGTCGAGGTTGCCGACAACCTGCCCGGCGCGGTGCTGGTGCGGGACAGCAAGGACCAGGCCGGCCCGGTGCTCACCTTCGCCCCCGCCGCCTGGTCCACCTTCGTCACCCACCTCCCCACCCACCCCTGACCTCAGTTCCGCGGCTCGGCAACTGGCTGACGATGGCGTGACCGGATCTGAGGAGGCGATGTGGCTCCGGCGGTTCGGTTTCTGCTGATCACGACGGTGCAGATCGTTGTCGTCGTGGTCGCGTTCGCCTTCGTGATGACACTGCTGTTCGACCGGGCGGGCTGGTGGGAGTTTGGTTGGCTCGTTGACCTGCTGCCGCTGCTCACCACGATCGTCGTCATCAACTGTGTCGTACAACTGGCGCGGCTGCGCCGACAGGCCGCACGGACCCGGCTATAGGCGTGACGTCGAGTCCTGAGTTCAACCAGGACACGGGACGGGCGACGACCGCTACCCGCAGCGGGCCGGTCTTCGACACCGATCCTGGCCGTCCGGCGCACGTGCTGCCGGCGTTCGAGGACCATCAGCGGTCGACCGGAGACCAAGGGAACATCGTCGACCTGATCGGGCTGTTCCCGGGCGAGGCCGACATTGAGCTTGTGGCCACGCGGTCACGTGATCTCGTCCGGCCGGCGGACCTGTGATGATGTGGTCGCCTGGGGCGGCCAGCTCAGCCTCGACACCGACTCGACCGTTTCCGTGGTTTCCGTGGCAGCGCCTGTTGACTCGCTGCCAGGCTTGGCCGGGGCGCGGTAAAGAGCCTCCGCGTCACGCATCAGCAGGTCTTTGACATCCTCGCCGCCCTAATCGGCGGCGATTCCAGCCACGCCGCGCGTGACACGCGCGGCGTTCTGGTGGGTTACCGTTTC
>NZ_JBHMIP010000093.1:0-1063 GCF_048060245.1 Micromonospora sp. LOL_014
CATGGTGGCTGTTTCGTTGGCGGAGATCGTTCGGGCGCCGAAGGTGCTGCTGCATGACCATCTGGATGGTGGTTTGCGGCCGGCGACGGTGGTGGAGTTGGCGGACGAGGTGGGTCATGTGTTGCCGGTGACGGATCCGTCGGAGTTGGGTCGGTGGTTCGTCTCGGCGGCGGATTCGGGGTCGTTGGAGCGGTATCTGGAGACGTTTGCGCACACGGTGGCGGTGATGCAGACGGAGGCGGGGTTGTTCCGGGTGGCGGCGGAGTGTGCGGTGGATCTGGCGGCGGACGGGGTGGTGTACGCGGAGGTGCGGTTCGCGCCGGAGCAGCATCTGTCGCGGGGGTTGGGGTTGGGCCAGGTGGTGGAGGCGGTGCTGGCGGGGTTCGCGGCGGGGTGTGCGGAGGCGGCGGAGGCGGGTCGGGTGATCCGGGTGGGGACATTGTTGACGGCGATGCGGCATGCGGCGCGGTCGCAGGAGATCGCGGAGCTGGCGGTGCGGTACCGGGATGTGGGGGTGGTGGGGTTCGATATCGCGGGCGCGGAGGCGGGTTTTCCACCGACGCGGCATTTGGACGCGTTCGAGTTTTTGCAGCGGGAGAATTTCCATTTCACGATTCATGCGGGTGAGGCGTTCGGGTTGCCGTCGATCTGGCAGGCGATTCAGTGGTGTGGTGCGGATCGGTTGGGGCATGGGGTGCGGATTGTGGATGACATCGAGGTGGGTGGGGGTGGGGTGCGGTTGGGGCGGTTGGCGTCGTATGTGCGGGACAAGCGGATTCCGTTGGAGTTGTGTCCGTCGTCGAATGTGCAGACGGGTGCGGTGGGTTCGATTGGTGAGCATCCGGTGGGGTTGTTGCGTGATCTGCGGTTCCGGGTGACGGTGAACACGGACAACCGGTTGATGAGTGGGACGTCGATGTCGCGGGAGATGTGGTTGTTGGTGGAGGCGTTCGGGTGGGGGTGGTCGGAGTTGCGGTGGTTGACGGTGAACGCGATGAAGAGTGCGTTCATCCCGTTCGACGAGCGGCTGGCGGTCATCGACGACGTCATCAAGCCCGCGTAC
>NZ_JBHMIP010000094.1:0-1056 GCF_048060245.1 Micromonospora sp. LOL_014
TGTCAAGCCCCGGGTTTGATGGAGAGTTGGTTAGCTGGTTTTCAGGGGTGCGGTGACCGGTTGGGTCATCGCGTGTAGCGCTTCGTACTCGGCGGGCGGGACGTGTCCGAGTTCGCCGTGGAGCCGCCGGTTGTTGTACCAGTCGATGTACTCGACGGTGGCCATCTCCAGGTCGTCGAGGCCGCGCCACGGACCGGTGTTGCGGACGAGTTCGGCCTTGTACAGGGAGTTGAACGCCTCGGCCATGGCGTTGTCGTACGAGTCCCCTTTGGATCCGACGGAGGTGACGGCGCCGGCCTCGGCGAGCCGCTGGGTGTAGCGGATCGCTCGATACTGGACTCCCCGGTCGGAGTGATGGACGAGTCCGCCCAGGTCGGCGCCCTGGTTCTCGCGGCGCCAGATCGCCATCTTCAGCGCGTCGAGCGCCAAATCCGTGTACAGCGACGTGGAGACCTGCCAGCCGACGATCATCCGGGAGTACACGTCGAGGACGAACGCGGCGTACACCCAGCCCACGCTGGTGCGCACGTAGGTCAGGTCGGCGACCCACAGCTGGTTCGGCCGTATCGCGGTGAAGTCACGGTTGACCAGGTCAGCGGGCCTGCTGGTCTCGGCGGCCGGTCGGGTCGTGCGCGGTGACCTGTCGCGTAGCAGCCCACGGAGTCCGGACTCGCGCATCAGCCGCTCGACGGTGCACCGGGCCACGTCGACGCCTTGGCGGTGCAGCTCGTGCCAGATCTTGCGGGCCCCGTAGACGCCGTAGTTGGCCTTGTGGACCTGGGCGATCATCGCGGTCAGCTCCTCATCGCGCCTCGATCGGGCCGAGGCGGGGCGGGCCTTGGCGGCGTAGTAGGTCGACGGTGCGATCCCGGCGGGCGTGTCTTCAAGCGCCCGCAGGACCGACTGGACACCGTGTTCGGCCTTCTGCGAGTCGACGAACGCGACCCTCATCTCGACGGCCGGTCCAGCTCGGCCGCGAAGAAACTCGCCGCGGACTTCAGGATCTGGTTCGCCCGCCGCAGCTCACGGACCTCCCGTTCCAACGCGGCGAGGCGT
>NZ_JBHMIP010000095.1:0-1048 GCF_048060245.1 Micromonospora sp. LOL_014
GGCTGGTCAGGCCCATCTTGGCGCCGACGAGGCGTTCGCCCCGGTCGGTGCGGCGGGCGATCAGGGCCTGCTGCACCGCGTAGGCGGCGTCGACGTCGACCCGGTGGGTGTCGGCGAGCTGCGGAATCGGGGTGCCGGTGACGGCCGCCTCGTCGAGCCGGGCGGCGAGGTCGGCGGTGTCAATGCTGGTGGCGGTCACGGGCGCTCTCCGTTGACGAGGTCGAGGGCGACGTCGGTGATCATGTCTTCCTGGCCGCCGACCATCCTGCGGCGGCCGAGTTCGACCAGGATGGACCGCACGTCCAGGTTGTAGCGGTCGGCGGCGCGTTCGGCGTGGCGCAGGAAGCTGGAGTAGACGCCGGCGTAGCCGAGCGACAGGGTTTCCCGGTCGACCCGCACCGGCCGGTCCTGCAGCGGGCGGACCAGGTCCTCGGCGGCGTCCATCAGCGCGAAGGTGTCGCAGCCGTGTTTCCAGCCGTGCAGGTCCGCCACGGCGGTGAAGACCTCCAGGGGGGCGTTACCGGCCCCGGCGCCCATCCCGGCCAGGGAGGCGTCGACCCGGGTGGTGCCGTGCCGCACGGCGACGACGCTGTTGGCCACACCGAGGGACAGGTTGTGGTGGGCGTGAATGCCGATCTGCGTTTGCGGGTCCAGGACCTCGCGGTAGGCGTCGACCCGCGTAGCGACGTCGTCCATCAGCAGCCGGCCACCGGAGTCGGTGACGTAGACGCAGTGCGCCCCGTACGACTCCATCAGCTTGGCCTGCGCCGCGAGCCCGGCCGGGGTGTTCATGTGCGCCATCATCAGGAACCCGGCCACGTCCATGCCGTTGTCGCGGGCCCAGGCGATGTGCTGGGCGGCGACGTCGGCCTCGGTGCAGTGGGTGGCGATCCGGACGCTGGTCACGCCCAGGTCGCGGGCCGCTTTCAGGTCGTCGATGGTGCCGATGCCGGGCAGCAGCAGCGTGGTCAACGTCGCCCGGCTGATCGACTCGGCGGCGGCGGTGATCCAGTCGGCGTCCGACGCGGCACCGTGGCCGTAGGTGACG
>NZ_JBHMIP010000096.1:0-1045 GCF_048060245.1 Micromonospora sp. LOL_014
GGGCCGAGTGCGGCGGCGGTGAGTCGTTCCCAGAGCCGAGTGTATGCCCGGACCGCCTCGGGGCCGTCGAGGTAGTCGGCGTCGGTGAGGGTCTCCAGGTAGACGACTTCGGACGCCGTCTCTTCGCCGAAGCGCAGGATGATGAAGTTGTACGACGAGGTCTCGTAGGTGGGGGCGTCGAACGGGAACACCTGGATCGTCACGTTGGGGCGGTTTGCCAGTGACGCGAGGTGGGTGAGCTGCTGGTGCATGGTGGGCGGGTCGCCGAGGGTGCGGCGGAGCGCTGACTCGCTGAGGATCAGGTGGAGGTGGGCTCCGTCGGGCTGGTCGATGACCTTCTGTCGTTCGAGTCGTACGGAGATCTGTCGTTCGAGGTCGTTGGTGTGGGTGCGTTGGTTGAGGGCGCGGATGTAGGGCTCGGTCTGGAGGATGCCGGGGATGACCTCGGGCTGGTACCAGCGGATGTGGGTGGCGTCTGCTTCGAGGTCGAGGTATTGGCGGAACCAGTCGGGGATGACGTTGCGGTAGCCGCTCCATCGGCCACGTTGGCGGCCGGCGCGTGCGAGGTCTCGGAGGGGTTCGGCGTCGGCGCGGGTGACGCCGTAGAAGTCGAGGAGCAGGGTGAGGTCGGTTTGGCGGATGCCGGACTGGCCGAGTTCGAGTCGGCTGATCTTGCTGGCTGAGGAGTCGATGATCCTGGCGGCGTCGTCCTGGGTCTTGCCGGCGGCTTCGCGGGCGCGTTTGAGGGCGTTGCCGAGGCGTCGGCGTTGGATCGTCGGGTTGACCATGGTGGTGAGTATCTGACGGCTGTCCTGGTGGGTGTGGGACGTGCCGGGTGGGTTCCCAAAGTGTGTCCTCACACGTACCATCGTTTTTGGACTTGCAAATTAGTAGTGCGGTTCGGGTTTGCGGGAGGTCGTGTGTCTGGGCGTGTCACGTACGGCTCGTACCTGGTGGCGGTGGCGATGACGCTGGCTCGCCGGCATCGGCCGGTGTGGTCCTGGTCCAGGTGGCGGCGGATCTGCCGGTGCGGGTCGGTGCTGCC
>NZ_JBHMIP010000097.1:0-1022 GCF_048060245.1 Micromonospora sp. LOL_014
TTGGGTGGTGCGGCGGGCGTGAGGGAGTCGCCGATCACGTGATCGGCTTGCTCCGAGGGTGAGTGTTCGGGGTGGAACGGGATTGTGGCCTGTGGTCGGGCCGCCTGGTTTCGGCTGGTGGGGTGTGGTCAGCCGGGTGCCGGTTGGACGGCGGTGAACAGGTTGTCGAACGCCGCCTGCCAGGGCCGGTACTCGGGCAGGTGCAGGTGGATGGTGCGGGCCCGGTGGGCGAGGCGGGCCGCGACGGTGATGATCCGGGTCCGGATGGTGGCGGGTCTGGCGGTCGACCAGGTGCCCGCGGCGAGGTGTCCGGCGGCGCGGGTGAGGTTGTGTGTGATCGCGGCGCGGGTCAGCGCGGCGGACGATCAGCCGGGCGGTCGCCTCGTGTCGGGTGCCGGCGAACGCGGTGTACGTGGTTTCGGCGATCTGCGCGTCGGAGATCCACCGGCCGGCGTCCTCGTCCCAGACGGCCTGCGGATATGTGATGTCGACCCACTGGTCGGCGGCGATGCCGTCGCACGCGGCGCGGATCTGCGGGTCGATGCGGCAGGTGACCGAGAACCGCACGCCACGACGCCGGCAGCCGCTGATCACCGTCTTGGCGTAGAACGCCGAGTCCGCTCGCACCATGATCTCCCCCGAAGCGCCGCATGCCCGGGCGGTCGTGACGGCCTCGGCGATCATGGTGGCGGCGCCCCGGGCCGAGCCGGCGTTACCCGACCGCAGCCTCGTGGCGGCGGTCACCGCGGACAGCGGGGTGGACAGCGTCGCGACCAGGGGGTTGTAGCCGCGCGGGTAGACGTTGTAGCCGCCGACCTTGGCGTGGCCGAACCCGATGCCCTGCTTCTGCTTGCCGTACACCCGCCGCAGCATGGAGTCGATGTCCACGAAGCACAGGGTGTCGCGGGCGGCGGCCTGCAACTGCCGTACGTGCCCGTGGGTGAACGTACGCAGGAACGACCCGAGCGTCGACGGCGCGTACACGCTGCCGAACAGCGACCGCATGCCACCGTGCCGGGCGA
>NZ_JBHMIP010000098.1:0-995 GCF_048060245.1 Micromonospora sp. LOL_014
CTTAGAGCGACCGGCAATAGGCGTTACCTGAGTCGGCGGGTTGTCGGCCGGGTGTCCCAGCGGTAGAGCGTGCGGGCTCGTTGGATGAGTTGACGGATCGTGACGATCGCGGCGGCCAGGTAGAGGTAGAAGTCGATGATCGTAGCGTTGCGGTCGGTGCAGCGGCGGATCTTGCCGAAGCCGTTCATCCACGAGTTCGTGCGCTCGACCACCCACCGCTTACCGACTTGGATCGGGGCGGGTACGCCCTTGCGGGCGATCTCGGCGTCGAAGCCGAGTTCATCGAGCAGCTCCCGGGCGCGGTTGCTGTCGTAGCCGCGATCGAGGTGGGCTGTGACCTGCTCAGGCCAGTGATGGCGGAGTTGGGCGCTGCACGCTTCGAAGGTGTCGCGCAGCAGCGGCGAGTCGGGCCGGTTGGCCGGGGCACCGGTGATCCCGAGCGGGATGCCGTAGCCGTCCACACCGGTCGAGCGCTTCATACCGCCCTTGCCGCGGTCGACCGGTGAGCGGCCGGCCCGGTCGCCGCCACACGGCGCTTTCGTGATCGCGCCGTCAGCGCTGACGTCAGTCAGGTCCAGGCCGATCATGCGGTCGTAGGCGTCCAGGGCGAGTTCATGGACCTGCTCACCGAGACCGGCGTCAGCCCACAACCGCAGACGGCGACGGATCGTCCGGTCCGAACAGTCACCCGACGCGACGCGTTCATAGCCGGATCCATGGACCAAAGCGGCGATGACGTGCTCGAACACGATCCGGTCCGGGATCCGCCGGCGGTGACAGCCCAGCGGATGGGCCGGGTCGAACTCGGGTTGTTCAGGCCACAACGCGGCGAACTGGACCCAGATGGGTTCGAGCAACGATGATTGCAGCGCAGGCACGGGACTCCATCGGTTGCAGAGCGTAGAGAACTCCGATGATCGATGGACCCGTGCCTGCCTACTACTTCCAGGTACCCGCATGTCCGGATCTTGGACCCTATTGCCGGTCGCTCTTAC
>NZ_JBHMIP010000099.1:0-991 GCF_048060245.1 Micromonospora sp. LOL_014
TAGGGCAGCCGTACTTCGTGACCTGACCGGTGCGGTGGGGTATGGACGGACAGGATGTGCGGCGACGGAGACGGCCACCGCATGATCGTCCGGTGTTGTGTGGACAACGAAGGATCACGAGGTGGCCGCAGCGGCCATGGTAGAGGCCAGTCGGGTCGAGGAGAACCTCGCCACGCTGATGGGAGACCTCGGCGCGTGTTTCGCCCGGGTCGAACCACTACGGCAGGCCGGCAAGTACGTCCGTGGCCTCATCGCCGACCTGCCCCGGAAGAACTGCTGGACCCTCGCCGAACACGCCGGGGACACCACCCCGGACCGGATGCAACGACTACTCGAACGCGCGGTCTGGGACACCGGCAAGGCGATGGGCGTGGTCCGTGACTTCGCCGTGGCACGCCTGGCCGACCCGGACGGCGACAACACGCTGATCTTCGACGAGAGCGGGGTGGAGAAGACCGGCACCGGCACGTGCGGCGTGACCCGCCAGTACGTGGGCTGCGCGGGAAAGGTCACCAACGCCGTCAACCTGGTCAACGCCACCTACGCCACCCGCGCCGGCCACGCCCTGGTCGGCTCCCGCCTGTGGATCCCCGCCGCCCACCTCGACGACGACGCCCGCCGCGCCGCCACCGGCGTCCCCGCCGACACCGAGTTCGCGACCAAACCCCGACTCGCCGCCGACCTGCTCACCGAGACACTCGACGCCGGCGTACCGGTGCGGTGGTGCACCGCCGACGCCGTCTACGGCCGGGACCGGCGGCTACGCGACACCTGCGAGACCCGGGGAATCGGCTACAGCCTCGGCGTGCCGTGCTCGTTCCGGATCACCCTGCCCGGCTGGAAGACGAAGATCCGCGCCGACGCGGCGGCCGCGACCCTGACCACCGACACCGCCTGGCAGACCATGTCCTGCGGGGCGGGTTCCAAAGGCGACCGCTGGTACGCGTGGGCGTGGATCGCCACCGCCGGCCCCCGCCACTACCTGCTCGTA
>NZ_JBHMIP010000100.1:0-885 GCF_048060245.1 Micromonospora sp. LOL_014
GAGGTCTATTCACAGGCGATCCTGTAGAAGTGCAGCCCGATGACACAGGAGATCGTTTCCGTAAAGGTCGCGAGCGGTCTGCGGTAGTCGGTGTGTAGGATTCTCCAGGTCTTCAGGTTCGCGATGACCTGTTCGACGACCCAGCGGATCTTGTTGACCTGCCTGTTGTATTCCTTCTGCCACTCTGTGAGCTCGCCGCCCTTGGGCTTTTTGTACGGGGTGATCATGCCGTTGCCGACGTAGCCCTTGTCGCCGATCCAGTCTCCGGGATTCAGGCTGACGAGGACCTCGGTGTCGTTGATCGCGTACGAGTCGTGGTGGTTGCCGGTGACGGGATCGGAGATCCAGGCGAGCGCGCCGTCGAGGGTGCAGGCGACCTGGACGCTCATGCCCGTGGTCTTGTGCTTGCCGGAGTACAGACAGCGGTCCGTGCGCCATGACCAGCAGGGGAACAGGGTGCCGTCGACGATGTACTGGACGGTCGGGTCGAGCTCGTCGGCGGTCGGCGCGAACCCCGCCAGCACGCGGTCGAGGACCGGGGTGATGCCGGTGACCGCCCGTGAGATCGTCGACTGGGAGACGCCGTGCGCCTCGGCGATCTCCGCTTGGACGCGGTTGCGCCGCATGTAGGTCAACGTGACCACGAGGGCACGGTAGAGGCCGAGGATCGGTGGCCACGGTTCCGTGCCCAGGTTCCGGCATTCGGCGCGGACCAGCACGCAGAGGTCGCGGATCTGATCGGTCGTGAAGCCGGTGGTATGATACATGTTCGGCGGTCCGCTTTTCTTTGGTTGTTGTGTGGTAACTCCATCCTATGGGAGGGCGGGCCGTCTCATTTATCGGGGGGTCCACTGTGGGTTATCGGGGCCCTGCTGAATAAGCCTC
>NZ_JBHMIP010000101.1:0-869 GCF_048060245.1 Micromonospora sp. LOL_014
CGTGGGATTACCGTGCGGTCGAGGCGCAGGCGCGTTGCGACGGGAATCGTCTGCGACCGAAGCCACGTAAGCTGGAGTCTTCGCGGCGGTTGCACGATGCGGTCAACGACGGTTTCGCGGAGAAGTGGTCACCGCGGCAGATCGGCGAGAGGTTGCGGGTGGATCATCCTGATGACCCGGAGATGCGGGTGTCGCACGAGACGATCTACGAGTGCCTGTATCTCCAGGCGCGTGGGGAGCTGCGGACGCAGCTGAAGCTGGCGCTGCGGCGTGGTCGTACGCAGCGGGTGAACCGGTCGCGTCCTGCCGTGGCCAGGGGTTCCATCAAGGACATGGTGAACATCAGCGAGCGGCCGGTGGAGGCCGAGGACCGGGCCGTTCCCGGGTTCTGGGAGGGTGATCTGATCATCGGGAAGGGCAACAGGTCCCAGATCGCCACGTTGGTCGAGCGGACCACTCGTTTCGTCATGCTGGTGCGGATTCCGTTCGACCGTACCGCTGACCGGGTCGCTTTTCTGCTCGCGGCGAAGATGGAGACGTTGCCGGAGTTCATGCGTGGGAGTGTGACCTGGGATCAGGGGAAGGAGATGGCCCGGCATGCTGATTTCACGGTTCGGACGGGGATGCCGGTTTATTTCTGCGACCCGCACTCGCCGTGGCAGCGCGGGAGCAACGAGAACACGAATGGTCTACTCCGGCAGTATTTTCCGAAGGGTACGGATCTTTCCTTGCACACCCAGGAGGATCTTGATAAGGTCGCTGCAGAGTTGAATGGCAGACCGCGTCAGACGTTGAACTGGCTGAAGCCGATCGAAGTTTTCAACGATCTGGTCAAGAACGCAGTGTCGCCATGATCACTTGATCCCGCC
>NZ_JBHMIP010000102.1:0-864 GCF_048060245.1 Micromonospora sp. LOL_014
GGAAACGATCTCCTGTGTCATCGGGCTGCACTTCTACAGGATCGCCTGTGAATAGACCTCAAGACTACGACGGCCTACACGCCAAGTGCGGGTGGTCCGCTGACACTCATAACAACCACTGGGCCTTTGGGGTGGGTGTCGACTCAGGAAGTCGAGCCGGCCTGGGGCATCGCAGCTGCCAATGTAGATGTCAACAATCGCCGCACCGAGTTTGGTTACGATGCCTTGGGTAGGCTGACTAAGGTCTGGCTGCCGAACCGGTCGAAGAGTGGCGGGGCTGACCCGAACGTTGAGTACTCCTACGTGGTGCGGAAGTCCGGCGACGTCAACGCGGTTATCACAAAAGAGATAAATGCTTCCTCGAATTATATCACCACATACGCGTTGTATGATGGTCTGCTTCGCCCACGGCAGACCCAGCGTGCAGGGCTCGCTGGCTCTGGGACAATTTTGACCGAGACTGTCTACGACGCGGCAGGTCGCCCGCATGTTAACAATGACTGGCATCACGTGGCAGGGCTAAGCCCCAGTGCGGACCTTCAGACGATTCTCGAATGGGAGGTCAAGAGTCAGACTGTTATCGAGTATGACCGCGCTAATCGGACTACCGATGTCATCCAACGAACCGCTCCCGGTGTCGAAAAATGGCGAACAACGAAAGAGTATGGCGGTGATCGCGTCTACTTGACGCCGCCAATCGGAGATACGCCGACAACTACTGTCGTCGATGCTCGCGGAAACGTTATAGAGCATCATCAGCACAAGGGAGCCACGACTGCGTACCCCGCAGCCGTCACGACGTATGAGGTCTATTCACAGGCGATCCTGTAGAAGTGCAGCCCGATGACACAGGAGATCGTTTCC
>NZ_JBHMIP010000103.1:0-790 GCF_048060245.1 Micromonospora sp. LOL_014
CATGCGTGGCGCGCGGGCTTTGACGATCTCGGTGAGTTTCGCCCGGCCGGCCCTGCGCAGCCCGGTGGGTACGCCGCACCGTGAGAGTGCCTCGAGTACGGCGGGTGCTGCAGTTTCGGGCCGAGGACGCGTTCCGGGGGTGGGTGGATCTGGGTGAGCAGGCCCCGGATGCGGTTGCCCACGCGGGTGACCTCGCCGGCGAGGTCGTCGTCGTAGCCGACCATCACCTCCAGTTCGGCGAGGGTCTCGTCGCCGGTGTCGACCCGGCGCAGGGTGTGGGGCAGGGTGCGGGCGGCGTCGGCGATGACGTAGGCGTCGCGGGCGTCGGTCTTCGCGGTGCCGGGGTGCAGGTCGGCCAGCCGGCGCATGACCAGACCGGGCAGGTAGGCCACCTGGTGGCCGTAGGCGCGGGCGACCGCGACGGGCAGCGCGCCGATCGACGCGGGCTGGTCGACCACGGCCAGGATCCGGCCGTGTCGGGCGAGTTTGTCGAACAGTTTCCGTAGCCCGGCTTCGGTGTTGGGCAGTGTCGCGTCGTGCAGCCTCTTGCCGTGGCGGTTCAACGCGACCGCGTGGTGTCCTTCCTTGCCGGCGTCGAGTCCGATGAAGACGCCGAACCCGTCGTGCACAGTCTGCCCTCCTCACCGCGATGGCCTGGCTCGGCCGCTGGTCACGGCGCCACACTGCCGGCATCCACGTTACGAGGAGACCTGCCACCGGACGGGGGTGGCCGGGTCCCTATCAGCGGTCCGCCGACGCCACCCGGCCCGGCGACAACACCCCCCGGATC
>NZ_JBHMIP010000104.1:0-637 GCF_048060245.1 Micromonospora sp. LOL_014
ATCGCCCGCCGCACCGACCGGGGCGAACGCCTCGTCGGCGCCAAGATGGGCCTGACCAGCCGGGCGAAGATGGCCCAGGTCGGCGTCGACTCCCCGATCCTCGGCCAGCTCACCGACACCACGCAGGTGCCCGACGGCGCCGCCGTGGACATCTCCAGGCTGATCCACCCACGCGTCGAACCGGAGATCGCCTTCCTCCTCGACCGGCCGCCGACATCCGGGATGCCGTTCACCGACGCGGTCCGCGCCGTCGCCCCCGCGCTGGAGGTCATCGACTCCCGCTACCGCGACTTCACCTTCTCGCTGCCCGACGTGATCGCCGACAACACCTCCGCCGCCCTGTACGTCGTCGGACCCTGGCAGCCGGTCCCCGACGAAGTCGACAACCTCGGCGTACTCCTCGACATCGACGGACACACCGTGCAGACCGGATCCACCGCCGCGATCCTCGGCGACCCCCGCCGCGCCCTCGCCGCCGGCATCGCCCTCGCCGACCAGCACGGCCCGGCGCTCCAAGCCGGGTGGATCTTCCTGGCCGGCGCGGCCACCGCCGCCGTCCCCCTCCCACCCGGCGCGCACGTGCGGGCCACCGTCCAAGGGCTCGGCACCGCCGCCTTCACCACCACCGGCGGTACGC
>NZ_JBHMIP010000105.1:0-637 GCF_048060245.1 Micromonospora sp. LOL_014
GCGTACCGCCGGTGGTGGTGAAGGCGGCGGTGCCGAGCCCTTGGACGGTGGCCCGCACGTGGACGCCGGGGGCGAGCGGCACCGCGGCGGTGGCCGCGCCGGCCAGGAAGATCCACCCGGCTTGGAGCGCCGGGCCGTGCCGGTCGGCGAGGGCGATGCCGGCGGTCAGGGCGCGGCGGGGGTCGCCGAGGATCGCGGCGGTGGATCCGGTCTGCACCGTGCGTCCGTCCACTTCCAGCAGTACGCCGAGGTTGTCGACGCCGTCCGGGACCGGCTGCCACGGCCCGACGGTGAACAGGGCGGCCGAGGTGTTGTCGGCGATCACGTCGGGCAGCGAGAAGGTGAAGTTGGCGTAGCGGGAGTCGATGACCTCCAGCGCGGGGGCGACGGCCCGCACCGCGTCGGTGAACGGCATCCCGGGTGTCGGCGGCCTGTCGAGGAGGAAGGCGATCTCCGGTTCGACCCGGGGGTGGATCAGCCCGGAGATGTCCACGGCGGCGCCGTCGGGCACCTGCGTGGTGTCGGTGAGTTGGCCGAGGATCGGCTCATCGACGCCGACCTGGGCCATCTTCGCCTGGCTGGTCAGGCCCATCTTGGCGCCGACGAGGCGTTCGCCCCGGTCGGTGCGGCGGGCGAT
>NZ_JBHMIP010000106.1:0-634 GCF_048060245.1 Micromonospora sp. LOL_014
TTGCCGCAGGGCGCGGCGCCGTCGACGGTGACCGTGTCGCAGGACGCGGCGGGCCGCTGGTTCGTGTCCCTGCTCTGCGACGACCGGAGCGAACCGGCCAAGGCCCGGTTGGCGGTGGCCCGGGCTCATGCCCGGATCGCCGACCGCCGCCGCGACCACCTGCACAAGTTGACCGCTCGGCTCGTTCGTGAAACCCAAACGATCGTGATCGAGGACCTGACCGTCCGCACCATGATGGCCGGTCACCGTCTGGCCCGCGCCGTCTCGGACGCGGGCTGGCGGCGGTTCCGCAGCATGCTGGGGTACAAGACCGACTGGTACGGCCGGGACCTGGTGGTCGTGGACCGCTGGTTCCCGTCGACCCGGCTGTGTTCGGGCTGTGGCGTGCTGGCTGACCGGATGCCGTTGGCGGTCCGGTCGTGGACCTGCCGGTGCGGGCAGGCCCATGACCGGGATGTCAACGCGGCCCGGAACATTCTCGCGGAGGGGCTCTCCGTGATTGCCTGTGGAGGCGGTGTGAGACCTCACCGGGAGTTCTCCTCTCGGACGGGGCGGTCGTCGGTGAAACAGGAACCCCCGAGCGCGACCAAGGGAATCCCCGTTCCTTCAGGGCGGGGACGAAGTCAACGGTTGG
>NZ_JBHMIP010000107.1:0-590 GCF_048060245.1 Micromonospora sp. LOL_014
AGAAGGTGCGGTACGCGGCGTTCAGGTCCGCGAGGGCCTGCCGCGACACCACCGCCGACACCTCGCCCAGCCACGCCCGCTCCGGAGTCGACTTGGCCCGCGTGATGACCCGCTTCGACAGCTCGGCGTCCGACACGTACGGCAGATCCTGCTCGCGTGCCTCCTGCCGTGCGCGCAGCCCGTCGTTGAACACCACCCGGGCGCAACCGAACGCCCGGGCCAGCGCGATCTGCTGGCCGGGTGTCGGGTAGACCCGGAACTGGTACCGGAGCTGCACGAACCACACGACATCATCGTTGGTCTATGGCAGAAGTCGAAGGTGTCCGTACCGGCAGGCACTGCGTCTTCGCGACGCATGTCCACTTGGCTTTCGTGACGAAGTTTCCGGTACACGGTGTTCGCCGACCGGCACCTGACCCGGATGGAGGCGATCATGCGGGACGTGTGCACGGGCTTCGAGGCCGAACTGGTCGAGTTCAACGGCGAGGGCAACCATTCCACCTGCTGGTCGACCACCCGCCCAAAGTCGCCGTTTCCCGCCTGGTCAACCCACTCAAGGGCGTCTCGTCGCGCCGCCCGCGGCAGGAGTT
>NZ_JBHMIP010000108.1:0-564 GCF_048060245.1 Micromonospora sp. LOL_014
GATCGAAGTTTTCAACGATCTGGTCAAGAACGCAGTGTCGCCATGATCACTTGATCCCGCCTTCGATCGCAACACTTAGTCTCATGTTGATAAGCATGCTCACAATCCCAACACCAGCACGCGCCGAGATGAGCAAGCAACTACAGGACGAGCCAAGCAACTACGTGATAGCCGTCGACGTCCTGCCCGAAGAGTCGAGAAAACATCATGAAAATAGCGACACAGGAACGATGGGGCCAAGCTGTACCTGGCCCGCCTGCGGCGAAGTCCACAACCGGTCTGGCCAAATCCTGCGCATCAGTCGCGACTCAAATTCACACACTTCATGTGGCGCCATTGGTCCATATGGAATTATATATGATGGAGAAGACAGCAACGGAGCGCCCTACTATTGGGAAGATGTCGACTGCTTCGCGGGATACAGCTGCAGCGTATTCTATCTCGGCAGCTTCTACGACCCCGGCGAATATATCCGTATTTGGAATCCAATCTGGGTATACAACGGCGGAGTCAAACGGTCATGGCGACACCCGGTAAAATGATCTTGGGTGTCGAGTGATTGGG
>NZ_JBHMIP010000109.1:0-557 GCF_048060245.1 Micromonospora sp. LOL_014
TTCTTCCACTCCGTGTCGGGCAGGCGCAAGGGCCGCATGGTGGCGCCGCCGAGGTTCCGGTCCCGTAAGGACAACCGGCAGGCCATCCGTTTCACCCGCAACTCCCGGTTCGCGGTGCTGGACAACGGCCGTCTGCGGCTGCCGAGGATCGGCGACCTCACGGTCCGCTGGTCCCGGACACTGCCGTCGGACCCGTCGTCCGTGACGGTCATCCGGGACGCCGCCGGTAGGTATTTCGCCTCGTTCGTCGTCTCGGCCACGGACGAGCCGTTGCCGCCGACCGACGCCGAGGTGGGGATCGATCTGGGGCTGACGCATTTCGCGGTCATGCCGGACGGCACGAAGGTGGCCGCGCCCAGGTTCCTGCGCCGCGCTGCCCGCAGGCTCAAGCGGCTGCAGCAGGCCCTGTCGCGTAAACAGCGGGGCAGTAACCGCCGTGGGAAGGCCGTCGTGAAGGTCGCCAGGGCGCACGCCCGGGTGGCCGACACCCGGCGGGACTGGCAGCACAAGCTGTCCACGACGATCATCCGTGAGAATCAAGCGGTGTACGTCGAGGA
>NZ_JBHMIP010000110.1:0-517 GCF_048060245.1 Micromonospora sp. LOL_014
CCCGGATGAGTGGTCAGCCACTCCCCCGCCGCACCCGGCCCGAACCCGTGCACCACATTGAACACCCCATCCGGCACACCCGCCGCCGCCATCACCTCCGCCAGCAGCGTCGCCGACGCCGGCGTCTCCTCCGACGGCTTCACCACCACGGCGTTACCGCACGCCAGCGCCGGAGCGACCTTCCAGGTGAGCAGCAGCAGCGGCAGGTTCCACGGCACGATCACCGCGACCACGCCGACGGGTTTACGGACCGCGTAGTTCAACGCCCGACCACCCGACGACGTGACCGTGGTGAACGACTCCGTCGGCGCCGTCGCGGCGATCTCCGCGAACGCCCGGAAGTTCGCCGCCCCACGCGGAATGTCCAACGTCCGGGCCTGACCGACCGGCTTACCGGTATCCGCCACCTCAGCAGCCACCAGATCATCGAACCGGCGATCCAACTCGTCGGCCACTGCCCGCAACACCACCGCCCGGTCCCGCTCGGCCATGCCGCCCCAGGGTCCGCGCAACGCCG
>NZ_JBHMIP010000111.1:0-498 GCF_048060245.1 Micromonospora sp. LOL_014
CTGATGCTGTCCTGGGAGTACCCACCCGTCGTGGTGGGCGGACTGGGCCGGCACGTACACGCCCTCTCCGTCGCCCTGGCCAACGCCGGCCACGAGGTCACCGTCGTCACCCGCCACGCCCCCGGCGCCCCCCTCGAGGAATACGCCGACGGCGTCCGCATCATCCGCGCCGCCGAGGACCCACCCCTGTTCCCCCTCGCCACCCCCAGCCTCCTCGCCTGGACCATGGCCTTCAACCACACCCTCACCCGCGCCGCACTCCGCGCCACCCAGACCGCCGAATACGACGTCATCCACGCCCACGACTGGCTCGTCACCCACACCGCCATCACCCTCAAGGAACACCTCGACATCCCCCTCGTCGCCACCATCCACGCCACCGAAGCCGGCCGCCACCAGGGCTGGCTCCCCGACGAGATGAACAAGTCCATCCACTCCATCGAACACTGGCTCGGCCACGAGTCGTGCCGGGTGATCACCTGCTCCGGCTACATGCGC
>NZ_JBHMIP010000112.1:0-482 GCF_048060245.1 Micromonospora sp. LOL_014
TCGGTGGATCCGATCATCGATGTGAGTGATCCGCAGCAGATGCACGGGTACGCGTATGCGAACAATTCGCCGGTGTCGTTTACGGATCCGGATGGGTTGCGGCCGTTGGCGACGGGTGGTGGTGGGGAGGAGGACGCGTACTGGAAGAAGCGCGGTGAGCAGTTGGTGTACTCGATGTCGTCGAACCGTTGGACGGTGGTGCCCCGGCCGCCGCCGGTGTCGACGGTGCCGCCGGAGGTGGCGCAGGCGCGTCGGGATGTGGAGGACGCGAAGCAGGTCGTGGTGGCGGTGGCGAAGGAGCTCGGCCAGATTTTGATGGACGAGTTGGGGATCACCGACGCGGTCGACTGTTTCATCAACGGCGACATGGGCGCTTGTGCGATGACGGCGTTGAACGTGGTGTTGACGGCGGTTGGTGGCGCCGCGGGGAAGTTGTTGGCCCGTTACGGGTTGAAGCCGATGAGGTTGAAGGCGCTCGGGGA
>NZ_JBHMIP010000113.1:0-457 GCF_048060245.1 Micromonospora sp. LOL_014
CACGTGCGGGCCACCGTCCAAGGGCTCGGCACCGCCGCCTTCACCACCACCGGCGGTACGCGATGACCGCGCATCTGGTCGCGGGCAAGGCCACCCCGCGCGGGGCGTTCCCGCACGTCAAGGTCGCCGGCGGATTCATCTTCGTCTCCGGCACCTCCAGCCGCCGCCCCGACAACACCATCGCCGGGGCCAGCGTGGACGAATACGGCACCACCACACTCGACATCCGGGAACAGACCCGTGCGGTGATCGCCAACATCGCCGACCTGCTCGCCGCCGCCGGCGCCAGCCTCGCCGACCTGGTCTCGGTCACCACCTACCTGGTCAACATGAACGACTTCGGCGGCTACAACCAGGTCTGGGCCGAACACTTCGACCACACCGGACCCACCCGCACCACCGTCGCCGTCCACCAACTGCCCCACCCGCACCTGCTCATCGAGATCCAGGCCGTCGC
>NZ_JBHMIP010000114.1:0-444 GCF_048060245.1 Micromonospora sp. LOL_014
GCTCGCGCAGGCCAACCCCGCCGCCTACGAACCCGACCTCGCCGCGTCACTGAACAACCTCTCCGTCGATCTGTCGGACCTGGGCCGATTGGACGAGGCCCTCGACGCCACCGTCGAAGCCGCCGACATCTACCGCCGGCTCGCGCGGGCCAGCCCCGCCGCCTACGAACCCGACCTCGCCATGTCACTGAACAACCTCGGCATCTGGCTGTCGGACCTGGGCCGGCGTGATGAAGCCCTCAACGCCTCCATCGAATCCGTCACGATCCGCCGCCGGCTCGCGCAGGCCAACCCCGCCGCCTACGAACCCGACCTCGCCGCGTCACTGAACAACCTCGGTGGCCGGTGGTCGGACCTGGGCCGGCGTGATGAAGCCCTGACCGCCACCGTCGAAGCCGCCGACATCTACCGCCGGCTCGCCACGGTCAACCCCGCCGCCTACGA
>NZ_JBHMIP010000115.1:0-403 GCF_048060245.1 Micromonospora sp. LOL_014
ACTGGCAGCACAAGCTGTCCACGACGATCATCCGTGAGAATCAAGCGGTGTACGTCGAGGACCTGTGTGTCGTCGGTCTCGGCCGGACCCGGCTGGCGAAGTCCGTCCACGACGCCGGATGGTCGTCGTTCGTCGGCATGCTGGAGTACAAGTCGGCGAGGTACGGACGCACGTTCGCCCGGGTGGACCGGTGGCTCCCGTCCACCCGGATGTGCTCGGACTGCGGCCGGATCAACGAGAAGATGGCGCTGAACGTGCGGTCGTGGGTCTGTCCGTGTGGCGGTCACCACGACCGGGACGTCAACGCCGCGATCAACATCAAGGCCGCCGGGCAGGCGGACTTCAACGACCGTGGAGCGCGGGTAGGACCGGGACCCGTCCCGGCACCGCGCGGTGAAACGGT
>NZ_JBHMIP010000116.1:0-403 GCF_048060245.1 Micromonospora sp. LOL_014
CGGACCTTCTTGAGCATCGGTTCGCCGTAGCGGGCCTTCTCCTTCTTGCGTGACGGGCGTAGCAGGGTGATGCCCTGGTCTGCGAGGTCCCGCTCGAGTGTTCTGGACGCGAAGCCCTTGTCGCTGATCAGCAGGATGCCGTCGTGTTCGGCGACGACACCGGCCTCGACCTCCAGCATCGCGGCGAGGACCTCCCGCTCGCCGATCTTCGGGTTCGCCAGGGCCCACAGGATCGGCATCCCGGTCGGGGTGCGGACCAGGTACAGGCGCAGTCCCCAGAAGAACCGGGAGTGGGAGGCGCAGTAGCCGTATCCGGCCCAGCCTGCCAGGTCCGAGCGTTGCACGGTGGGGCGGGACATGCCGCACGGCACCGGGGTGGAGTCGACGATCCAGTGGTTGTCGA
>NZ_JBHMIP010000117.1:0-400 GCF_048060245.1 Micromonospora sp. LOL_014
GTTGGCGGGGTTGTCGACGTTTCTTGGTCGGCCGATGGTGTCGTTGCCGCGCTGGCCGGACCGGGCGGGCGACGGGACGATCGACCGGGTCACGGGTGAGGCCGACGGGATCAGCCGGGCCGAGGAGTGGTTGGGCGGGGAGTGGGTCGGTCCGCCGGCGGACCTGCCGGGGACACCGGTGGACCGGGTGGCGGCGGTCGCCGAGCAGTACGCGCAGTTACAGCAGCGGGTGGCGGCGGCCGGCCCAGGTAGTGCAGCCCTGGTCGTCGCCGACTGGCTGAGCTTCGACCAGGACACCGGACGGCTGCACCTGGACGCCGACGGAAACGCGCAGGCGGCCGGCTCGCACGCGTTCCTGATCGTCTACCCGTACGGGGCCGACGGGCCGGTGTGGTGGGAT
>NZ_JBHMIP010000118.1:0-392 GCF_048060245.1 Micromonospora sp. LOL_014
GCACGTTGTGGTACGGCAGGCGCTCCGGGTCGCGCTCCATCTCGTAGACCATGCCGACCTGGAGCTCGGACATCGGGTAGGCGTCCTCGAGGACGCCGGCCCGGGCGCTCAGCACGTCGGTCATCGCACACCCGCCGCGGTCCCGCCGTTTGTCGCGGCGGACGAGCCGCGGGCGGCGAGCAGCTCCCGGTCCTTGTCGGAGAGCAGCGCGAAGGCCGAGGCGCGGGCCCGAGCCGGTGCCGGCTCGGTGCGCGCCCCGACGGCCTCGCCGAGGGCCTGCACGGTCGGGTGCCAGTGCAGGTCCTGGAGGCCGACGACCAGCCCGTTCGATCGGGCCTGCCCGACGACCTGGATGCTGCGGATGGAGTCGCCACCCAGCTCGAAGAAGTCGT
>NZ_JBHMIP010000119.1:0-377 GCF_048060245.1 Micromonospora sp. LOL_014
GGCGAGATCCTCGAACTCAAGTCGACCGTCAACACCATGGTCGACCAGCTCTCCTCCTTCGCCGACGAGGTCACCCGGGTCGCCCGCGAAGTCGGCACCGAAGGCAAACTCGGCGGCCAGGCACAGGTCAAGGGCGTCTCCGGCACCTGGCGCGACCTCACCGACAACGTCAACTCGATGGCCTCCAACCTCACCAGCCAGGTCCGCAACATCGCCTCGGTCACCACCGCGGTCGCCAAGGGCGACCTGTCCCAGAAAATCACCGTCGACGCACGCGGCGAGATCCTCGAACTCAAGTCGACCGTCAACACCATGGTCGACCAGCTCTCCTCCTTCGCCGACGAGGTCACCCGGGTCGCCCGCGAAGTCGGCACCGA
>NZ_JBHMIP010000120.1:0-368 GCF_048060245.1 Micromonospora sp. LOL_014
TCAGTCAGTGGTTGGGTCAGACCTCGGCGGGAGGTGCTCTTCTCCATCATCTCTGTCAGTGGTTGTATTCGTCGGTCTTGACTGCGTGGATGAAGGCGGTCCAGTCGGTGGTGGTGAAGGTGAGGGTTGGGCCGGTGTGGTCTTTGCTGTCGCGGACTGCGGTGGTGTGGGGCATGTTGGCGACTTCGATGCAGGCGCCGCCGTTGTTGTCGCTGCGGCTGGACTTGCGCCAGGTGGGGTGGGACGTGTTCATGGTCAGCCTCTGGTGTCGTCTGCGATCCGCTGGATGAGGGTGCGGGACTCGACCGGGCCGAGTGCGGCGGCGGTGAGTCGTTCCCAGAGCCGAGTGTATGCCCGGACCGCCTCGG
>NZ_JBHMIP010000121.1:0-332 GCF_048060245.1 Micromonospora sp. LOL_014
CTGATGGTTCCTCCCAGCCGTCGTCGGGCGCGGACCGGACGGGGGAGGAACCGGGCGAGCGCGGACAGGATTGCCCGGTCTGGCCAGGACAGCCCTGGTCGGCTGTGGACTTGGCGGCGGAGCACCGCGACCTCGTGGCGCAGCGCCAGCAGCTCCGCGAGCACGGCACCGTCACTGTGGGCCGTGGCGAGAAGAGCGTCGAACACGCGGATCGCGAACAGATTGATCAACTGGAAACGCCATAACCATGAAGGTGCCTCAAGCTGGCGAGGGACCAGTTCACAGCGCGTGCGACAGGTATTGGCACCGTACAAGCTGGGAGGAACCATCAA
>NZ_JBHMIP010000122.1:0-322 GCF_048060245.1 Micromonospora sp. LOL_014
TACCACCGAGCCGTCTGAACGAGTCCTCGAAACCGCAGGTCAGCAGCCGGAATCTAGTTTTTGGCACCCTACACGCCGCATCGGCTCGGCACCCCGGCGCGGACACCAGTTGGCACACGTTCGGCGTTCCCCGGAGTCGGCCTCGACCGCGCGCCGGCGGTGAGGTCGGATCGGACCTGCCGCTGGATGATCGTCTTCGGGCATGCCTGGTACCGCAGCCGTTCCCTGCGTCCCGGACCGTCGACGATGTCCCGTCCGGACACTAGTGCCGCGTCAGGCAACGTTGGCCCTGTTGACTACCTCGCGTAGGCGTTCGTCGGCG
>NZ_JBHMIP010000123.1:0-310 GCF_048060245.1 Micromonospora sp. LOL_014
ACCCTCTTGACCGCACTGTACGTGAAGATCGACGACAGCATCCGCACACCTCGGTGGCGTGGCAGGCCACCACTGCTGACCGACTCCGAACTGGTCTGCCTGGCCGTGGCTCAGGTCCTGCTCGGCGCACGCTCGGAAGCCCACTGGATCCGCTACGCCCGTGTCCACCTGGCCGGCATGTTCCCCTACCTACCGCAGCGGCCCGGCTACAACAAACGGCTCCGCGCCGCCCTCCCGCTGATCAGGAAGACGATCCGGAACCTGGCCCGCGACAGCGACTTCTGGTTCGACAACCACTGGATCGTCGACT
>NZ_JBHMIP010000124.1:0-310 GCF_048060245.1 Micromonospora sp. LOL_014
AGGCCGACCTGGCCGCCTACCTGGTCGCCGCCGGCCCGGCACCGTCGCCGGACGAACTGCGTGCCTGGCTGCGCCGCAGCCTCCCCGAGTACATGGTGCCCCGGCACTTCGTCGTCCTGGACCGGCTGCCGCTCACCGCGCAGGGCAAGGTCGACCGCCGGGCCCTGCCCGAGCCCGAAGCCGTCCGTCCCGAGCTGAGCCAGGAGTACGTCGCCCCGGACGGCCCCGCCGAGCGGGTGCTGGCCGCCGTCTGGGGCCGGGTGCTCGGCCTGGACCGGGTGGGCCGGCATGACAACTTCTTCGACCTGGG
>NZ_JBHMIP010000125.1:0-283 GCF_048060245.1 Micromonospora sp. LOL_014
CCGGTGCGGTGACCGCCTTCGACCAGGTGCTCGCCGATCAGTTGCGGGTGCTGGGGCCGGAACACCCCGGTACCCTAACCACCCGCAACAACCTCGCCTCCTCAAGGGGTGACGCGGGTGACGCTGCCGGTGCGGTGACCGCCTTCGACCAGGTGCTCGCCGATCAGTTGCGGGTGCTGGGGCCGGATCACCCCGACACCCTGCGCACCCGGAACAACCTTGCCTACTTGCGGGGTGAGGCGGGTGACGCTGCCGGTGCGGTGACCGCCTTCGAGCAGTTGCT
>NZ_JBHMIP010000126.1:0-264 GCF_048060245.1 Micromonospora sp. LOL_014
CACCTTGAGCACCTTGGGCACCATCAGCACCCTGCGCACCCTGGAAACCCTGCGCACCCTGGAAACCCTGCGCACCCTGCACGCCCTGCACGCCCTGCGCACCTTGAGCACCCTGGGCACCATCGGCACCCTGCGCACCCTGGGCACCATCAGCACCCTGGAAACCCTGCGCACCCTGCACGCCCTGCACGCCCTGCGCACCTTGGGCACCATCAGCACCCTGCGCACCCTGCGCACCCTGGGCACCATCAGCACCCTGCGCAC
>NZ_JBHMIP010000127.1:0-262 GCF_048060245.1 Micromonospora sp. LOL_014
GCTGCGCCGGACCTCCGGGTCCGGCGAGGATCGCAACGGCGTCGTGGTCGCAGACGATGGCCCGCGGCTTTGGGCGCTGCGCCGGACCTCCGGGTCCGGCGAGGATCGCAACTTCCAGGACTTGCACCGGTCCCGCGCCGGCGACCGTCGCTGCGCCGGACCTCCGGGTCCGGCGAGGATCGCAACGGCGTCGTGGTCGCAGACGATGGCCCGCGGCTTTGGGCGCTGCGCCGGACCTCCGGGTCCGGCGAGGATCGCAACT
>NZ_JBHMIP010000128.1:0-258 GCF_048060245.1 Micromonospora sp. LOL_014
GGTGTTTGACGCCGTCGCCGGTGATGGTGGCGGTGACGGTCTCGATGCTGGTGGTGCCGGTTTCGGGGTCGGTGGCGATGACCTTGTCGCCGGGTTTGACCTGTTCGATGGGTTTGGTGGTGCCGTCGGCCGTCAGGACCTTGGTGCCGGGGGTGAAGCTGTTGTTCAGCGGGCAGCTGTCGGCGGGTCTGTCTCCGCCGCCGCTGGCGCCGCCGTTGGAGCGGGTGCTGGCGCCGGTGTTGCCGCCGGGTTTGGAGG
>NZ_JBHMIP010000129.1:0-240 GCF_048060245.1 Micromonospora sp. LOL_014
CGACCATCCACATCTACCGGGTCCAGCCACCACCAAGATCAACTTAAGCTACGTGGCATTGAACCTGCGTCTGGGTCGTCAGCGGAGATTCGCCGCCCACGTATATCGTACTCATAGCTCCACGTATTGCCTGCCGCGTCAATGACACTCTCTAGTTGATCCTTGCCATTGAAGGCATAGAGGCTTATTCAGCAGGGCCCCGATAACCCACAGTGGACCCCCCGATAAATGAGACGGCCC
>NZ_JBHMIP010000130.1:0-237 GCF_048060245.1 Micromonospora sp. LOL_014
CGTTGATCCGGCCGCAGTCCGAACACATCCGGGTGGACGGGAGCCACCGGTCCACCCGGGCGAACGTACGCCCGTACCTCGCCGCCTTGTACTCCAGCATGGCGACGAACGACGACCATCCCGCGTCGTGCACCGACTTCGCCAGCCGGGTCCGACCGAGACCGACGACACACAGATCCTCGACGTACACCGCTTGATTCTCACGGATGATCGTCGTGGACAGCTTGTGCTGCCAGT
>NZ_JBHMIP010000131.1:0-219 GCF_048060245.1 Micromonospora sp. LOL_014
TGACGGGTGCGCCGGTCTTGTTGTTGTGCCAGATGGCGGCGGCCATGGCGAGGAGGCGTTGGGCGACGCGTACGGCGACACCGGTGAAGGTCCGTCCGCCGTGTTGTTCCAGGTCAAGTTGGCCTTTGAGGGTGTCGTTGACCGACTCGATCAACTGCCGGACCTTCTTGAGCATCGGTTCGCCGTAGCGGGCCTTCTCCTTCTTGCGTGACGGGCGTA
>NZ_JBHMIP010000132.1:0-218 GCF_048060245.1 Micromonospora sp. LOL_014
CCGGAACAACCTTGCCTACTTGCGGGGTGAGGCGGGTGACGCTGCCGGTGCGGTGACCGCCTTCGAGCAGTTGCTCGCCGATCAGTTGCGGGTGCTGGGGCCGGATCACCCCGGTACCCTGACCACCCGCCACAACCTCGCCCTTATGCGAGGTAAGGCGGGTGACGCTGCCGGTGCGGTGACCGCCTTCGACCAGGTGCTCGCCGATCAGTTGCGGG
>NZ_JBHMIP010000133.1:0-212 GCF_048060245.1 Micromonospora sp. LOL_014
GCAGCACTCGACGCCGCCACCACAATCACCTTCGAACATGCACGGGCGGAGGCGTTGACCGATCTGGCATTCCGCCTCGGCCCCGACCAGCGGCCGGCGGTACTGACCGCAGCACTCGACGCCGCCACCGCAATCACCTTCGAGTACTGGCGGGCGGAGGCGTTGACCGGCCTGGCACCCCACCTGAACCCCGACCAGCTGACCACGGCACT
>NZ_JBHMIP010000134.1:0-211 GCF_048060245.1 Micromonospora sp. LOL_014
TGACCGCCACCGTCGAAGCCGCCGACATCTACCGCCGGCTCGCCACGGTCAACCCCGCCGCCTACGAGCCTGAACTCGCCGCGTCGCTGAACAACCTCTCCGTCGATCTGTCGGAGGCGGGCCGGCGCGACGAGGCACTGGACGCGACCGTCGAATCCGTCACGATCCGCCGCCGGCTCGCGCAGGCCAACCCCGCCGCCTACGAACCCGA